>JALRLQ010000069.1 GCA_023254365.1 Candidatus Poseidonia sp. | reverse complement strand
CGTGACCGATAAACACGATGTTGCGGTGTGGCTTGCTTCTGTCTTCCCATTGTGATGGCATGGTAATCGCTCCTTAGCAAGCCGTCCGAAAAGTATCCCCTATATCAAAACCGCGATGAACATCAGCACCGCATTTTCCGCCCGGTTTGGCAGGAAGGCCTCATTCTGCGTCAAGAATTTCGCCGTCAGCACCGATTTTGTAGAGACGAAGCGTGCTGGTTGCACCGCGCATCGCCAACGGGCTTCCTGAGATGGCCACCACGCGCTGGCCGGGGGAAACACGGCCTTGGATGACCAATTGTTCCACGGCTTCCTTCATGGTTTGTGAACCTCGACTGTGCTCCTTGGACAGGATGGTGTCAACACCGGGCAACATGCAACACCGACGCAGCGCACGCAAACGGTCGCTCACGGCCGTCACCGGGATGGTGGGTCTGTATCCGGAGACCAAACGAGGCGCATTGCCGTGTTCGGTCGCCACGACGATTCGCGCTGCGTCGGATTCCTTCGCCAGCTCTACACCGGCATGCGCCACGGCGCGAGTTGAACGAAAGCGGGCAAGTGCATTGGGTCGCGAGTCGTGCGAAGCAAGGCCCTGTTCGGTGGCCAGGGCGATTTTCGCCATGGTTTGAACCGCTTCAAGGGGGTAATTTCCCGAGGCGGTTTCTGCCGAGAGCATCACGCCGGTCGCCCCGTGCCGAATAGCGGTGGAGACATCGCTGACCTCCGCCCGGGTTGGGCGTGGTTGCAAGGTCATGGAATCGAGCATTTGGGTGGCGACAATGGCCGGCATACCCCGCTCGAGGGCCTTGTCGATGATCTGTTGTTGAACCACAGGGACGTTTTCCAGCGGAATTTCAACACCGAGGTCGCCTCTGGCCACCATCACGGCATCGGCCACGTCCAGAATGCTCTCGAGGTTCTCCAGGGCGGCGGGGTGCTCTATTTTCGCCATAACGGGAACGTGCATTGAGGCGTTCGTAATCGCACGAGTCACGGGTTCGAGGTCCTCAGAGGAACGAACATAACTCACGGCAATGTAGTCCGCGCCGTGCTCGAGTGCATGTCGAATAGCACGCTCGTCCTTTTCGCCAACAGCGGGCAAATCAACCAGTGTCCCGGGAACATTGACACCTTTACGGCTGCTGATGGGCCCGCCGTCTTCCACAACGCAGGCCACGGTTCCGTTCGCTGAGCCGGAGGTGGATTGAACCGTTAAGCGAATCAACCCATCAGCCAACAAGACAGGGTCGCCAACCTTGAGTTCCGCCGAGAGACCGCCGTATTCCACCGGGAGATCGGCCCCATCGGTGACCTCCATGTCCGCCACGCCGCAGTGGAGCCTGACCTCGCTCCCATCGTGAAGCATGACCACGCCCGGAAAGGTTCCGAGGCGGAGTTTTGGACCGGGTAAATCAGCCATGATGCAGGTTGGCCGGCCGATTTCATCTTCGATGTCCCGAATCAACCGATACAGCTCTGTCTTGTGCTCTGGTTCACCGTGTGAATAATTCAGCCGGCAGACGTCAACCCCAGCCTCCAGCAAGGATTTGATGGAGGCGCGGTCATCGCAGGAGGGGCCAATCGTGGCAATGATGCGGGTGCGTCGCATGAACACGGCTCCTTGCGTCATTTGTAGTACAACCGAATCACGAATTGGTCGACGACAAAGTCGTTGATGCGGTCGTTTTGAATCTTCATGGTCCATTCGCCGTCACCGTAGGTCGATTCGGTGTCGGAAAACATGTAACCGGACAGCCTCAAATGGATGCAATCTTGGTCGGCATCGCAATCCCCGTCTTCACGAGCATCGCGGTCGGTCTTGGTGGTGTTGTCAGCTTCATCGCCCTCTTCGTTGTACGCATAGACATCGAGTTGAGCCCTGCAGTTGTTGGTGCCCAGTACGGGCGTGCAGTCTTCATCTTCCTTGGGGTATTCAAGTTCCATCACCGCTTTGACGATGGTGTTGCCCGTGTCTTTGTTGTAGTGAATCAACGTGTCAAACTCAAGTTCAGCGGGGTTCCCGCTGTTGTTTCCTGCCATTTCAAAATCGTTCCAATACCCCGCATAGTTGACGTAAACTTTGATGGTCATGCTGTCGGTCATGCCGACGTTGTTCGTGACGGTCAGACCGATTTCATATTCGCCGGGCTCAACGTTGTTCCACTGCACCGTTTCTCCGACAAGGTCGTCGTCGTTCTCTGCATCGCCGTCGTTGTCTTTGTCGTCTTCCAGGTCGAGATCCCAAGCGTAGCCGTCGGTGGGTATGTACTGCGAGGTGGAACTGCCTGGCGTGGAATCGCTGGCGTCCAAGTCGATGGTGATGGTTTCGGTCACGCTGCGATCGGTGGTGGATTTTTCCCGAGCACAAATCCAAACGAGGATGTAATGAAGGTCTTCAGAAATGGACTCGTCTTCGCAATCTTCGTTGTCAGCATATTGGGTGATGATGGCTTCAGGTGGTTCGGCGCTTTCGGGGGAGACCGCCACGTTGCGAATTTGCTCGGAGGTGGTCGTTCCGTCGGACACCTCAAGGAGCACCTGGTAGGTCTTCGCCTCGTCAAACGACCACACAGCGGTCTGGCCGGTGGCATCAATGTCATTGGAGCCTTCGTTGTCAAAGTTCCATCGGTAGGTCAAGGACCCGTCGCTTGGGGTGGAATCTGAAGCATCGAAGGAGATGGTGGTGCCCACCTTGATGTTCTTGCTTGGGGTGAAGTTGAACACCGCCAGCACGTCGTCACGGTCATCCCCAGCATCGTCTTCAAAGATGCAGCCAGCGAGGGCCGACATCAGCATCATGCTGGCCATCAGAAGCGGTTTGGACAGGCTTCCCATGAACAGAGGTGGTGGCCCGTTCATCAAAAGGGCTTCCTCAAGATGCCTTCTTCAGAAGGAAAACAAGGATGTCTGTCGATTCCCCGCCATCAGTTCCTTGGCGTCCCATCCAAAGGCTTCGGTGATGCGGCCTAATGCCGTGGCGAGACGCTCGGCGTAGAATTGACCGTCGTACTCAGCCGAGCCGGCTTGTTCTTCGTTGTCCAACCATGGGGTGACCGCCATCGGTCGCTGTCGAGCATCGGTGACCAAAAACGAGACTTTCATGCCTGAGGTGAACCCGAGTCCGAGTTCAATGCGTTGTTTTGCCACCCGAACCTGTGCCATGCTCTCTGGATTCGTGTAATCCTTGGTGAAATCGACATCGTTCACCGATTTGACGGGCGTGCGCACAACTCGCCCCTTGCACGACTTGGCCAAGACCACATCACGAGCGGGTACGGTTCGGTCCCGAAGCGCCTGCACGCGCTGCTTGGCAAACTCCACCAACTCGTCGCCACGGTCCGCCAGCGCAAACCCGAACATGTCCCGCATGGTTGATGTCAGGTAGGGGAAGGAGTCGGTGCGTTGCGTCTCATAGCCACGCACCAACATTTCAACAGCGGGCCACACCACTTGCCCGATGTAGCGTTTCTTGGCCCCGTGACTGAAGAAAACGGAAAGGCCCTTTTCGAATTCAAGAACGGCGGAATCTTTGCTGTATTGTTGTGCCAACGCTTGGCCGAACACCACCATCTCCTCAATGGCGGCCTCGTGGGCCTCGAGTGTTTGTTGAGCCTCAGGGTCGTGTTCGGCCTGAGCGCGCAGCTCATCGCTGACCATGGTCGGTGCCTCAGCGTTGATTGGGCAGCGAACGAAGATGGAATCGGTGTCGGAATACACAACACCGTGACCTTCACGCTCGACCGCTGCGATGATGGTCTTGATGTTTTGACGCGCCCATGCGGTGATGGAAGAACCAAGTTCACGATGGGTGAAGCGATAAAAACCGCTGGCAAACACCCCGTAGAAGGAGTTCATGAGGATCTTCACTGCGTACTGCATGGCATCGTGGAAGCCAGCACTCTGTTCATCGTCACGGGCATGGGCCGACTTGAGCGCAACCTTGTGTTCGTCACGCTGGGCCATGAGGTCTTCAAGCAAGGTCGGCACCAGCCCCTTCCGGTCGTCCTGATGACGAAACGAAGCCCCTGTGGGTGCAATGTGCGGTGGATGGGAAGGGGTGAACGCGGCTTGCGACCCGTCGATGCGGGTTGTGTAGCAGATGTTGTGTCCAATCATGATGGAAGGGTACATGCTCTTGAAATCCAACACCGCAATCCAAGGATGCAAACCGGCCTCGACGTCGTGAACGTACCCGCCCGTGATCTGACCTTCTTTTGCTTCAGCGGAACCGGTGAGAGGAACGGCGACCTCCTGTCGGTCAGCGAGACGAATCACCAGGGAATCAATCAGTTGGCTCGTGCTCCCGTTGGCCGCCGTCTCAAACGGCACTTTGGCTACGGCAGCGACGGCCTCCTTGCGACGAACGGCCTGAATCGCCTGGAGGATATCGAGCGGGAGTTCGGCGTCTCGTACACAGTAAGCCATGACCTCATCGGGCCGTGTGGCCCACTCTTCGTCCATGTTGGACGCATCAACGTCCATCTTGTGTTTCTCTTCGTCGTCAGGAAAGAGCAAGGTGGCGACAAAGGAAAGGGTTTCTCGACGAGGGTTCAGCGCCTGACGGGCTTGCCACCAGGCATCCATCACGACACGCCCCGAGAGGTTCCAAGCACGGTTGCTCTGGCGTTTGGGGGTAAGCGCGTCCCGTTGACGTTTGAGTTCAAGGTCCATTCGTGGAGCTCGACCCCAGCCGAACAAAGCCATGGTCCCTTCAGTTCCGCGCCCTCGCTGGAGCACCTGCGTGCGATCAGCAAGCCGGGGCAGGTCAAAATTATCGATGTTGTACCCCGTGATGATGTCGGGATCTTGGCTTTGGACGACGTCCGTCAACCCTTCAAGAATCTCGGTTTCCGTACCTCGAAACGAAAAGGTGGTGCGCTCACCAGTGCCCAAATCTTCGACGCATGCCGCCGCACACAGCACCGTTTCGTGTTCAATGCTGGTTTCCAAATCAAACGAGAAGACCTTGTAGGGGACTTGAAACGGTTCGGTTGCCTTGAGTTGATCCACCGAGCAGGTCAAGGTGACGTCGACGGCGTATCTTCCAACGGCCCCTGCTGCAGCCAGCGAGACCAACGTGGCTTCGCCGTCCTCTTGTCGCTCGTCCACAATCTCTCCTTCAAAGGCAACGTGCATGCCAAGGTCTGCGTCGAGAAACAACCGATTGACAAACGGAATATCACCTGAAAAAATCTGCCAGGCTTGGGTCTTGAGGAGGTTTCGAATCGAGGGAACATGGAACGGTTGTTCGACATGAACGGTCCATACGGGCCGTTGACCAAGTTGGGTCCACTTCATCGTCGGACCTTCGACCTGCATCACGTGCTCGAGGGCTTCGACGCGCTCGAGACGGTCTTGCAGATACGGAGGGAGTGTTCCATCAACATCCCATTGCCCGATGGGTGCGATTTCGAAACTCGGACGCAAGCCTTGAACCAGCAAACAGGCCGAACGCCCGTCCTCCAATCGTCCAAACAGTTCAACGATGGTGACGGGTGAATCCGCCCCGCTTGCGTCGTGGTCGAGAGACCGGTATCGTCCGCTGACAATCCCGATGCGACCCTTCATCCCACGACCTCCTGACCGACTCATGCTTGCACCCCATTAGAACCCATCTGTGAGCACAAATGAAGGTGCGTCAAGAACAAGGCCGAACAACAAAAAATGCTACAGGAATGCTTGAAAGCCTCATCTCAATGGCTCAAGGTGAGAGGGGTATGTGGCATGGACGAATCGTTTGATTGGGACAGTCTCACATTTTCTCTTACACCCACCGACACCATGTACATCACCTCAACCGAGGGAAATGAGCCCTGGATGCCCGGAACGCTTCAGCCCTATGGCGACATTCCAATGTCGCCCGCCGCTGGCGTGCTGAATTACGGACAAGGGCTGTTTGAGGGCATGAAGGCCTTTCGAACCTCAAAGAACCGAATTGTGTTCTTTCGTCCGGAGGAAAACGCCCGACGCATGCAGCGAGGAGCCGACCGCCTCAAGATGCCCCCTGTCCCTGAATCCATTTTCGTGGATGCGGTGGAACAAGTCGTTGCAGCCAACCAACACTGGGTCCCGCCCACTGGAAAAGGCGCCATGTATGTTCGACCGTTGTTGATGGGAAGCGGCCCTGTGCTTGGTGTGAAGCCCGCACCCTCCTACACCTTCCTGATTTACGTCACACCGGTTGGTCCGTACTTCAAAGGCGGCATGAACGCCATTGATTTGCTCATCTCCGAACATCATCACCGCGCCGCTCCGGGCGGTTCGGGCGGTGTCAAAGCCATTGGTAACTATGCTCCGGGCATGAAACCCAGCAAGGAAGCGAAGGAATTGGGCTACGCTGAGGTGATCTACCTCGACGCCGAGACCCACTCCGCCATCGAAGAGGTGGGGGCTGCGAACTTCTTCTGCATCAAAGACAAGGTGCTGTACACCCCTGCGCTCACCGGCACTATCCTTCCCGGAATCACCCGAGATTCCATTATTCAACTCGCTCGTCACAAAGGGTACGAGGTGGTGGAAGGCAAGGTCATGGCCGATTTTGCCGTTCAAGCCGATGAGGCCTTCTGTTGCGGTACGGCCGCCGTCATTTCTCCCATCGGCTCCATTACGCACGACGGGACCAAGACGGTGTACGGAGACGGTCAACCAGGGCCCATCACCAAGGAACTGTATGACCTGCTGACCGGCATCCAAAACGAAACCGAAGATGACGTGTTTGGCTGGCTTCACCCGTTGCCCTGAACCCTCCTCACGAAGAGGACGGCTCCCAACAACGCCAGGATGGTCATGAAGAAGGGAAGGGCCGGCGTGTTTTCTTCTTCCTCCTCGGGGGCAACCTCTGGCGTCTCTTCGGTATCGGCTGGCTCAACCACGATTTCACCGACCATGCCCATGGCTTCATGCGGCTCGCAAACAAAGGCGTAGGTGCCGTTCATGCCCACCTCGAAGGTGAAGGAATAGTCGACGTCGCGTTCAGGGTCGCCCGAATCAAACACGCCGTTCTCCTCCACAGCGTTGTGACCGATCGCTTGTCCACTCCAGAAGAAACGAACCGTGTCGCCTTCGGTGACCGTCACCGTGGAGGGAGAGAAACGGAAATTGGTGCTGTCAACCGTGATGATGACGGGGTCATCGGCTTGTTCGGGTTGTGCGTACAGGTCGCCTTGAACAGCGCTGAACAAAAAAACAACCAAGACGAATGCAAGCGGGCGCATGGTTATTTTTTGGCGCAAGAGGTTATCAAACCCTGTTTTCCTCATCGCTTCTTGAAACTCGAACGTTTCTTGAAACTGGAGCGCTGGGGTTGGGTGTTCTTGCGTTGGGAACGTGCTCGGCGGTCACCGGCCTTGGGACCTTGGGCTGATTGCTCCTTCGCCTCCTGCTTGCTGTCCCGTTGCATTTGTCGCCATTGACCACCGATCAACTGCAGGACTTCCTCCTTGCTTCCCGCCCCAATGCTCTCTTTTGCCCCCGAGGCAGACACCCACAACCGGCCTTCTCGGCCATGGGGGCGTTTCGGGTGCGAAGTGCCTTCCTCTCGCTTGATTTTGCGAAGACCGACTTGGCGGGCTGCCATGAACAAACCTTCGAGGTCGGGCTTGACCACCGATGCATCCTTCGGCACGCGGCGGCCACCCCGTCTTGACAATTTGATGTCAAAGTACCCTGGCCAAACGCAGATTCGGTCTGGGTTGTGGTCCATGGGCTCGCCTCAACGCACGGTCACGGCGAGGTGTCTTGAAGCCGTCGCTTCGGTTCACTCGAGGAGAACGCCGTTGATGGAACACCAACCGATTGTGTGCATATTGCCCTAACAGGACTGATTAAAATAAAGCCTGATATGGTCATTTCAGGTATTAATGATGGGCCCAATATGGGAGATGACACCATCTACTCAGGAACGGTTGCAGCCGCTATGGAAGGATATCTCTATGATATTCCATCCTTTGCTATTTCTATGGGGCAAAAAGAACCTAATCAATTTGATACAGCCGCAAGAGTAACGCTTGATTTAATTGAAAAATTTAAACAACACCCTTTTACATCACCAACACTGCTTAATATTAATGTTCCGGATTTACCCTTTGAGCAATTAAGGGGGTTTCAAGTGACCCGATTAGGTAAGCGCCATCAAGCTGAACCTGTGATTGACTCGACAAGCCCTACTGGGGAAAAATTATACTGGGTAGGTGCCGCAGGAGAACCTAATGATGGTGGGCCTGGGACTGATTTTTTTGCTATCAAAGAAAATTATGTTTCAATATCACCTATTCAAGCTGACCTTACACAGCATAAGGAAATTGGATCACTTTCTGAATGGATTGAAAAATAAATGAATAACTTTCTAAAAAAATATTTACCCTTCACATCTATATGTTTAATGATGCTCTTTGTTATTGGGT
>JALRLQ010000068.1 GCA_023254365.1 Candidatus Poseidonia sp. | reverse complement strand
GCTGATGGACCCGCTTGGCGCACCGCCTGCTCCTCCCGAGATGCCACCGATGCCGCCCATGCCCGAGGCGCCCGCAGCCGACCCGTTGATGGACCCACTTGGCGCACCGCCTGCTCCTCCCGAGATGCCACCGATGCCGCCCATGCCCGAGGCGCCCGCAGCTGACCCGCTGATGGACCCGCTTGCGGCACCTCCAGCCCCTCCTGCCGCACCGGATGCATTGCTTGACCCACTTGCTCCTGCAGCATCCTTGGACGCACCACTCCCTGACCTTGCCCCCGCAGATTTGACCGGTGAACAAGCCGGGGCAACCATCCGAAGTTTGGCAGATGTAGAGGCCGTTACGGGTGACAAACTCGAGGGCACCTTGCACGAAGTGGAATCAACGACGCTGAATGCAGAGGGTGTCATCATCAAGCAGAGCGTGAAGGGTACGTTGACCGTCAACAACCCTTCTGCAGACGACCGCATTTACGACATCGACGTTCTCCTTGACAACATCGATGCAACCGATATTGGCGGAGACCATGTTTCCGTTGATGAATTGGAACCTTCCAAGAACCACACCATGTCCTACAAGGTCAGCGGAAAGCAAATGATGACCCTGCGGGAGCGTCTTGATACCAACCCCTCCCGTTCGCAGGAGCGCTCTTTGTCGGTGGCCATTGGCGAAGATCCCGGCCCACTTGCTCTCGAACTTGAGGTTGAGAATCTATCCAATGTTGAACTCCACGACGTCGTCGTGACTCGACCGCTCGCTGGTGAGATGCACTTTGAGACCGTTGGTGGTGCTGAGTTGGAAGACGGCACCATCACCTGGACGGTTGGACGCCTGCAACCCGGCGAGAAGCAGACATTGAGCCTTGAAGGGACGATTGATGTTTCCGGCACGAAGGCTATCAGCGGTGGAAAGGCATCAGCAACCTACCGTGCAGATGCGACCGTGTCCAGCATGACCTTCCGTGAACTCGACGCCTTCTGCCGTGGATTCACCTACATGCGTGTTCGAGAAGACGAGCGCCCTGACAACTGGATTTGTCAGGCCATCTTCGAAAATCGCTCGTCTTTTGCCGTGGACTTGACCAAGTTGCAAGTGAGCATGAAAGGCAGCGACGACCTCTTGTTTGACATCCATGACGTCGACCAAGACGTGACTCCCAACGGAAAGTGGGAATCCGAAGAGCGTACCGTGATGGCGCAATCTGAACCCGACTTTACCTACGATTTGTCGTACACCGTCCTGCCTCGTGCCGTTCAGACCTCCGAGGGAAGCATGACACTTGAGGAGAAGAAACTCGATGTGTTGGAAGCTTCAGTTGGAAAGAAGTATTCGACAGGCAGCCTTCGTTCCTACCGTGCTCAGAAGGTGAACGCCACGCTGACCCTCAAAAACGAGGGCTCAGCCACCATCAACCTGATGCGTGTGACCGACGATATTCCAGGCCTCTTTACGCCTCCAACGGCTGAACAGTTGACCATTAAATTGGATGGCAAAGCGATTGACGACGACCAGTTCAAAGTCGAGATGGCGGAAGGCATCACCATCGAAAAGGAACACCGTTCCCCCGATGGCCAAGGCCACACCATGACCCTCACCGTCGGCACCCGTGGGCCGCTTGGCCTAAAGCCAGGAAAGAAGATTGAAATCACCTATCCACTGGACGCACCGGACCCATCGCCCGGCAACGAACGGGTGGATGCGCCTTCACGAGTTGAGTTCAGTGCTGAGCGCTTCGGACCGATCTGCACCCGTGAGCCGGACAATTCACCGAGCATCCGTGTGGTTCACAACCGACGCAATTTCAGCGCTGGAAAGCAAGCCATCCCGCTGGGTGGAAAAGGTCGGTATGAAGTTCTCATTCTCTTTGAGAACAACGGCGACACCGCTTTGAGCGACCTCTACATCAACGATGTTCTGCCCCCTCAATTTGAGATCAAGGACTGGGAAATCAAAGGTGCAAGTGGCAAGCGAAAGGACGTCACCATGACCTCTGAAGATGGTGAAGGTGGCCTTCACATCGTCTGGCACGTCCCAGTCGTCGAGAAGGGTGAGCGGCTCGAAGTTTCCTTCGACATTAAGGGAAGCGGTGAAGTTGACGCTGAGGCTCTCAACCGGTTCCACGGCGTCCATTTCGGCGACGAGATTGAATCCGACGACCTCCCCACGTTGGAGGAAGCACCGGCTGAAGAGGAAGCTGAAGCACCGGAATCCGATGATGGTGACAGCGAAGATGACAGCGCACCCTCCATCAAATTCCGAGAGGACATGCTTCTACGAGTGATGGATGCAGCTGGCATTGATGCCGGTCATCGGGACGAATTCGTGGCATTCGCAGCGGATTACGACCACGATGACAACGGTTACCTGAAGAAAGCAGAACTCGAGGATGCCGCAAAGGCATGGAACGCTCGAGACGGTGAAGCCGAAGATGGCGACAGCGATGCAGGTGCCGATGAGGATGCTGCCGAGGAAACTGAGGAAGCCGCTATTGATGCAGAAGGTTCCGAACCATCCGAAGACGCTCCTGCAGAAGCGGCCGCTGAAGAGAAAGCGTGCACGATTTGCAACACGCCCAACGCTGCTGATGCAGCCACCTGTTCAGCCTGCGGTTACACCTGGGAATGAACACGTTCTCGACGTGGCTTTTCATCGCCGAATGGCAAGACGCTCTAAGCGGGTAGGACCCACTGCGGCCAGTCTTCATGTTCAGGAGATCGACTCACAAGAACGATCACAGGTCGCTTGAGACTGGAGAGTACATCGTCCAAAGGACGCACCGTTGAGGGAGGCAACATCCCGTCGCGAAGGTCAACGGCAAGCCAAGCCTTGGGATTTTGTTTGGCCCATGCGTCGAGTTCCGCCTCAATTCCGCTGGGTGGCACGCCCTCGCGTATGCTGGCGATGAATCCCCAGCCTTCGGGACACTTGCGGTTGTGATCGGTCCACAAAAACACCCGCGGGTGGTCACCAAGACGTTCCAGTTGCTCGATGGCTTCCATCTCTGTAGCGCAGACGGGTTGTCCAGGCATTGGCATGGGCAACGGGTAACGCCATGTTGGGGCAACCTCGAGCGGTTCCTTGCGTCGCATACATCTCACCGAGGTCGCAGTGGGGTTTGAAGTTCACGGATTTGAATCAAGACGGACCTGATGAATTGATGCTAACCTTCATGCCCTTCCTCCTCCGCAAGCCAATCATGGCCAGTGGCTCATCTCCTCCGCCACCCCCTCCACCCAACGGTTCGATGGGCATGATGCTGCTGTTCATGATCATGATGACGGTGCTCATCATGACCCCTTCCATTCGCACATCTTTGGGAACAACCGCTGACCCGCTGCTGTCGCCCTTGTTGCCTGAAGAATCGTATTTTGTCATCACCGTGATGATCCTGGGTATCTTTTCCATGACCCTCAACACCGTGATTCGAAATTTCTTCGTTGACCCCATGGACCAAGCGCACATCGGTCACCGCCAAGGGCAGGTCAGGAAGATGATGAACGAGGCACGCCTGTCAAGAGACACGACGCTGCAGGAAAAAGGCATGACATTGCAACAACAGATGATGCCGGAACAGTTGGAAATCCAGATGGGAGCCATGAAACCGATGATGTTCACGATGATTTTCATCATCGGCATTTTTGCTTGGCTTACCACCAAGGTTGAGACCTTCCGTGTGGATTATGTTTCCTTGCCTTGGGCACCCGAATGGCACCTGCTTGATGGGAGATTCATGTTCTTCCCAGCATGGATTTGCTGCTATATTTGCATGAGTGCAGCCTACGGTCGTGCACTCGACCGGCACATCAAACTCGCACGCTACAAGACCCACCCCCTCGTGGTTTCTGGAGAGGTGCTGAAAGAGCCACTGCTCCACTTGGTTGCCACCAAGCCTGCCGCCAATTCAAATCAGGCACGTCAGCGACAACAACGTGCCAAGCGCAGCCAGCAACAACGGAAGAAGCCGCAAGCGAGTTCAAGCAACGAGGATGGAGGAGCGCCAAGGAACGCAGGTGGGCCTCTGGTTTGTCCGGAATGCGATGGCGATGTCATCACCCACGATGGCCCACGAACCAAGCGATGCAACATCTGTTTCCATGAATGGGTGTGAGCATGGTTCGCATCACCGTTTCTGGCCATCCCGGAAGCGGTACCAGCACGCTCGTGCAGGGCTTGGTCGCCAGGTATGGTTGGTCATCGCTGAACGGCGGGGATGTCTTTCGTGCCGAAGCCAAACGCCGAAACATGTCCCTGGCTGACTTCGGCGATTTATGTCAACAAGAACTTGATGTGGACCGCTCTTTGGATGCGTTGCTTCAAGAGAGCATGGTCGGTGATGAGGCCTCGGACATCGTGGAATCCCGTCTTGCAGGTTGGTGGGCCTACAAATTGGGTCTACCGTGCCTACGGGTCTGGTTGGATGTGACGGACGAAGCACGTGCTCAGCGCGTTTCTTCGAGAGAAGGAATACCGTTCGAAGCGGCGTTGGATGCCAACCAACGGCGAGCAGAGGTTGACGGGCAGCGGTTTGAGGAATTGTACGGATTGCAACCGGACGACCCTGAGCCTTACAGTCACATCATTGAAGCCTCCAACCTCAATGCAACTGAAATATTAGAGCATGTCGTCTTGCTGTTGGAGGGTCCATGATGGGTGTGCACGTTCTCGAATCCGATGTGGGGACAGACCCTGCGTTTGGAACGCCACCTGACGAGCGAACGCTAGAACAACGCCTCGCCTCCGGCTTCATCCTCATTGACAAACCCGCAGGCCCCACATCGCACCAGCTGGCTGCCTGGGCACGGGACTTGCTCGGTCTTGAACGCCTCGGACACGGGGGTACGCTGGACCCGTTTGCGACCGGTGTGTTGCCGTTGATGGCCGGTCGCTGCATGAAAATCACCAACAAGATTCTGAAGCATCGAAAATCCTACATTGCGGTGTTTCGTTTCAAGACCTTGCCAGATGAAGCCACACTCGCTTCCACCATGGATTCCCTCACCGGACGTATCTACAACGTTCCTCCTGAAGTTTCGGCGGTCAAAGTGCAGGTTCGCACCCGCCGGATACACGCCTTCGAATTGCTTGACGTTGACGGCAAGGATGTCGTCGCTCGGATCACCTGCGAAGCAGGCACCTACATCCGAACCATGGCCCGTGACATGGGCTTGTTGCTCAACACCCCCGTTGACCTCAAGGAATTGCGTCGAGAAACATCGGGGATGTTTCATCTCGAACATTGCATCACGATGGACCAACTTGCCGACGCTGTGTGGTTGTGGAAGGAATGCGGTGATGAATCTGCGCTCAAAGCGGTGATTCACCCCATCGAAAAACTGCTTGTTGAACTCCCAAGTTGTCAAGTCAAGGACAGTGCGGTAGCGGCATTGGCCTTTGGGGCGCCGTTGTTGAGGCCTGGATTGGTGAGTCTTCCCGAACAACTTTCCAAAGGTTCAGAACTTCTTGTGATGTCGCTCAAAGGTGAAGCCGTTGGGTTTGTCAAACTCAAAGCTGACGCTGAGAGCATCATTGGAATGTCCGAGGGCGAAATAGCACGACCCAGCATGGTCCTGATGGATACGGATGTGTATCCTCGACGCTGGTCAACGACGTCGTGATCACGCTTCGATGTATTCTTCGTAGATGTATTCGTCCGTTTCAATGCGGATTTTCAATTGAGACATGGTCCCCACTCCTGCTTTGTCAACCGAAGTTGAACGGCCCCCACGACCTCAAAGCAACTTTCTGTGACACGGTCTGGTTATCAAGTTTGAGGCCCTTTTTCGCGTTATCCGACATCAGAGGTCGTTTACAACGACCGTTCTCATCATTCAATTTTCTTGATTTTTGCCGGCATGAAGAAGGCGATCAACCCGAGCAATCCAACCGAAACCAGTGCGAACAGAACCACTGCTGCCGTGCTCGAAAGGAAGGTATCCGCACTTGCGGTATCCTCGGGCGTTTGTTCGTTGATGGCCATCAATCGCTCCATGGCGTTGTTGTTCTCGTCCCCTTCCGGAATCTCCAAACCTCGGTCCAACACCGCGTTGAATCGAATCACGCGAGCATCGTCAGGGATTTGCCAGTCACAGGTAACGGCTCGCAACTCACCCGGTTCAATCACCGCAATGACCTCGACGCCGATGAGTTGGTCGTCGGTTTCACAACGAACCGATACCATGGATGCATCGGCTTGTCCTTGGTTTCGTACAAGAACTCGCATGGCAATCACATCGCCTTGAGTGAGTTCATCACCGCCGAAATCCACCGACTCAACCACGAGGTCGGCGAGCGCCATGACTTCAAAATCCACTTCTCGTTCGGTGCACGAGGTTTGGTCGCAAACCGTGACGAGCACGGTGTGGAAGCCGATGTTCGGGGGAACGACACGAAGCACGTTGTTGGTCAAATCGATCGTCGCCCAGGTTCGGTTGGTGGAGGCCGTGACCTGCGTTGAATCCACATCGGACCACGTCATGTTGATGATGGACTCAACTTCACGCTCGACAGGAATCAAGGACTGGAATTCTGCCACGACCGGTGGGTCATCAACCGCATCCACCTGCAAGGTGAAGGTGTCTTGCCATGCGTTCCCGGCAGGATCAATCACTGAAATACCGATGACAGCTTGACCGCTTGCTTCGGGGAAGAGGCGCAAACGAACATCCCCCTCGGCGAGGTCAACATCAACCAGGTTCGTGTTTGAGTTGGTGAATTGAACGACCAAATCATCGGATGTGGCACGGTCATCGGTGCATCGGCGCAACAAAGGCAGAATGATGCCCCCGTTGTCTTCCGAGAGGTGTTGGTCGCCCACGCGGTCACATACGGGGTCTTCATCCCATGCAATAGCATAACCACCGCTCAGCGAGAAACTGTTGATTTCAAGTGCGGTTGTGCTTTCTGTTCCATCGGAATCCCAAGTGAACCAGGCTTTGATGGCTACGGTGACGCGGTCGCTGCCGGGTTGCAAGTAGGCACCAATGGGCCATTCGTGGGTGAAGGTTCCGACGGTCATCGCCTCGTTTGAAACCACTTCGTCGTTCACAAACACCAACCACCGTGAATAAGCAGGGTCAATGCCATCGTTGGAACCAAAGACCCTTCCCGTGAGGCTCAATGACGGGTCGTTGACGTCCACCCATACCGATCCAAGACAGGCATCGGTCACCGAAGCCCGCAGCTGATAGGCATCGGCTTGAGGGAGGAGGGTGTTGGGTTCGATGGGCGAAAACGTTCCCGTTGTTTCTCCATCCTGCGAGAGCGCGAGTTCCAAGGTCACGTTCGAGGGTTGACCTTCGCTGGTGGACAGATGAACCCTGCCCAACATCTGCTCGGGAGGAGAGGTGAACACTTCGCTGGTCCATTGGCCCGACGTTCCTTCAATCGATGGCTTGAGGCCACATGTATCGAGAGCGAGATTGTCCGTTGTCCCTGTGGAGAGGTCAAACCCAACCACGGGCATGGCGTGTCCCTCAAAGGTCGATGAAGCCGATCCAACTTCGCCGCCGTACCATGGTGTTTGAACGGTGATGTCCAATCCCACCGCATCGACCACGAGACGGGAATCATCAATGCCGCCGGCTGAAACATAATCCAGGGTGAAGACCATGTTGGCAATGTCGGACCACGTCCACTCCATGAGGTCGGTGATGTTCAATTGAAAGGCAGAGTTGTTGATGTAGTCAACGTTACCTTGGGTGTGTGCAAAGGTCTTGAGCAAATCAAAACCATCACCGTGCTCAACCGAAATTCGAACCGTATCCTCTTGAAGCGCATCGGGAATTTGGAACACACCACGCAGGTGGACTTCTGTCAACTGGTAAGATTCAAGCCCGCTGACATCGAAACTTGTGAGTTCGATTTCGGGGCCTGTTGACCATGTACTGGCACCGTCGGGTGCGCCTACGGAATAGTTCGAGTTGGTGGGTGACATGCCTGACCAAACGGTCATGGTGTCCAAATGAACCGGTCGCTGGTGCACCATGGTCAAGCGTTGATCAGCCACCATGGTTTCCGTGTAGGTTGCCGGGTCTTGTGTGAAGGAGGTCTCAGCACCCACCGCCCATGCCGAGGCGTCAACAAGGTTACCTTGAGGAAACAAATCAACGGTTGACGTGCTGTGAACGCTTCGAGCATTCACCGTCATCATGGCTGGAGATGCGGTGGTCAAGAGAAGAAGGAGCATCCATGCCGTCACGGTTCGTGAGTTGCGCATGACCATTGCACGTCGTGGCACTTCTTGAAACAAAGGGTTTCACGCATGTCCACAACATGGTTTGAGGGTTGGGTTGGCGCATGATTGAAATACCAAGCACATGAGGCCGCTTTACCTCTCATGGCTGTGGTGGTGTAGGGGTTAGCACGGCAGATTGTGGTTCTGCCAGCCCGGGTTCAATTCCCGGCCACGGCCCCTTCTCCAACATCTTGGTTCATAGATGGTCCCGGTCGATGTGATGGCCCATGCGCTGCCCTTTGGTGGCGAGGTACGCTCGGTTTTCGTCCGTCACGCCGACCACAAGGGGCGTCCGCTTCACGACGTTGATGCCGTGCTCTTGAAGCTGCGATACCTTCTCAGGGTTGTTGGTCATGAGGTTCACGTCGATGATGCCCAGGTGCGCAAGCATGTCAGCTGC
>JALRLQ010000067.1 GCA_023254365.1 Candidatus Poseidonia sp. | reverse complement strand
GATGTCTTCCTCTCAGAAGGTGTCCGTTGGGCCTTTGTTGAAGACGTGGTGTTGGGCGAGGTGAACTCGACAGAGGGATTGACCTTCTCAAACGATACGTCGCAACGGCTGGAGTGGTACGATTACGACATCACCGTTCATCGCGTCACGCCCGTGCAAGGCGTTTACGTCTTGGACGTGAACGGGTCGATGTTCAAGGTTCAGTTCATCAGTTACTACAACGAAGACGACGAACGTAGGTACCCAACCATCATGGTGGCCGCCTTCAGTCCCGAGTCCTTTCCTGCACTGCTTGACCCAAATCTCGTTTCTCCAGCACCATGCCTTATCGTTGCTGGAGACGACGATTTGACGACATGGGATGCCAACGAAACCGTTCAGTTGTTTGAGCACGGCCAACCACTCCGCTCGGGCGATGAAGCCGTGGTGGTATCCGTGCGCTACGAGGGGGTTGAGGTCCGAATCGTTGAAAGCCCCACCTCACCGACGGAGTAACCGATGATGCGGCACGTGACGCCCGTGGTGATGTTGTTGATCGCCATGCTGCTCGCTCGCCAACTCTACCCCTATGTATCTGGCAATGAACCGACGGTGGTGGAAGGATACGAAGTCGAACGCGTGGCAACCAAACTTGGTGGGCCAACGTGTTTGGTTTGGATGAATGAAACGCACCTGCTTGTTTGCGACCGGAACGACGGGCGCATTGTGTCGCTGAACATTGAAACCGATGTTCGCCAAACCTTGCTTTCAGGCTTGGATCGACCTCACGGGTTGGCCCTTGACGGCGAGATGGCCTATGTCTCTGAAGCCGGAAGGTTGCAATCGTTCAGCTTTGGAGACGATGGAACCTTGGTCAACGGTACGGTGCTGGTCGATGGCATACCCGTTGGCAACCACCAAACCAACGCCGTTGAGGTGATGCCCAACGGCACACTGCTCTGGCACAGCGGCTCAACCTGCAACATTTGCACGGAAGCCGATGAACGAAACGGCGCCTTGCTTTGGGTGAACGCATCGACCGGGGACCACGGGGTGCTGGCCAGCGGTGTCCGCAACTCCTTCGACGGGGTTTGGGTCGGTGGGCACGGCTACTTCTTTACCGACAACGGACGAGATTGGGAAGGCGACCATCCCCATGAGGAGTTGAACTTCCTGAAGGACGGCGCCGCTTATGGGTGGCCCGATGACGACCCCGACCATCCCGTGCCGGACGGAACCGAAGCCCCGGTTGGCATCTGGACGCCCCACACTTCGATGAACGGCGTTGACCTTCGCCCGCCCCATTCTGCTCTGCCAGGGCTGTCGCCTTCCGAAGGGTTCACCCTTTACGCAACGGTGTACGGGTCTTGGAACACCGTGTTGCCCCAAGGACACGAAATTGTTCGAATCGATGTTCGGGCCGAAGGCGAAGGGGCATACGCCACGGAAATCACGCGTTTTGCTTGGGATGCTGGGACGCCGCTTCCGCTGACCTTCCATCCGGATGGGACGCTGTATTACGCAACGTTTGGCAACGGCGGTTCACTGTTTGCTGCCTCACCGGTTTGACTTCAGACAGCAAGACGTTGTGCGAGGGCAGCGAGGCTTTCACCGTCTTGTTTGAGGCCACGAATGTACCGTGGGACGACGTGTTCAGAATGTTCCAAATCCTTGAGATCTCCACACCACTCCACCTCGGTGGACGGAGGCCGTTGGGTTTCTTGAGCGGACTCGACCGTCCAGACAGAACAACCGCTCTGGTCTGCGGAGGCGACTTGGAGGTACCAAGGTTGAGGCGATTGCCCGTTCACGGCCGCCAGGTGATGACGTTGCACGAAGCGAACAATGCAGTCGTCGACGATGTGGAGCACTCCTGCATTGTTGAGCATCTCGAGGGTTTCCTCGTCTTCGGCACCGGGTTGAAACCAAAGCAGCGGCATGGCGTCTGCAGGGTAGTGCATCACCAGTTCGCGCACGACCTCTCTCACTCGCAAAGGAGCAAGGAAGAAAACGATGATTTCTGGACGAACGTTGTGGTCAATCGAAGAGCGAATAGGGCGCCCAAGGATGCTTCCTCCAGCGTCGTTTGGATGGATGGGAACCAGCCGCCATCCTTTCTCGTCCAAGTCGTGAATGGCACGGTGGGCCGGTCGCTCTGCGTTCATGCCTGCGCCCAAAATGTGGATGCTTTCCGCTTGCCGAACGGTTTCCAAAATGGCGGGATGGGCGTCCCTGAGCATGCATTCCCCTCGACAGGTTGGCTTTTGAATCGGTGTTCTTCATCAAGGAACAGGAGTATAAAAGCAAACTGAACTGTTAGAAACGCATGAACGATTCGTTTCTTTTGGTCGGTGGCAGCAGCGACATCGCTCTTCATCTTGCAGGATTGCTCCTCGATGAAGGCCACCACGTGACGGTGCTTGCCCGGGACACCGAGCGAACGGCAACCATCGCCCAGCGAGGGGCGAGTGTTGTTCAAGGGGATGCTTTGGATGAAGCCGCCGTGTTGTCGGCGGTCGAACACGCTTCAGCACAGGGCGAGCATGGCCTCGCCGGCATCGCTCATCTCGTCGGTTCAATTGCACTTCGTCCACCTCACGCTATGAAGGTTGAAGACTTCGAAGATGTGCTGCGTACCAATTTGACATCTGCATTCCTGACGTTAAAACTCGGCGGTAAAACCATGCTCAAATCCGGCAAAGGGCGCATGGTGTTCACCTCAAGCGTTGCAGGAAGCTACGGCTTGACCAACCACGAAGCCATTGCGGCGGCCAAAGGAGGTCTCGAGGCGATGGTGCGGTCGGCGGCATCGACCTACGCGCAGCGAGGGTTGCGCGTCAACGCCGTCGCGCCCGGCTTGACCGAGACTCGCTTGGGCGCCTCCGTTCTTCGCTCTGAAGCCATTCGAGAAGCCTCGGTGGGTATGATTCCACTCAAGCGAATCAACGAGCCAAGTGAAGTCGCCTCCAGCATGCACTGGTTGTTGACACAAGCACCTGACAACTTCACCGGGCAGATCCTTCATCTCGACGGTGGAATGTCAGCATTACGTGGGTGAGCGAGTGAAGATTGCCGTTGTTGGTGCTGGCGTCGCAGGCTTGACGGTGGCTCTCGGATGCGAGGCAGCCGGGCATGAGGTCACGCTGTTTGAGGCCAAGAACACCGTTGGCGGGCGCATGGAAACCCTCGTTCACGAAGGCCACCCCGTTGACGTCGGTTTCCACGTTTTGCACACCGCCTACCCCACCGTTCAACGCTGGGTTGACGTGAAGGCTTTGGAAGCGAAAGCGATGGACAACTGCACGGTGACCATTCATCCGCCGTCGGGGCGCCGCCGCCTTCTCGGTGATGCCCTTCGTTCTCCCAAGCACTTGTTACCAACCCTGAAATCGGTGGGCATTGGTGACGGGCTTCGATTCCTTAAATGGCGATTGGGAACGACCTCAAAGGACCTTGAACGGCCGATGTCAACCCCTTCCCCCTCCATTGAGCAAGGGCTTGAACGACGGCGTTTTCGTCCTTCAACACGCCGAGTCCTCGGACCGCTTTTTGCAGGCATCACCCTCGACCCATCGCTTTCCGAACGGTTTGCCTTCGCTGAATTCACTTGGGGTGCGATGGCCCACGGCGCCATGGTCGTGCCCAAAGACGGCATTGCAGCGGTCCCCATGCAGTTGGCTTCGAGGCTGTCGGCCACCACCCTCCATCTGAACACGACCGTGGACAGCGTCACGGCCACAAGCGTGGTGGTGGGCGGTGAATCGCAGTTCTTTGACAAAGTCGTCCTGGCCGTACCTCAGCACATCGCTCGTGACCTGTTGCCGTCCATGCCGTCGAATCACGCCCCGGTTGAACGCTTGACCAGTACGGTTGTGTTCAAAGCATCACGGCCTCCGTTCAAGCAAGCACGTTTGCTCTTGAACGAAGCATGGGGCGTCAATGGAAACGAGGTGCTTCATCTGCACGTACCAACCAATCTCCACCCACATCCTGCTGGAGAGCACTGGGTGGTGGCTACCTTGGTGGGTGAAGCCGCTTTGGATCCAAATCCGGCGTCGGTGCGCTCCGAACTTGTCACGTGGTTTGGCGAACAAGTCAACCATTGGAAACATCTCCTTTCAACGCAGGTTCGCCATGCACTCCCGCATATTGACCCAAACCACCACGGTCGGTTGTTACCCGATGTTGAAATCGACGGTGTCCTTCTGGTCGGCGACCATCGAGCCCATCCTTCGGTTCAAGGAGCCATTGCCAGTGCAGAACGCGCCCTTGACCATCTCAATGTTCCTCTTCCGAAGAAGGTGAAGGCATGACGTGGGGTAACGCAATCAAATCATCGCGGCTGAAAGAAGGGAAGAAAAAGATGGTCACGGTCAATGGAACCTTGGTCATGGTCACCCGACAAAACGGGGAGGTTTTGGCCACTGAAGCCCTGTGTCGCCATATGCGCTGGCCGCTTGCCTACGGTGGGAAAATATCCGACGGGTGTATCCGTTGTCCCCTTCACCAAACCACGCACGATATTGTCACGGGCGAAATGAAGGAATGGTCACCCTTCCCGCTGTTTCCCCCATACGGACGACTGGTGGGGAAGTTCTCCAAACAAAAGGATCTGAAGGTCTACCCAACCCGTGAGCAGGACGGATTTGTCCAGGTTCAAACAGCGCCTTGACGGAAGAAACAAGAGTGGGATTGATAGTGTACTCTGCCCCATCTCCACGCACGAGGGGCGTGCATGGAAACGATCGTCGTCATGTTGGCCATGCTGGTCTGCGTTGTGGCGGCTGCCCTGACCGTGCCGGCAGGATTCGGGCTGGCGACGATGATGACGCCGGTGTTTCTTGTCTGGTTTGACCCTCACCAAGCCATCGCCGGCGTGGCTATCGTTCATGGCGTTCACAACCTCATCAAGTCGAGAATGCTCCGCGAACACATCGATCGAGATGCACTGAAACGGTTTGGATGGGCGTTGTTGATTGGAGCGTTGATTGGAGCGGTGCTTCAATCGTTCATCCCTTCCGACCCGCTGTTGTTGGTGGTGGGTTTGGCGCTCATCGTGCTTCCGTTGCTGAAGGTGAGCGAGTCGTGGTCGTCCATTCGGTTACCAGAGGCCGAAGACCGGCTTGGAGGATTTGGCTCCGGGTTCCTCGGGGGGTTGACCGGCCATCAAGGAGCGTTACGGGCGATGTTTCTGAAGGAACGCTTGCCCGATAAATCGGCATATGCCGCAACAGCAGCCGTCCTCGCTCTTGTGGTTGACCTGACGAGAATACCAATCTATCTCGTCAATGACGCATCCGTGTTGTCCACAAACACGTGGCTCATGGTTGGATTTGTTCTGTCTGCTTTGGTGGGAGCACAGCTTGGCAAGCGATGGCTTGAGCGCTGGAAAAGCGACGATATTCAGCGCGGCATCGTGATTGGGCTGGTCATCACAGGCATACTCTACGTTCGTGAGGCGCTCGAAGCGCTTTCATTGACGTGATTCAAGCCATTCCCTCAGCCGCCGAACACCTTCGTGGATGTTCTCAAGCGACGTGGCGTAACTGACCCGAATCAGCCCTTCACCGCCCTTCATGAGCGAACCGGGAATGACCTGGACTTGCGCTTTCTCGAGCGCTTCGGTGGCGAATTCCATGTCGGTCATCCCCGTTCCGGTGATGTCGCACAGGATGTAGAACGCCCCCTCAGGCTGAGGGACCACCACGCCAGGGAGGGCGGAGAACGCCTTGTGAATCGCCAAACGACGCTCTGCAAAGGCCTCTTCCATCACCTCAATCTCTTCGCGGAGTTCAAGCGCCTTTTCGGCTGCAGGCATCAGGAAGGTCGGTACGTGCGTGGCTGCACTCACGTTGATTTTTTTCACGCCGGTCATCACGTTGGTTGGGCCTGCGACCCATCCGAGGCGCCATCCCGTCATCGCCCAGCCTTTGGACCACCCGCCGATGGTGATGGTGCGTTCTGCACCTCCCTCAAATTCACACGGAGAGGTGTAGCCTTCGTCGGTCCACACCAAGGTGGAGTAGATCATGTCGTCGAGAATCCACAGGTCGTGACGGTTGGCAAACGCCACCAGCCGCTCTGTTTCTGCACGGGTGTAAACGGCTCCGGTAGGGTTGTTGGGCGAGTTGATGATGATGGCTTTGGTGTTGGAGGTGACATGGGCTTCCAAACCGTCGAAATCAGGATGGTAGTTTTCGCGGAGAACCGGCACGTGGACTGGGGTTGCCCCGGTCAAACGCACCATGCCATCGTAGGAAGGCCATGCCGGTGAGAGCAGCAGGGCCTCGTCACCGGGCGCAAGCACCGCCATCATCCCGTACAGCAAAGCCTGCTTGCATCCCGGCGTCACAACCACGTCATCGGGAAGGACATGGATGTTGAACCGGGTGAGGTGGTTGGCGACTGCCGTGCACAGGGATTCGCTTCCTTGGGGGCGCGTGTACGCGGTCTCTCCTCGGTCAAGCGCAGCCTTGGCTTCGTCAACGATGGGCTGAGGGGTGTCGAAGTCGGGTTGCCCGACCGTGAACCGAACCACTTCGGGGCCCGGAGGCGCGAGGAAGGCGGCAAAACCCGACCCAACCAACGCAAGATTTGGATTGAGTTCCGGCATGGTCACATCCCTCGAAGAACAAACGGGGCTTTGCAAGATTGGCTTTCAAGCCTCGTATGGTATTTTTGTTTGGTGAGTTGTTTTGGAGCACGGACGGAGATTCGAACTCCGGTCTCAGGATCTGCAGTCCCGCTCATAGCCACTCTGACATCCGTGCGGTAACCACGCCCAGCGGCCTTTCCTATTTCAACGCGCCTTCGGTGCTCACGACCCAATCGGAGCATTGTTTAAACGACCGAAAGCCAAGCAGAAGGCATGGGAGGAGACCAATTGGACGACCTTCCACCCGCTGCAACACCCTCGCCCCAACCTCCACCTTCCATGATGATGGGGGTCGTTGGCGGCACACAACCTGCCCAACCCACCCTCCTGACCGGCGACACAGCCACGATGGCAGGACAAACCATGTTTGCAGTCCCACAGGCGGTGGAAAAAACCGGCTTTCGCTGGGGGCAATTTATTCTCGGCTTTTTCATCCCCGTTTTCGTCATCTTCGGTCTTGAGGTTCTCGACGATGTGTTCTTCCAGCAAAACGCCTACGAAGAACCCTGGCGCTACGAAACCATCGTCGCCGAAAGCTCGGACGGACAAACATTCTCTGTACAATTCGACCCGCAGAACGGCGAAAGGATTCAATGGTTCAACGCGTACTTCGTCGACGAAGGTCACGAAATTTCCATCGATCATTGGGTTGAACGGTATGATGAGCAACCCCACATCATTTGGCAGTTTAACGGCACAACGGAAACAACGTCCGAGATTGGCGAGTTTTTCCCTTCAAACAACACGGCATTCTTCAAACTGGACAATGCCAGTGCGGCAGAACTCACCCTCAACCTTGAGTACTTCAACCAAGCCGTGGATGAGGCAAATTATGCAGGCAACGGCGTGTTTGAAATCGTCTGTTTCGTGCTACCCGTTGCCTATGTTGGCGGTATTGTTGCCTCCTTCGTGACGGGACGAAAAGCGCTGGGTTGGGGGTTGTTGAGCTCCTCACTTCTGATCATCGTCCCCTTGGTGTTTGTGATCATCGCCTTGTCAACCATAGCTTGAATGCCCAGGTGATGTCCATGATTCACTCCCTCCACGGCATGCCAGACGAACCTTATTTTCGGACTCGCTTTTCGGTGTTAAGGGAGCCGCTTGGGATGCCGCTTGGAAGTGAACGTCTCGACGATGATGGCTCAGCAGTCCATGCATGGGTTGAGGTTGAACAACGCATCACATCCGTTGGCAGAGCCCACATCATCCCGGAAAACGCTGACGGCTCAGGGGCCGACCACAAGGGCCCGGGGGCAGCACGCATTCCACCGTTTGGTCCCTTGGCAAACCATACCGCCGAGCGTCCTGTGTTTCAGATTCGACAAATGGGAACCCTTCCGTCGCACCAGCGGCAGGGTCTTGCCGCTATGGTGCTTCAAGAACTTGAACGCATCATGACCTCGGCGTTTGCTTGCAAAACCGGCTTCCTGCAAGCACGGGAACATGCTATACCGTTCTATTTGGCGCAAGGCTGGGAGATCATCGATGAACCGTACACCATCGGCGTTATTGGCCCCCATCGCTCCATGATGAAGAGATTTTGAACATGAAGAGTATATATCGCCTTACTTGTTGGTAGAAACAACGGCAGTTTCCAACAAGCCCCAATGGATGACCAACACATTATGGTAAAATCGATGGATTTGCGCCCGAAAAGAGGAACAAAGATGACGTCAAAACAACACTTAAACACAAAAGTCAAAAAAACCACCCACGCCCAGTCTGATAACATGAAAGGCTCTCGTTCCGAGAGAAATGTTTCAAAAACTGAAGCAGATTTTGATTATCTTCTTGCCAAAAAGTACGGTAAAAGATCAAACAATGAACAAAATCTGTATTTTGAAAAGTTGCTCGAAGCATTTCGCACGCTCTCAGAGGAAGCTCCCGAAGTGTTTGATTCGATTGCGCCAGAAATGTTGCAACGAAGCATTTGGTCGTGGAGGGGAGCGGACCCATTGCTTTCAAAGAAGTTCAACAACTGGTTAATGGCGGATTATCAATGGACGCCGTTCAACGATATCTTGCCTTCCGAAGAGCCGAAA
>JALRLQ010000066.1 GCA_023254365.1 Candidatus Poseidonia sp. | reverse complement strand
TGGACCATGCCCGCAGGGGCCGAAGTCCAAGCCAGCAATCTTTCAACCGTGAGCAAGCAACGCCAAGAAGCCGGCATCAACATCGAGATGGACGACCAACCGGAAGATGCCAAACCGCTTGACATGGGGCCCCAACCGGACCCAAGTCGAATTCCCGTGGTTCGCCGCCCCATCGGTGAACTCGACCTCAAAGCAAAATTGAACGAGGCTGGGCTTGAACCAGCCGCTCGCCCTGATGTCATCGAATTGATGGAACTGCTCGAAGACATGGACCCGCCGCAGCCTGTGGCCAGCACCACCAGCGTGGATCCGATGGCCGAAGCATGGTTGCGAGAGTTGCTTCAATTGGTGGTTCGCGACCATGGCATGAGCGGCTTGAGCACCGAAGACATCGAAGAAATCGCCAGCAGTAAGTTGGGTGGCCGAGAAGGCACGGCGTTGGATGTTTGGCTGCAATCTCTGTTCACTGCCGGTAAACTTGTGAAAATTCACGGTGGGGATGCAACCGGTTGGGGGCCTTCTCCAAAATGGCTGGTCGGACGTTTCTAACCCTTTGAAACTCGTCACAAAAGCGCAAAAAAAACGGCGTTTTTTGAACAAAAACAGCGGCTCCGGCCCTTGATTCACGAACTTCACTACAAAGGCATTATATTGCAACATGGCTTCGCCGAAGCAAGTGATGTCAATGCTTACCCAAAACGACCTCTCTAAAGCCCGAATGCGCAGTGTGTTCCTGACCCTCATCATGGTGCTCAGCACAACCGCTGCCCTTGCAACCACCGCCAGTGCCTCCGTGGCACGAACCTACACGACCAACCGTGACCCAATGGATGTCGCTATTGGCGATTTTGATTGCGATGGTTTCAACGACATGGCCGTCGCGACTGACGGAACGCACTCCATGACCATCCTGTACAACGACGGTCAGGGCAATTTCAACGAACGTCAGGACATTTGGGTGGCAGGCAATCAAAGCCGCAATGCGGACTGGGACGAATTCGCCAACGTGGAATTCGTCGAAGTTGGGGAGTTCACGGGCGACAGCGCCATTGACATCGTGATTTATCAGAAGAACAACCCCTTCAAGACCAACGACCAAGGCGCACCTGCTGGCGAGCCGGGCAACGTGACCATCATTGAAAACGGTGGATGTTCCAACCGAGATTGGACCATCGGCGAGCGGTTTACCCACTTTTGGGTGTGGGACTTGGCCGTCGGCGATGCCGACCAAGACGGAAACGATGACATTTACGTCCTCGACTTGCTTTCGGATATCACCACACAGCGTGTGGTGACCTACCGCAGCCCCATTACCTCCTCAACCAACGGCCTCACCACGACCCTTGGCTCGTCTCAAACCAACACCTACCGATCCATCGAGGTCGGTGACTTCGGTGAGACACAGACAGGCATCACCGGTTCCTCGTGCACCGATGACGATATCTTCCTGCTGCGCAGCGAGGGCCTGGACTACTCGACCGGGCAAGTGACCAACCCCGGAAACGACGACAACATTTCGGTGATTTACTACGACTGTCTTCTCCAGAATTATCCGGTGACATATTCGTACGGTACCGGACAGTCGGGAACCACGGAAATCAACATGGGCGTTGTGACGACCGAAGATTTCGCCATCGCTGACATCGGTGGTGTTGGCTACATTGACACCATCGCTGTGATGGAAGGCAACCTCGAGAACGTCAGTTACAAGCAGTCCACGTCCCAAGGAACCTTCGGCAATTCGAAAGTCGCTTACTTCGGGCCCTACATCTCCTGGGTCGTCGAAGTGGAAGACCTCAACGGCGACGGCGAGCCTGACTTTGTCAACCCAACGATTGCCTACCAACTCAACTCCACGGACTCAGCAGGTGGCAGCACCTCCAGTTTCTACCTCTCCTTCCCGACCACCGTTCAAGTGACCTTGTCCGACGGAAACGGCGGTCACGTAAGCCCGTTGTCGTACCCTGCCGGACGTCGCCCGTCTGCGGTCGCCATCGGTCAGCTGCAGGGCGGATCCTCCTCTGCACCCGACCTCGTTGTCGGCCACACCAACTACTTCTTTGGTGGCTGGCGAGACAACTTTGGATGGGAAGGCCAATACGACACCCTCACCGTTGTTGAAATGGACAACAAGGACTTGGCCGTCACGGACCTTGACATCAGTCCAACCGACCGCTTCTTCGGCGTGGTGGGTGAAGGAAGCCGAACCATCAACGTGACCGTGACGAACACCGGTATGGACACCCTGAACGGTCAAACAGCTGACCTCGACGTGGTGTTGAAGGTGGTTGACGAAGCAAATTCAACCAACACCACCGTGTATGCCAACGATTGGGACACGCCCGAAGTGAAGACCGGTTGCGGTACGGGTTGTACTTGGACCTACGAAGAATACGTGGACGGTGCCACCAACTGGCACTTGGAAACCAACCATTCAACGGGCGCCTCGACGGGGAACAACGATCCAAACGTGTCAGCAAACTACCAGAACCCCACCGATTTCATGTGGGCAGGGAACATGAAGACCAATGCTTCGGGTGGTACCTGGAGCGGATACGGCAAGAACTGGGACGACGCCATGGTCCTCAACGATGTTGACCTCACGGGCGCCGATCGTGCCTTCATGAGCGTTGAACTCTTCCGCCACTTGGGCCTTGGCGCCTTGGGCAACTCGGACGGCACCGGTTTCATTGTCGGTGACGTCTGGGACGATTTGGCCATCGTCGAAGTCGGCAGCGAAGAAACGGGCTGGAGCCTCATCGGTTGCCCTCAGCAGGCGGCCATTCAGGGTGCTTGTGCCTCGGGCGCCTCCATGTGGGGTGGATTCGACAACGACCGGCTGTTCAAGATGAACTCGTGGGGCGCAGCTCCTGAAAACATCGTCTACTACGGTTTGTTCTCCCCCGGTACCTACTACGGTTGGGACAACTTCACCGAAGAAGACCTTGGTGCCTTCGACCTCTCCTTCTGGGCTGACCAAACCGTCGATATCCGTTTCCGATTCCGCACTGGATTCCAAGGATCCACCGCCGATGACAACGAGAGCCGATGGAGCGGTCGTGACGGCTTCGCCGTTGACAACCTGACCATTTGGAAGCAGAACACGGCGTTCATGCCCGGTCAGCAGACCCAAACGTCCACCATCGGACCGTTGAACAACCTCCAACCCGGACAGGAATACACCACCTCGATTCAAGCCAACTTGCTCAACGACACCACGTACAGGATTTCAGCCACTTTGTCCAGCAACACGTGGGATCAGCAACCCATCAACGACGATGTGGTAGGCTACGTAACACCGTTCAATCTCTACGACCCAACGGTTGAATCCATTGAGTTCTTCAAGCCCGGTGGACTCTATGCCGAGGGTATCTTTGACATCGCTGTGACCACGAACAACTACGGAAACACCGCCGTTGACTTTGACATCGAAGCCACGGTGTATTCTGCCACGCCTTCTGACGTGTACTGCGGTACGCCATCAGCCGTTTGTGCAGAAACCTTCGAGGGTGGCTCCCAAGGTTACCGCTACGAAGAGAATCAACAACCAAAGGGTGCCATTTACAACGAAAACAGCTGTTCAACCAAGATTTTCAACAACAACGCCTACTGGTTCGGCCACCCCTGTGACACCGGAACCAACGGCTACGACGATGCATGGGCCAACGAAACCCTCACCATCCCCAACATCGATTTGACGAGCATGAGTGGTGACTTCGTTTCGCTCAACTTCGAGTATTACGCAGACACGTTCTACACCATCGACCAGAACGGGAACGTCGATCCAAGCGATTACGCTGTCATGACGGTTGATTACGACAAGGACGGCACCAACTACACCGGTCTGGTGTACGCACAATGGAACGACTACAACGAAGACGGTACCTGCCAAAACGACGACGACGGCAACGGCATCGTCAACGCAACGGAATCCATTGACCAAACCGAATTGCAGTTCATTGGTGACCCAGCCAACACCGACGGCTCGGGCAACTACAACGTCTTCTTCAACAGTGACGAACTGGTGAAGACCACCAGCATTGACCTCACGCACTTGTACATCTTGAACCGCTCCTCTTCGGATTCGAGCCAGTGGCGAGCCGAGTGCATGTCGCTTCAGGGCTCCATGGTGGACGTGAACTTCGAGTTCCAATCCGACGATGACGGACGTAACGGTATTAATGACGGTTTCAAGGGAGTTGGTTTCAACAACATCTCGCTCCAGGAATACACCTTCATTCAAGATGCCACCTATTCGGATTCCCGAACCAACGTCGATGCTGAGGATGCAGCCTTAACCACCATTGCAAGCCACGAGTTTGTCTCCGGTGTGTATCGGTTGGACATCAAGACCGTGTTTGACAACACGACGATGGGCAAACCATGGTACAACGATAACGAGTTGTCCACGGCCAACAACATTGAGCGTGTGATCTTCAACGTCGAATCGGTGGACATCTCCATCGGGAAACCCGACACGTTGACCTGTCATTCCGACCAAACCCTGCCTTGTGTCTTGCCCATTGACAGTGCATTGACCCACTCATGGGAATTCCAAGCCACCAACGGCGTGTTGGGCGGCGACTACATCTTCTACATGGAAGTCACCGATTTGGCCGATGGAAGTCAGGCTCACATCGTGGACTCCGGTCCTGCCGTTTCCCTGCAGAGCCAAGAAAAGACGTCGGTTTCGTTCACACCATGGAACGGCTGGCTGGACGGCCACACCTACAACATCAGTTTCTACGGCCGTCTTTCCGACGGTAGCGAAACCGGAAACGAGCGCTACTTCCACGCTTCCTTTGCAGACATGGTCGATGTCGCCATCCTTTCCGACACGTCCTCTCGTACGACCGCCATCAAGCAGGACTTGGCCTTGCTCAACATGACCTACACCCAGTTTGAAATCAACGATTGGAACACCTACTTTGACGCAGGATGGTTCACCCACTACGACAAGATCATTCTGCCATGGCAAGAACAACTCGTGGCGAAGGACACCCAATTCGGCGGCGATGGATATTACCAGTACCTCGGCGAGCCCGCTCGCCGAACGGTGCTTGAGAACTTCATGTCGGCCGGTGGTACCGTTCAGGCTCACTTGGGTCCGCTCGGTAGCCAAATCTACGGTCTGGATCAGGGCCTTGCTGGACGTCTTCCGTTTGGTTTGGACATCCAGAGCCGTGACACCGCCGAGACGCAAGTGACCTATGCGACCATGGATTTGGCAGACCCGTATCACCCCGTGATGGACAACATCGATGTGAACGCCTTCCAAGGCTTTGACGCCAACTCCGGTGTTGCTCAGGCCGTGTTGAACACCAAGTCGGTCAGTTCGAACAACGTGCCAGAAACCTGCGACGGTTACATGGAAGACGGTGGTTACTTCCAGCGTCTGATTCGTTCAAGCGAAGACATCCAAGACACCGTGTTGGGTGTGTGCAGTTACTACTCCGGTGGTATGATCATCTCCACCATCGACGTGGCAACCCACTCCGAGCGTGCTGACAGCACCACTTTCCCGTTGCTTGGCAACCTGCTTCAGTACCAAGTCACGCCGTACCCCGAAGGCTTCGGCACCCTTGGCAACGGCCTCGATTTGACCATCAACGGTGAAGTGCCCGGCATTGACCCGAGCACGGGCAAGTACGCTCTGCGCTACATGAAGAGCGATGCAACGTTGAACTTCGGCTTCACGACGACGACCAGTGAAACCCTCCACACCGACTGGATCATCGACGGTCCAACCGACTGGGCTGGTAACAGCATGGCGAACGGCGTGACCGGTCACTCCACCGAGACTTCCCCAAGCATGACCTTCTGTAAGGCGGACCTGGCATCGCAAACCGGCTGTGCTCAAGGCGAGCAGTGGGACATCACCCTGATGCTCCACGACGAAAACGGCCACGCCCGTGTCATCGATGTCACGGTGGAAACCAACGACGTCTATGCTGACGAGTTCCGTCCAGAAGCCGACGCCACCATTGACATCCGCACCGACTATCAGGACAATGTTGAGTTCGTTGGTACCAAGACCGTGTCCAACGCAGAGTGGGACGTTCACCGCATCACCCTCCAAGGTGAGGGTACCGACGGGGAGCTGGTGATTCACTTTGACGCCAGCAACTCCTCTGACGCTGATGCATTGGATGGAAACGGCATTGAGACCTACGAATGGAAGGTTCTCTTCGACGCACCTTACGGCGATGACTCGTTCGATTTGGACGGACACACGTTCACGCAAAGCGCTGCAAGCGGCGGCATGTGGTCGTACAAATTCAAGAACGTGACCGTGGATTCAACGGGCACCACTGAGAACCAGATTCGCATTGAACTCGTGGTCTACGACAGTGCAGGGAAGTTCTCAGAGAAGCACCGAATGTACTTCGTCATCGTTCCAGAAGGCTTTGGCGACGAAGAGCCTGCTATTCAGTGGGACAACGTGCAACTCAACAATTCCAAGTTTGATGCCGACACCATCACCATTTCAGGTACGGTGTTGTCAGGCGCAGAAACCGGCGATGTCTTTGTTGAAGCCGCTTTCTTCGAGGAAAACTTCTCCGCTTCGTCGGTCATGAAGTACAACTTGAGCGTCCAGGGCCTCTGGGACAGAAGCGAACCCATGGGCGACAACGACCGGTTTGAAATCACCTTGAACATCGACGGCTTCTACACCAACAAGTCAACATCGCAACGTGTTTACATCAAGTATTACGAAGGCGAAGGAGCCAACGCTCGCTGGGTGACCATCAAGTGGATTGAACTCAACCTGCCTGCCTGTCAAGGACTCGAACCCGATCCAGCAGCAGAAGCCGCAGGTGGAGAATTCATTCTCGACGCGAACGGCGACTGTCAGTGGAACGGTGCGTGGACCTACGACCCGGTGACCGGTGAGTGGAAAGACAACACCCAAACCACGGACAACACCGATGGCGCGGAGGGCGGTCTGGACTCGATGATGCTCATCATCGGTGCTGTGGTCCTCCTCATCATCGTTGCAGGTACCCTGATGTTTATGCGAAAGGGTGGCGAAAAGGACGATTCCTTCGTCGGTATGGATGGTGGCTTCGGTGCTGAAGCCCTTGACCCAACCGAGCAATACGTCCAGCAACTCATTGCCCAAGGTTACCCTGAGGAAACGGCGAGGCAGTTTGCAGCGCAATACGTGGGAGCGGCAGCGGCACAACCTGCAGCGGCACAACCGGAACCGCAACCAGCAGCGGCCCAACCGGCGGCAGCGGCGTTTGATCAGGCGATTTACGAACAGTACTACCACCAATTCGTTGGCCAAGGATACGATTCTGCAACCGCAGCAGCGTATGCACAACAGTACGCGATTCAGTACGCTCAATCGCAGCAATAGGCACCTCTGCTCCAAAGCAGGGATGACTAGGTTGAGCGAAAGCAAGGCGCAGGGTCATGGTGACCTACCGACGGTATGGCTTCTCAGGAACCATCGCCGTTGACCAGTGTTGGAACGAGTGGTTCACTCTTCCTCGTAGGCAGACAAGGTTTCACCAAAGGTGTAGGTTTCGACTGTTTCTTCGCCGAGATGCGATTCAAAATCAGGGAGGCGTAACCTCCAGTTGGTGGGCAAGGGTTTGCTGTTGTCAATGATCTTGAGCATGCGTTCTTGCCACGATGTGGGTTTGCGTTGCATGATGTACATGTAGAGGACAGAGGTTCGGATGTCCTCATCGATCACGGCGAAACCGGTGGCTGCCTCGAAGTTCATCGCTCGAAGCAGATTGAATGCAGGACGGTTGAACAATTGGAACCATCGTTTGGCGTTTCGCATCAGGATCAATATCACAATCATGATGACCAGCGTGTTGAGGCAAACAGCCGACCACGTGGGAGCGCTGTAACGACCCAACAGGACCACCAAGAGCAGGAGGATGGGAACAGCGGTCACCAGGAAAATCATGGACTCCGAAAGCGGAGGCTTTCGCATTTTTTGTCGAATGGCCACCCATCCGTCGTGATGCTTTTCCTGAGGCTTGAAGATGTCACGTTCCTGTTGTGTTGCAGCGGCCCGTACCAGTTGCAACAAGCCGTTGATCTTTCGAAATTGCGTGATGCCGACATCCATGTTGTCGTCCAGAATGGATTGAAGCCGTGCTTGGGCTTCGCTGTATTCGCCCATATCCGCCAAAATGGAGGCCATTTCCACCACCGGCGTCACTTCATCGGGAAGATGCTCCCTGCACCGTTGCCACCAATGCAGCGCATCGTGCAGCATACCGAGGTCATCGGCCATCAATCGCCCACCTCGCAACCACATATCCATTCGGCCAGGGTCAAGCACGACGATGCGTTTTACGGCAGACAGAGCCGAAGCAGCCTCGACCATGGTCGGGTGCACACCGAAGGCTGGAAGACACGCTTCGACATAGATGGACCACGCCTCAACATGGTCTGGGTCCAAGCCTGTGGCTTTCTTGGCTTCCGTTTTGGCTTTGGCTCGGTCACCTTCGTCCAAGGCTTCCATGGCGTTGAGGTAGTGCGATTCAGCGCTCATTTCACCACCTCAATCTTCGTCTTTCCGATCGAATCTTCGAGGCGTACGGAAGTCACGTGGTGGCTGGTTGTGCGCATGTCCTTTGCGCTTCCCTCGTGCCTTTCGATAGCTTCCATCAGCATCGTTGCGTTGGTTTTGACGGTTGTCGCGCCCTTCAGAGCGTCGGTCACCACCGCCGCGTCCTTCAGAGCGTCGGTCACCACCGCCGCGTCCTT
>JALRLQ010000065.1 GCA_023254365.1 Candidatus Poseidonia sp. | reverse complement strand
CATCACGCCTGATGAACAACTGGCCATTGAAATGGCCGAACTCGCCCCATGGCGCATGATGCAACCCGACCCTGAAACGGGCGAAGACCGACTTGCGAAGGAATTGCTTCCAAAAATCCTGATCACCGACCCCGTGGTGCAAGTCATCAAGGAAACGGAAGAAGCAAAAGATTCTGCTGCACACATGGCCGACCCCGATCACCGTCCGTTGGCCGCCGGCTGGATTGCTGACCGTGTGCTCAAGGTCGTCCGTCAATCCCCTTCGGCTGGACGAACCGTTGCTTACCGACTCATTGTGGAGGGGAACTGAAGGAGAGGAACATCATGCAGGAAATCATTCAATCATTTTTCAAAGAACGCAGCTTGGTCAACCACCAACTCGCTTCCTACAACGACTGTATCCCCGCTTCCGAAACCGCTCTCTCCCGCATGGAGCGCATCATCCGCAACATTCGCGTTGGTACGGACGAAGACTTCGACGATGACGAAGGCGGTTACATCAAACTCGACGTCCACGACCAAGACATCGTCATTCGCTTGAAGAACGTCAAACTCGGCCAGCCAACCGTGAAGGAGGCCAACGGTGCTTTGAACCCTTCAACGCCAATGGAATGCCGACTGCGCAAGCTCACCTACATGTCCCCAGTTACCATCGATTTCACCATCAAGCGGAACGGTGTGCCGTCACCTACCGAAGCAGGTGTGGCCGTCGGTTCCATGCCGATCATGGTTCGCTCCGAGCGATGCAACCTCCATCCCAAGCACATCGCAGGTGACCGAGTTCTTTCACCAACCACCTCGGCGGAAGACAAAACCACCTGGCACGAACTTCTCCGAAAGCGCGGCGAGGACCCCCTCGACCCAGGTGGCTACTTCATCATCAACGGCACCGAGCGTGTGCTCATCTCGATGGAGGATTTGGCCCCGAACCGAGTCACTGTCGAAATCAACAAGCGCTACGCTAAGCAAACTGAAGTGGCGAAGATTTTCTCACAAAAAGACGGTATGCGCAAGCCGCTGACCATCGAAAAGCGTCGTGACGGTATGCTGATGGTGAAGATCAGCACGGCCGGTACCACCGCCATCCCCGTGGTGTTGCTGATGCGCGCCCTCGGCGTGGAAAACGACCAGCAAATCTTCCAGGCCATCGCCGGAAACACGGATTCCTTCAAGTTCATCGTGGCCAACATCAACGAAGTCAACGACAACGAGGAATACAAAGTCGTGACCACCGACGAGAGCCATCAGTGGCTCGAGAAGAAGTTCGCTGCCGGCCAACAGAAAGAGTACCGTGAAGCCCGCGTGAACCAGCTCCTGGACCGTGAACTCCTTCCCCACCTTGGTGACCAAGTTGCCGACCGTGAGAAGAAAGCCATCTACCTGGGTCGCATCGTTCGCCAAGTGTTGGAAATGGCCATCGAAGGCCGCGACCCCAACGACAAGGACCACTACGCCAACAAGCGTGTTCGTCTTGCGGGTGACCTCATCGAGGACCTCTTCCGTGTTTCCGCCGGTCAATTGGCCCGCGACCTCAAGTACCAACTTGAGCGCCACCACAACCGAAAGCGTGAACTCAAGATCACGTCCTGCCTTCGTCCCGATGTCTTGACCTCCAAGATCATGCACGCACTGGCGACAGGAAACTGGGTCGGCGGCCGGTCCGGTGTCAGTCAATTGTTGGACCGCACCACCTACCTTGCTGCGCTTTCTCACATGCGCCGTGTGACCTCTCCTCTGGTTCGTAGTCAACCACACTTTGAGGCTCGTGACCTTCACCCAACCCAGTGGGGCCGGTTGTGTCCCAACGAGACACCCGAAGGCCAGAACTGTGGACTTGTGAAGAACGCTGCTCAAATGATCGACATTTCCGAAGACGTGAACGAAATCGAAATCCGAGAACGTCTTGATGAACTTGATGTGTACCAACCCGACGACTGGACGGACGGTGACCGTGTTCACGTGAACGGCGACATTTACGGCATTCACAAGCGCGGGACCAAATTGGTCAGCCACTTCAAGTCGTCTCGACGTCGTGGCGTGATTCCTTCTGAAGTCTCGATTCGCCACGATGTTGAGAACAAAGATATCTTCATCAACACCGACAAGGGTCGTATCTTGCGACCCTTGCTCATTCTCTACGACGGTTCTCCTCGGCTCACCCAAGAACACCTCAGCAAACTGTCCAGCGGCGAAATGAACTTCCGTTCGTTGGTCATTGAAGGCGTGGTGGAATGGGTCGACGCAGAAGAAGAGGAAGACCTCTACATCGCACCACGACCCTTCGTTCTTCCAGAAACGGTACCCGAAGGCGACTCCGCTGGCCTGGCTGGCCGTGTCGTGAAGTACGAGGACGTTGAATGGACCAACCTCGGTGAACCGCGCGCTACAAAGGCTCAACTCCGTGCCAAAATCAGCATGCCAAACGGCGAGATTGAAACCACGGAATTCGAAGTGGATCTGCTCTACACAGAAGAACACACGCACTGCGAAATCGACCCGCAACTGGTGCTCGGTGTCTGTGCATCGCTCATCCCTTACCCCGAGCACAACTCAACGCCACGTGTCACCGGTGGTACGGCCATGGTCAAGCAATCGCTCGGCCTTCCAAGTGCCAACTACCGCATGCGCCCCGACACGCGTGCTCACATCCTTCACTACCCACAGCGCTCTATCACCAAGACGCGAGCCATGGAAACCACGCACTTCGACGACCGTCCCGGTGGCCAGAACTTCATCGTCGCCATCATGTCGCTTCACGGCTACAACATGCAAGACGCTGTCATCATGAACAAGGGCTCAATTGACCGTGCTCTCGGCCGCTCAACCTTCAACCGAACGTACAACGCAGAGCGACGTCGTTTCCCTGGCGGACAGGTTGAGGAAATCGAGAAGCCAGGAACGTCCAAGGAGGAAATCAAGGGACTCAAGACACCTGAGGCCTACCTCCACTTGGAAGCCGACGGTTTGCCTGTGCCAGAGTCCGAACTGGTTGGCGGAGATGTCTTGGTCGGAAAGACCAGCCCACCGCGTTTCCTTGAGGAATCCTCTGGTGGAGCCTTCTTGACCGCGCAAGAACGACGTGAATCTTCCATGCTGGTTCGCCACGGCGAGAAAGGATGGGTCGACAACGTCTACGTCACCGAGTCCCTCGACTCCGGCCGCCTCGTCCGTGTGATGGTGCGAAGCCACAAGGTCCCCGAAGTGGGTGACAAGTTCGCTTCACGCCACGGGCAAAAAGGTGTGATTGGACGCTTGGTTGAGCCGGAAGACATGCCGTTCACCCCCGACGGTGTTGTACCCGACCTCATCATCAACCCGCACGCCATTCCATCCAGAATGACGGTCGCCCACGTTCTCGAAATGATCGGCGGTAAGGTCGGTGCAATGGAAGGACGACGCATTGACGGAACAGCGTTCCGTGGTGAGAAGGAATCCAGTCTGCGTGACGGTCTGGTTCGCAACGGCCTGGCCCACACCGGTCGTGAGATGATGATCAACGGTGAGACCGGTGAATCCTACCCGGCCGACATCTTCGTTGGTTGCATCTTCTACCAGCGCTTGCACCACTTGGTCAGCTCAAAGATTCACGCCCGCTCCCGTGGACGTGTCCAAATCCTCACCCGACAGCCAACCGAAGGTCGTGCCCGACAGGGTGGTCTTCGGTTTGGTGAGATGGAGCGTGACTGTCTGATTGCCCACGGTGCATCGATGGTCATCAAAGACCGCCTGCTGGACGAATCGGACGGTATTGACATGTACGTGTGTGCCCAATCCGGACACATCGCATGGTACGACCCCAAGCGTGGCACCTACGTCAGTCCGATTCACGGTGACGGCGCCGAAGTCTACAAGGTGCAGACTTCATATGCATTCAAGCTGCTTCTGGACGAAATGAAGAGTTTAGGTGTGGCCATGCGTCTTGAACTGGAGGACCGAAAATGAGTCGAAAGAGCACAATGATCCCCAAGCGAATCGCACAGATTCGATTTGGACTGATGGACCCAAGCGAAATCCGCAAGATGTCGGCTGTTGAAGTCAAGACGGCGGACACCTACAAGGACGACGGCCACGCCTACAAGCAAGGCTTGATGGACCCGCACATGGGTGTTATCGAACCCGGTTTGCTCTGTCCTACCGACAACTGTCAGTACCAAGACTCGCCCGGTCACTTCGGCCACATCCAGTTGGAGTTGCCTGTGATCCACATCGGATTCGTGAACCTCATCAAGACTGCTTTGAAGGCAACCTGCAACGAGTGCAGCCAAATCTTGCTCCACAGCGAGCCCGGCACCTCACCCGGCTCCAACCCTGAGCAAACCGAGCAGGACTTCTACCGAAACCGCATTCGCGACGTCATCACCAAGCACGGCGTGGGTTCAACAGAATTTTCGAAGATCATCAAGGAAGTCGAAAAGGTGACCTCCGGTACCAAGCGAAAGGTCTGCATGCACTGTGGCTCCTCGCAAGGCAAGATTATCCTCGACAAGCCAACGACCTTCAAGGAAAAGCACACCAACCCTGACACCGAGCGGAAACTCAACCCCCGCGACGTGCGAGAATGGTTGAGCAGCATCCCTGCTGACCACTTGGTGTTCATCGGTATGGACAAACAGAACCGCCCGGAGTGGGTCGTCCTCAAGGTGCTTCCTGTGCCTCCCATCACCGTTCGTCCATCCATTACCCTGGACAGCGGTGACCGCTCGGAAGACGACTTGACCCACAAGCTGGTTGACGTTCTCCGTATCAACCAACGTCTCCGAGAAAACCGTGACTCCGGTGCACCTCAACTCATCGTTGAGGACCTTTGGGAACTGCTCCAGTACCACATCACCACCTACTTTGACAACCAAACCTCGGGCATCCCACCGGCTCGCCACCGTTCCGGCCGCACCTTGAAGACGCTCACGCAGCGATTGAAGGGGAAGGAAGGTCGCTTCCGAAGCAACCTGTCCGGAAAGCGTGTCAACTTCTGTGCCCGCTCGGTCATCTCGCCCGACCCCTACCTCAGCGTCAACGAGGTTGGTGTCCCAACCAAGATCGCCAAGGAACTCACGGTCCCTATCCGTGTGACCACGCGAAACCGTGAGCAAATGCGTCAGATGATTCTGCGCGGTCCTGATGTCCACCCCGGTGTGAATTACATCGTTCGTGGTGACGGTCGCCGTGTCAAAATCAACCAGCGCAGCCGACTCATCAACGCAGGATTCCGCTGCCACAACCCTGAGTGCAACGAAGAAACGACGCAACGCCATGACCTTCACTCGGTTATGCCGGCGCCGAACTTCTTGCCAGGCTTGGTCATTCAGAAGCAAATCTCGCTGAGCGGCATGGACCAGGTTGAGGAAGTCAGTTACGTTGTCAACGACGATGCCACGCTCAACAACCTGCAAGGCATCGACGAGAAGGGCAAGAAACTGCCCGCTGATGACCCACGTGCCGTCCTCCACTACCGATGGATGCACGAACTCGCTCAAGCGGACAACCCCCATCCCGAACCGTTCCCTGAACACCTCGAAGTGGCCTGCCCACACTGTGGCAGTCCATTTGACGAGTGGGGCGAAGAGCGAACCGGTGTCGAAGACCGATTGTCGACCTTGGACCGCTACGGCAACCCCAAGCCCGGATTGCAAGTTGAGCGCCACCTCATCGATGGTGACGTTGTCATCTTCAACCGACAACCTTCACTTCACCGCATGTCCATGATGGTGCACGAAGTTCGTGTGATGGAAGGCCACACCTTCCGATTCAACTTGGCCGTGTGTACGCCGTACAACGCTGACTTTGACGGCGACGAGATGAACCTTCACGTCATTCAAAGCGAAGAAGCACGGGCTGAAGCGAAAATCTTGATGCGTGTTCAAGAACACATCCTCACGCCTCGCTACGGTGGTGCGGTGATCGGTGGTATTCACGACCACATCTCTGGTGCTTACCTGCTGTCGCGCCCCGGCACGTTGATCCGCCAGGCCCACGGCTTGGAGATGCTGGGCAACATCGGCTACACCGGCGACCTTCCCGAATTGGTGAAGGACGCCGATGGGAACCCTGCCTATCGCGGACAAGACCTGATTTCGCTGATCATCCCCAACAACATCCACCTTCGCTTCCGAAGCCGATCCAACGACATGGTGATGGTGAAGGACGGACAAGTTGACGGTACGCTGGACAAGCGAGCCATCGGTGCAGAAGACGGGCGTCTGCTTGACGCCATCGTCCAAACCAACGGTGCCGAGCAAGGCGCTCGCTTCCTTGATGAGTTCACTCGACTTTCCATCGCAGCGTGTACGTCACTTGGTTTCACCACCGGTATCGATGACGAAGACCTGTCTGAGGACGCCGTTGCCAAAATCATGGCTGCTAACGCTAGCGCAGAAGAAGGTGTCAACGAAGAACTCGAGAAGTTCGGCAAGACCGGGAAGGGCTACGAGGCTCGGCCCGGACGTACACCCCGTGAAACGCTGGAAGAGAACATCATGCAAATGCTCGACAAGGGCAAGCAAGAAGCCGGTGACATCGCAAAGGACGAACTCAACAAATCGGGTTCGACCAACGCTGCGGTCAACATGGCCATCTCCGGCGCTCGTGGTTCGATGGACAACCTCACCATGATGGCTGCATCGATCGGTCAAGCCAAGGTTCGTGGAAAGCGACTTGAGCGAGGTTACGACGACCGTGTCCTCCCGCACTTCAGGCGCGGTGGCCGCGGTGCTGATGAGCGTGGCTTCATCGCTTCCTCATTCAAGCGCGGTCTTGAGCCTACGGAGTTCTTCATGCTCTCCGTATCGGGTCGTGAGTCCTTGGTCGACACCGCCGTTCGTACTGCTAAGTCGGGATACATGCAACGTCGACTCATCAACGCCATGGACGACCTCAAGGTGTTCGACGACGACATGCTTTCGGTTCGCAACACCGCCAACCGCATCATTCAGTTCAGCTACGGTGAAGACGGTATCGACCCTTCCCGTGGTGTCCACGGCTCGCCGTTCAACATTGACGTCATCGTTGATGCTGCACTTGGAACCGAAGGCGGCTTGGAAATCGACCGTGAATCCTTTGAACGAGACGCAGAAGAAGAAGACTTCGGCGGTTGGGAATTCGAAGGCGACGACGCCGATACTGGAGGTGAAGACTGATGGTGGTCAAGAGTGCAACCAAGAAGAAGCTCATGGATTTGGGTATCGATGAAAACTTTGCCCATGCCCTTGCTGACGACCGAAAGTGGGACGATGTCAAGGTGATGACCGCCGAAATCATCGCTCAAATCTGTGAAACGGATTCCGAGCAGGCTGGAAACATCCACGCCACCATCCTCGCCGCCACGCAAAAAGGCCGAGAAGGTGATGTTGATTCGACAGGACCCATCACAAAAGTACGCTTGAGCAAGCGAAGAACCCGTACCAAGACCGTTGCCGACATGGAACCCTACGATTACGATCGAAAAATGCGTTCCATGGAAGACGACTTGGCCGAAGATACGGTCTACAAGAGCCTGCAAACGGCGGCCAGCGATGCGGGTTCGAACCGGTTCACGAATCGAATCCTCTCTGAGTTGACCAAGGCTTGCCACGCTCGTGGAAAGAAGAAGTTGACCAAGCCCCAAGCCAAGAAAATCATTGACGAAGCCATTGATGCACTGGAGCGTGCGAGCATTGACCCGTACGAAGCGGCCGGCATCATCACGGCCCAGTCCATCGGTGAACCTGGCACGCAGATGACCATGCGTACGTTCCACTACGCTGGTGTGGCTACGGTCAACGTCACCCAAGGTCTGCCTCGTATCATCGAAATCGTGGATGCTCGTAAGGTCCCACAAACCCCAACGATGACGATTCGCCTCAAGGAAGACCAAATGCAGGATGGAAACGCAGCCAAGAAATTGGCGGCCGCCATTGAAGTGACCACCACGGTGAACATTGCCAATTTGGAAACCGACGTTGCTCAGCGACGCCTTGTGCTTCACCTCAACAAAACCAACCTCAAACAGAAGAACATGAGTGCGGGTGAAGTGAAGGACAAACTCGAACAGGCCACGCGCCTCTTCGTCCAGGCTGACAAGGACAAGAACCCCTCAACCTTGACGTTGATTCCCGGCGTCCATTCCGAAGAGGATTTGGCTGAGTTGGCTGAAAACCCACCCTCCTACACCATGTTGCTCCAACTTGAGGAGAAGATCCGTGACATGCGCTTGAAAGGTATCCCCGGCATTGAGCGTGCCAACCCTCAGTTGGACGACAAGACCGGCGAGTACTACCTTTCCACCATCGGCAGCAACCTGCAGCGCGTGAGCGAATTGGAAAACATCGACCGCTCCCGAACCTACACCAACAACATCATCGAAATCTACGATTACTTGGGCATCGAGGCAGCTCGTCAAGCCATCGTCAACGAATTGCAACTGACGCTGGACGGCGCTCGCCTCGAAGTCGACGTCCGTCACCTGTTGATGGTTGCTGACGTGATGACCTCCGAGGGTGAAGTGCGTGCCATTGGACGACACGGTGTGTCCGGTACCAAGCACAGTATCCTTGCTCGTGCAGCCTTCGAAGTGACGGTGAACCACCTGCTGAAGGCCGGTATCATCGGTGAGAAAGACCACTTGACGGGTGTTGCAGAGAACATCATCGTCGGTCAACCCATCTCGCTGGGAACCGGTAGTGTCGCCCTGTACTACATCCCCGAAGAGTGATGTTCCAACCATGAGAAACACATGTGGAGAATGGAGGAAGAAAAATGGATCTAAGCCGACAACTGAAAAACGCAATCGCAACAG
>JALRLQ010000064.1 GCA_023254365.1 Candidatus Poseidonia sp. | reverse complement strand
AACTGCCACCAAAGAGGCAGTCACCAAAGTTGCTGACGCAAGCAAGGAAGCTGTTTCAACTGCAGTCGAGTCAAAGAAGGAACGCAAGGAAGAAAAATTGACACAGAAAATTGAAGAAACGAGAGCCGAATTGAAAGAGGAAGGACCACTTCACATTGTCCCTACAATGATCACTCTACCTGAATTTGAGGAGGAACGTATGGCGGTCATGGCCGAAGAGCACGATATTTTGGTGGAATTGGTAGACCACATGCACACCCTCTCTGCACGTGTAGACCAACTGGAACAAACATATCGAGCATTGGCTATTGAAGATAAGGTAAAGTTGGCGGAAATGACTTCTGCGGGGTCGCCTCAGCATTCATCACATAATTCAACCTCACAAGGCATGACTTCTGCTTTGAGTTTGCTAGGGGCATCGTTGGTCTGGGTAGTGATACTAACTGGAATTGACCGGTATGTGACCGCCAATTCTTGGATGTTGTTTTCCACCTATCCAGCAGAAATTCCGATTTGGGGCATTGGTTCTGCATCTTGGGTCATGTTTGTGCTTTACCAACTCGGAAAATCAGCACCGTTCCTACGAGTATCGCGACCAATGCTTCTCCAAACTGGGTTAGCCGTTGGAATTACAACGGTCATGGCGTTGCTACTCACTGACGATACTATCGCAACCATGTCCAGTGTTTGGACATGGGGTACTGCCATTGCAATCGCTGTATTGGTTTCATCAAGTTTGGTTGCAAGTGCTTGGAGAAACACGAAAAAAGTGCTTCAGCCTAGCGAACAAATTGAGATTATCGATTGACGGCATCGCCGTCCTTGAACAGGTCACGGGTGATGTTCTTCTGGTGCGACTCAAGGGTCCCACCGCCAATCTCAAGCAACTTTGAATCGCGCCACAGGCGTTCAACATGGTACTCGCCAACGTAGCCGTACCCACCCATGACTTGCATGGCCGCATCGGCAATTTCCTTGGCGGCAGTGGTGGCGAACAACTTGACGCCGTCGGAATCAAGACGCTGCCCTGCCGAACCAATGGTCAGGTTGTTGGCCGTATCGTAGATGTAGGCTCGCATGGCGCGGTACTTGGCCCAACTTTCGCCAATGTAGCGTTGGATTTGTCCAAAGTCGCGAATGGAGGAGTTGAACGCTGTTCGGTCGGTGGCGTACCGGTTCATCTCGTCAAGGGCTCGTCGGCCAATGCCCAAAGCCATCGCCGCCAAGGTGAGACGTTCGAGTTCCAAGTTCCCCATCATGTGAATCAATGACTGGCCGACTTCACCCACCAGGTTTTCAGCAGGCACGATACAGTCATCAAAGACCAGTTCAGCCGTGTTGGATGCTCGCATACCGGTTTTGTCGTAGATCTTCTGACCAACGCTGTACCCGGGCATACCGGCCTCGACGAGGAACGTGGACATCTGCACGCGACCTCGGTCGTCTTCCCCGGTACGGGCATAGACCCAAACGACGTCGGCGGGCGTGCCTTCTTCGTCGATGCAACCGTTGGTGATCCACATCTTGCGGCCGTTGATGACCCATGAACCGTCCTCGCGCTGAACGGCCGAAGTGGACAAGCCCAGCACGTCGGTGCCAGCGTCCGGTTCGGACATGGCCATGGCACCAATCCATTCACCAGAACACACCTTGGGCAGAATTCTTGCCTTTTGTTCCTCGTTTCCGTTGTAGGCGAGGTTGTTGACAAAGAGCATTGAGTGTGCCAAGTAAGCAAGTGCAAACCCAGGGTCGGAGGCCGACAATTCCTCATGGACAATCGTGCAGGCCACAGCGTCCAGTCCAGCGCCACCGTACGCTTCTGGTGCGCTGATGCCAAGCAGGCCGAGTTCACCCATGCTGCGAAGCAATTCCAGGTTGAATTTCTCATCCCGGTCGTGTTCATGCGCTTGAGGTTCAACAAACTCTTGGGTCCATTCCCGAACCATTTCACGGAGCATAACGTGCTCTTCGCTCGGATTCGCGATGTCGTGGTTGGCCATGGCCTTGCGTCCAAACGGTGCCTTTTGACCTTTGGTGCTTCACCGGGTTGAAGAACACAGAGTTCTCATTCTTCAGCAGTGGAATCGTCGTTCATCGCTTTCACGAAGTCATCGTAATCCTCTTGCCTGTCAAATTCAAGTGGAATGACCATCATCTCTTGACAGTCTTGGCACTGATAGCGTTGGCCGACCATGAAACCCATGTAAGGATAGACACGAATGCCGTGACAGTTGGTGCATACACGAAACGACATGAATGCACGTCCATTTCCTACTCTTCACTGTCCATTGCAGCCTTGAGTTCGGAGAGGTCGATACGGTGGTCTTCGTTGACGTCAAAGGCCTTGATGATCATGGAAATCTGACCCGGTGAGAGCACATCGCCAACCATGTCCTTAATGCCGTTGTGAAGTTCTGGTCCGTTGATGGTTCCGTCGCTGTCAGCATCGAAGTGGTCAAAGAGTTCGTCAACGGTCATGCCTTTCTCGTTGAGGGCATCCTGAAGTTTTTGCATGGCTTGGGAGGTGTCCCATGAATCGTCGCTCATGTTGCTGACCAAGCCTCGGCCCCCTAAATCGTTTTTCACTCCTTCAAGCGGGTTTGAGCAACCGACGGTTGAAGGCAGGCTTGATAAATCGGAGGCAGGAGTCACCACTATGGGTCAAGAAAAGCGATTTGCCGTGGGCTTGGTGCTGCTCATGCTGACAAGTTACCTCCTCGCAGTTGTTCCATCGGTCGACGTACTGGAACAAAACGCCGCTCAACAGCGCACAGGGACGCACCAAGACCAAGCCTTCACGGACGGCTCCACCCTCCTTTCTGGCACCGTTGGCGCCCCTATCAACCCGAGCATACCGGTGGCCTTCGGTTACAGCATGACCTCCGGTTCGGTTGAACTCAGTCTTGCAGGTTCCAAAGTGACGCATACGGACACCTATTCGGTGGCATCCGGACTGCTCAACGGCAGCTTCAACGACACCGTGAGCGATGGTTCGAGCATCCAACTGATGTCGGCCATGGCTGGACCTCCGCAAGCCGGTACGAATTCGAGCACCGTGCTCAGCCCGACCAACCTCGCTGGCACCCATGCCTACGACACGTTGGAATTGCTTTGCGGCATTGCCTCTTGCGGTCGTATCGTGGCGACAGGTGACCTGACCCTCTACGTCAACACCCTCCGGGTTGAACAAGGAACGTCCATTTTGGCGAACGACCTTGCTACCGGTGGATTGGGTGCGGGCGGAAGCACGACCACGTCAAGCAGCGGGCGCAACGATGGTGGTGGCGGGGCCGGTCATGGCGGTTCGGGTGGAGCCGGTGGCGGCACCAACGGTGGCTCAGCAGGCTCAACTTACGGCAACGGTACCGAGCGAGGCAGCCAAGGCGGTACCGTCTCCAGTTCTTACCACGCCACCGCCAACGGAGGCAACGGGGGTGGCTACCTTCGTATCTTTGCCAACCAGATTTTCGTGAACGGTTCCATCCACGCCAACGGTGGCGACGGGGATGCTGGTAGTCAAGCATCCTCTGGCACCGGTGCAGGTGGCTCGGGCGGTGGCGGAGGTTCGGGTGGCTCGATCATGATTCAGGCCAACACCGTTTCCGTGGGCAACGGTGGCCAAATCAAAGCCGATGGCGGTGACGGAGGCGATGGCGCCAACGGTGCTCAAAACGGCCCCGGATTCGGTATGTACGACGGCGGCGACGGTGGCGGCGGTGGTGGCGGTGGCCGCATTGTCATCAACACCCAAGCCAACGGCTACAGCAATTCAGGCACCGTGAACGCTGTGGGCGGAAACGGTGGAAGCAAGGGCCTCAAGTACGGCACCGGCGTTGACGGCATCGACGGTAGCGGCGGGTCAAACGGCGTGGTGACCACGGGAACGTGGAACGGCTATGTTGCGAGTGGCAACACCACCTCCGACAACGGCACCTTCACCTCCACCATGCTCCAGACGCAAACAACGCAACCCTCTCCGGCCTACATCACGCACAACGCAGCCGTCCCGGCCGATGCATCACTGACGGTGGCGTATCGATACACGCTCAACGGAACCCAGACTTCCGAAGACGAATGGAGCGAGTGGCAACCACTCTCTCTCAGCGGCGAGTGGGTCCCAAGGCACCAATGGCTGCAACTGGAATACACCTTTCGCCGAACCGGTAGCGCCAGTCCTGAACTCATTGATTTCACCATTGAACACACCTCATGGACCACCCTCAATGGAGCCGATGTACGCTACGATGGACAAGTTCTCCAGCCCATCTTGTCCAACACCGTGGTTGGCTTGACCTCCACCTTCAACGGCAGCGGTGCAGCACAACAACCCCAACTGACCCTGCATGCACCGGTCGGCGCGACCTTCAGCGATGACCTTCATGTGTGGATGCAATGGGTCGACAGCAGCACGCCCATCACCTTTGAAGAAGCAACGATCGGCGCTGTGGTGGTCAACGCCACCACACAAAACCACAGCGATGCAGGCATTGACCTCACCGTTGCAAAAGCCAACCTCAACAACCTGCAACCGTCCTCGACCTGGACGGACGCCGACGGTATCGAATGGCACGCCATCGTCATTGACTTCACCCTCAGTGACAGCACCGATGTGTGGTTTGGTCATCTTCATGTGCCGTGGTCCTTCAGTGCCGTCGTTGATGTGAAGGACACCATCAACGCCGTGATTTTGTCTGAATGCGGCTCATACTACACCTTCACTGCGGCAACTTGCTTCGGACCTGCAACCTCTCACCGTTTCTCTACGGCCGGAACAACGCAGCCAAACGGAGCCCCCGGCTTCACGTTCACGCTCGACCAACCCAACTTTGCTTGGGAAGATAGTTACGCACCGCAACTGACCTCGCTTCAGCACCGCCAGGGGGTTGAGCAATTCCCCGACTTGCGGGTGAACGAGACCTTCAGCATCGTCTTGTTTGATGTGGCTGGAGAAGACGACCTCGTCGTCGAGTACCTTGGTACGAACTGGGAAGCGTCGCAAGGCTTTGGCGCTGCTCAAACGATGACCTACCACAACGCCCTGCAGGGATACTACCTGTACCTCAACACCGACGGCTTGGAAACCGACCTTCAGCACGATTACAACATGACCTTTAGGGTCATGGACGCCAATGGAAACGAACTTTTGCCCCGTCCGACGTACAACATCACGGTCTATCCAGTGGCACCCGAGGTGGCTTCGGTTTCCGTGACCGGCCCAACGCTTCTGGACCCAGGTATGCCTGGGAGCCCTTCGCTTTGGGGAGTTTCTGGCGCCATGATGACGTTCAGCGTGCAGGATGCACACCATCGTGAAACGCTCGCTGTGACCGCCGAACTCACCAAGAGCGGTTCAACGCAACCCGCACTCCTCCCGCTTCCATGGAATCCAGAACAGCAGGCCTACGTGATGGATTGGTTGCCCATGAGGTCGGACCTCGGCGATTGGGATGTCGAAATCAGCATGGCTGAACTGGGTTACCCCTCTGCAAGCGACGACGACGGATGGAAGGAAGGCGTGGATCTTCAACTTCGCCTGGTCGACGGACAGGGACCGTTTGTCGAAAACGTCTCGTTCCCATCAACCATCGAGCAGGGCGATGCCTTTTCGGTGAACATTGACTGGTTTGGTGATGAAGATGAATCCTACCTTGGAAGCATCGCCGTGCTCCAAAACGGAGAAGAAATCGCCAACATGACCATCCTTGAAACGACCCAGCGAAACGCCGCGGTGCTGTTTGATACAACCACGTGGATGCCGGAACTCTACGAGGTGGCCATCCACCTTGAGGACGATGCCGGGAACGCTGCCGTTGTGAACCCAGAAGCGCAGATGGGCTTTGAAGTTCTCAAGCCGTGGCTTGACTGGAACCTCTCCTTGGCCGTGGACAACATCAACGACGTTCGCATCGTGGGTGACGTTGAATCACGAAGCGGCACGGCCGTTCTCTCCATCATGCAGGTCGGTGGGACATGGAACGCCACACAACCGTTGCTTGATGGGCAAGTTGATTTGACCTTTGAGATGAATGAATTTTTGACACCGAGCAGCAACTTCACGGTCCAATTGTGCGACGAAAACGACAACAGCAACGACCATTGCGAATCGTGGACTGAAACATTGTCGTTTGAAGAGGCCTTTGCCATCGATGTGGGAGCCGTTTGCACCCTGTTTGAAATCAACGAAACAAGCCTTGAATCTCAATCGCTCCTTTCTTGTTCGCTGGCGAACCGAGGGCGCACGCCGATCACCGCCCGATTGGCGATTGATGTTTCTGAAAACATCACCACGGAAGCCATCACCGTGGCTCCCGGTGACCAAGGTACCGTCGTGTTGACCATGGTCAGCGGGACGGTTGGCGTCAACGAAACCGTTGCTTGGACCATGCTCGTCACGAACAACGCTGATTCTCAGAAAGTGATGGAAATGGGGCAGGTGGATGCATTGCGCATCATCGAAAAAAGCACCAACACCCAAGGCGAAGAGACGGTAGCTGGCGAAGAAGGAAATTCCCTCATGCTGGGTGTCCTTCTTTTGCTTGTGGGTCTTTCACTCGGCGGCCTCTTTTTCTATAGAACAACAACTTCTGCTGGGAATGACCTGAAGGAAGTGTCAACTGAAGTTGAAGAGCAATTCGCTCAGGCCACTACGTGGGACACGAACGAAACGACCGAAGCAATCGAAACGACCGAAACGCCCCAAGCGGCACCGCTCACCACTGGTGGCCCTGAACCTCACACGGCGCCCACCTCGGTCGATGCCAACGGCTACGAATGGTATTCGACCGCTGAAGGTCACTGGTACAGGCAAGCTGGAAGCCAAGGTGAGTGGATTCCGTATCAGTGAGCGAAGCCTGACCTGCTGGGCGAGTGCTGTGTTGTTGAAGAGGAAGTCTTGGCGAACAGCATCAAACCCTCAAATAATCTCAACGAACATACCTTCATGATGGATGGCTATATGCAGGCAAAAGGGAGAACGATGGCTCGGAAATATATTGCACGAGATCCACGTACTGGCAAACCCATTGAGGTGGCCTCTTCCACCCACAACGACATTGCCTACGAGCCCGTGAAGGGGAAGTGGAGTGCCCTCATTCCAGCGGACATCATGTCGCTGGCTGAAGGAAGCCTTGACTCACGCAAGGTGCGTTGGAAGGAGACATCGTTCACGTTGACCAGGAAGCACGGCGTTCGTGCCTTGAGCAACGTACCAAAGAGCATGATTTTCCCCGCGCACGAATTGTTGTTGAAAGCGCTTGAGGACGATGACCCGGAAATCCGGATTGCCGCCCTCGAGGTGCTTCCTGAATTTGCCGTGCGGCGCTCCGACGAATTGTTTGATTGGCTGTCTGTTCTGTTGGACGACGACCACAACGGCGTCCAACGTGCCGCCAGCGAGGCCCTTGCAAGAGCAGCCCCCACCTTTCCTTCCGGAGTGCGCTCATCGCTCGCCAATGAATTGCGTTCCAGCAACTCCCAGCGGCGGAAGATCGCCTGGAAGGGACTGGATGCATTGGCCAAGACATGGCCCGATGTTGTCGCTGATCACCTTGATTCCTTGTTCCTCGAAGAGGATGTTGAACTACGCCGCAAATCAGCAAAGATGCTGAACACCATCGTCAGTAGGAAAACCTCCGTTGTGTGGGATTTGGTTTCGTGGGCGCTCAGCGACGATGACGTTCAAGTACGGCGCACCGTGGCTAAATCACTGCCTCGATTGGCAAAACAAGATGTGCGCATGGGGACGATGCTTGCAGAACGTGCCATCGTTGATGTCGATGCGGACGTGCGATTGTCGGCTATCAAGACCATCGAGAAACTCAACCGTGGCCACGGCCGAGCACGGGACCTCATCCTCGCCGGTGCACGCTCCGATGACATCCGTGTCCGACGTTCTTGTATCGCCATGCTCCCCAAGTTGATGAGCGAAGACGACCTGCGCATCTTGGTGGACGACCTCCTCAAAACCGAACAGGACCCCGCGTTGGCGCAGACGCTTCTGCAATTCCGGTTCGATGCGATGCTGGAGGGTACGGAAGACCAGAAGAACGCGGCCTTGTCTCCCGCCCTACCTGTTCCGGAAATCGATCGTGAAGTCTTGCTCGCTCAAGGCAAACCTGTGGGCATGGAAACCAGTCTGATTCACGTCCATCAAACCAGTGAAGAGGCCGAAGTTCAACCCGAACTGCCCAACGACGAGGACGCTCGCACACCCCCAACAACGGTCTTGAGGGAAGAGCGTCGCCCCTCCCAAGATGAATTGATGGGTTACCACGACGACGATGACGATGACTGGCCTGAAAACGATGAACTGTATGACTGAATGCCCCAAAAGTCAGTCCAACAGCATTAAGAACAGGTGGGAAGTCGCCAAGTCGCTGAAGAGGTGTACCGTATGGACAATGACCGAGACTTTGACGACAAAGCCGTGCAGTTCGACCGCCTTTGGGAAGGATACACGCCCAAGGGCATCAACCGAACCAAGGCGCTCAAATTCCGCCAGTACATTCTTGAGCATGTTCGCCAAATGCGCCGTCCGTTGAACCGAGAAAACGCTCGACGATACTGGATGGGCGAGCTTCAGAAGGAAATCGCCGAACGCGAGAGCCTCTGAACATCAGTGTGGAGGTCGCCTCGTCTCGGCGGCCTGAGAACGAAACCCCGAGACGCGAGGTGAAAGACATGTTCACAAACACACGACTCGACGCTTGGGACCTCCCTCAATCGCTCCTTGACGGCTTGAGCAACGCCGGTTGGGAATTCGCTACGCAAGTTCAGCGCGACACCGTTCCGCTTGCTCGCAAAGGCTTGGACGTGATCGGTCAGGCTCGAACGGGTTCGGGAAAGACCGGTGCCTTTGGCCTCCCGATTCTCGAACAGTGTCAATCGACGGGCACGCTCCAAGCGCTCGTTCTCGCACCCACTCGGGAACTGGCCAATCAAGTCGCTGAAGAACTGAACATTCTCCAGGGTGAAAGCGGCCTGACCATCCTCACCGTCTATGGCGGCACGGACTTGGAAAAGCAAGCCAAGACCCTGGCGAATGGTGTCGACATCAT
>JALRLQ010000063.1:8870-9113 GCA_023254365.1 Candidatus Poseidonia sp. | reverse complement strand
CGGCCCTGTTTGGGCGAGGGCTCGTCCATGCTTCTTGAAACACGGCCAGTGGGATGTTGTTGTTGTCTGCCCAACGTTCAGCCAGATAGTCAACACCACTGGCACCTCCTAAAATCACCACATCCGGATATCCGTTGTACTTGACCCATAATTCGAGTTCTTGCTCGATAAAACTGTAGTCGTAGTAGCGTGAATTGCCACAAATGATGAGGTTGATCACGACACCATCGTTGTTGAGGTCCT
>JALRLQ010000063.1:0-8860 GCA_023254365.1 Candidatus Poseidonia sp. | reverse complement strand
TATCAATCTTCGGCCCAAAAATCACAAAAATCCCCGAAAAACCGAAATCAATAACCAGCAACTTGTCTTTTTCAGGTTCTCTTTTCTTCGGAACCAGTTGGGAATTTCCAAGATTGGTTGGCAAGAAGAAGACGATGGGACTCCATGTTTGAAACCTCGACATTTCATCGATGCGTGGCCTGTTGAGAGAACACAAACAAGTGAAAGAACCGACCGCTTTGCTCATAGATTGACTCGGCTGCCGTAGAGGCATGGGCTTCAAGCGGGTGCTGATTGCCAACAGAGGAGAAATCGCTCTTCGCATCTTGAGAACACTCCGCGACATGGGCATTGAGGCGGCCATCATCCACGGTCGAGAAGACCGCCTGTCGCTTCCGGTGCAAATGGCCGACATCGCTTACCCGAACTACCGAAGCAACCCGCTCGACTCCTACTTGGACATCGAAGCCGTTGTTCAAGCTGCCAAAGAACTCGAATGCGATGCTGTCCATCCCGGCTACGGCTTTTTGGCCGAGAATGCTGCCTTCGTCGCTCGCCTCGAGGAAGAAGGCATCACCTTCATCGGCCCAGCCTCGGGCGTCATCACGCTGCTCGGTGACAAAATTGAGGCTCGAGCCGCCATGGAGGCGGCCGGTTTGCCAACAGCCAAGGGCTCTTCAGAACCCATTGCCAGCGCCGATGTTGCCAGTGCGCTCGCTGATGAAATCGGTTACCCAGTGATCATCAAAGCCGCAGCAGGCGGTGGCGGCATCGGCATGCAAATCGTTGAGCAAGCCGACCAGTTCGAGAGTGCGCTCAAACTCTGCCAGTCTCGTGCAAAGTCAGCCTTCGGCGACGAGCGGGTTTTCGTTGAGAAGTACATTCAGGGTGCGCAGCACGTGGAATTCCAGGTGCTGGCCGACGGGAAAAACGCCATTCATTTCGGCGAGCGCTTCTGTTCCATCCAGCGGCGCCATCAGAAACTCGTGGAAGAAGGCCCGTGGCTCACCGATGAAAAGCGAGCCGAAATTGGAGCATTGGTGTGCAAGGGAGCAGAATCCGTTGGCTACAAGGGTCTGGCCACGTTTGAGTTCCTGCGGGACGCCAACGGCGATTTTTACTTCCTCGAAGTGAACCCTCGTGTTCAGGTTGAGCACACCGTTACGGAGCTCATCACCGGACACAACCTCGTCGAACTTGGTATTCGTGTCGCCCAAGGTGAAGCCCTCCCGCTCAAGCAAGAGGACATCACGTGGCGGGGCCATGCCATCCAGTGTCGTCTTAATGCCGAGGACCCGAGGGAGTTCGTCCCAAGTCCCGGCCGCCTGTGGGAGTGCCATTTCCCCAGCGGCTTCGGTATCCGTTGCGACACCCACGCTCACGCTGGTTACGAAATGCCGGGCTGCTTCGATTCTCTTCTTGCCAAATTGCTGGTGTGGGGCAGGGACCGCGAGGACGCGGTTCGTCGTATGAAGACGGCCCTGGACGAAACGATGATCACGGGCGTGGAACACCTCATTCCCCTGCACCGTCGTATCATGGACGAGGAAGATTTCAACAACGGCGATATCACGATTCAGTACATCGAGATGCATCAGGAACTGCTCGGTTGACATTGAAAGGTGGTTGTCATGAGCGTCCTTATCGTTGGAAGTCTTGCATACGATTCCGTTTCATCACCAGCAGGACAGGTGGTGGATGCACTCGGGGGCTCGGCCACTTACGGCGGACTTTCCTGCCAGTTTCATCTCCAACGTCTCGACCTTGCAGGTGCAGGTTTGGTCGGTGTGGTTGGCTCGGATTTTGCAGCGAAGGACCGCAGCGTTTTGGAACATGCAGGATTGGACCTTTCAGGCTTGGTCGTTGCTGATGGCGAGACCTTCCGATGGGAAGGTGCCTACACCGGAGCCATGGCGGAGGCCGAAACCTTGGCCACTTACCTGAACGTCTTCGAGCACTTCCAACCCGACGTGCCTGAGCACCTCAACACCCCTGTCGTTCTCTTCTGTGCAAACCTTCACCCTGCCATCCAACAAAGCGTGATCGAACAAACCACACCTCAACGGCTGACCATGCTCGATTCAATGAACCTCTGGATTTCAATTGCCAGAGATGCCCTGCTTGAAACCATGCGCATGGTGGATTTGGTCATCATCAACGATGGCGAGGTTCGGATGTTGATGGACGATGCAAACATCGTCCGTGCGATGCAAGGCTTGGCGGAGATGACCGGCACGAACACCCTCGTCGTGAAACGGGGTGAGCACGGTGTCTTGGCTCTTCATGACGGCTCGTTCATCGCCCTGCCGGCCTACCCAACCCCCGATGTCGTCGACCCGACCGGTTGCGGCGATACGTTTGCCGGTGCGCTGGCAGCTCATCTCTCGCAGCACACCTCCGCCCTGACAAGGGAAGAACTTCACGAAGGCCTGATGGTGGCCACCGTCTCGGCCAGTTTTACGCTTGAGGCGTTTGGCACCGAGGCGCTTCGTGCCCTTGACGATGTGGCTTTTGCCGAGCGATACGCATCCTACGTGTCCATGGTGCAGGGATGAATCAGTCCTCATCAAGGCGAGGAACATTGACCGTTTCTTCCTCGCCTCGACTGGGTTGTAAATCACTGAACGAGAGGGCGTCCAAATCGGGTTCTTGTTCGCTTTGGATGGTGCTGGCTGCAGCGAGAATTTGTTCCGACCTTGCTTTCAGGCGTGCAGTCTCTTCGGCGTCCAACACACCCCCATTTGCTTCGGAGAGGTTGGACATGACGGCGCTCGGTTCAGGGCGACTCGCTTCGGCCTGCTCTCGCAGCGCTCCCGATGTTTCCGTTGTCGCAAAGGGACGAGGCCGTTGAGCGGGTCTGAGTCGGTTGATGAGCCCCTCCGAACGGGAGAGCAAGGTGCTGGCCCATGCTTCCCTACGTGAGGCGTTTGGTCGCAGCGAACGTGCCCGACGCGGCTCAAACATCGTGTCTTCGATGGTTCGCTGTGGCCTTGGTGACAACAGGGATTCTCGCGCAACAGCGGGTGGGACAGGTTCAACGGGGGGATCAATCATTTCGGCATCGAGCACCATATCAGCATCGAGAACCTGTTGTTCATCGAGGAGGGGAAGGTCAGGTGTGTTCTCTTCTGTTGCGGGCATGAGGCCGGGTACATGGGCTTGATCACGGTTCATGAAAGAAGGGATGAACACCTGCGTCTCCTGTTCGGAACGCTCTCCCTGGTGCATGGGTGGTGGAGAAAACGGAACGAGCACCGGCCGGTTGACGGGTGTTGGGCTGTGGTCAACGGGATAGGTGTTGGCCGTCGTGGTTGTTTGGGTTGCAAAATAGCCCGGAATAAGATGGGACATCATGACGCTGGTCACCGGCTCGGGTTCTTGGGTTGGCGTCCATTCAGGAACGATGTCGTCCAGGCCCCATTCTGTGGATTCTGTACCTTCGTCATTGGATGCGAGGAACATGTCAACCGGTTTGGGTGTATGAATAACGACCGGAAGTTCCGGGGCCGGTAGGACGTCGCCCGCTGACCAGTCAGCGGTCCTTTCTGCTTGAATAGCCGCTAACATGTGCCTGACTTGGGACAAGGATTTCCCGTTGGCCAAATGGTGGAACATGAAACTGAGACGATTGAGCGTACGCTCGTTCCCATGGACCACGAAGTTGTCACCGGAGGTTGTTTGCATGGCCAAGGTCGGCTGTTTGGTGATGAATCGTGCCAGAATCATGCCACTTCCCGCACCCATGAACGCCAATCGGTAGAGCGGAGGAACCATCAGTCTGTAGCCGATCCATAGCATGGCGAAACCGAGGATGAGCATCCACGCTGGTGCGAGGTTGGTCGAGTAATGTTTCATGGTGTGAATGGCGTTGATTCGAACTTCAAAGGTGGCTTGCCGTTTGCCTTGAATGCTGAGCATCCGCTCATCGAGCGTGATGTTCACCCGTTCTGCTGGTTCGGCCAACCGCAGTGAGGTGAACGTTTCAACGTCCGAGTCACCGGTTGGAACAGAACCCTGTCCAATCTCGTGCATCCCGCTGCGTGTGGAGCCCTGCGAGGTTATCAAACCACCGCAGATTGAGCGGAATCTCGGTCGGAAAAACCGGGGTCAATCGAAACGCCGAATCACGCTTCGTGCTTGGTGGCCACGGCCGAACCCATGATGCGTGGCTTTGCGTCCAACTGGGCGATGAGCAACGGCGGGGGAGAGGTGCGGCGGATGAACAGCGGATGTTCCCATTCAACGATCATGGTCGAACCGTTGACCGCTTGGATTCTGCCCACCACAAACTGAAGGTCAACGCTGGCATGAACGACGTCTCCCACTTCAAGGGCCCGCTTTTGGAACGGGGAGACGGTGAGGTCGATGGACGAGGAAGCGTGTTGCTCGAGAGCGAGGGGAACAGACGTGTTGGTGCGTTTGTCGTCAACAGCGGGGTGAACGATGAGGGTGCTGCCGTTGAGGTGATCTTCGTTGGCGTTTCGAAGCGCTAATCCGACGCGGTCACCCGCTGAAGCCGTGTCCACATCGTCGTCCATCACCTGCAAGGACTTCGCCGTCCCACCTCCGTTGGCAGGGAGGAGAACGAGTTCATCGTGCACCTTGACCTGCCCTGCTTGGACGTACCCGATGGCCACCAAGCCGATGCCCTTCACGTTGAAATGTTGGTCAACGGGCAACACCAACGGTGCAGCGGCGTTGGCCGCCAACACGCTGTCGATGTCATCCATCAAGGCGTACATGCGTTCCCTGAGATGGATGCCGTCGTTGGACTCAAAGGTCCATGCCGACAAGCCGGCTTGATTGAACAGCATCTTCACTTGGTCCTCGTCCACCCACGACCCCTGGGGGGGGTTGATGACGGCGAGACCTCGTTTGATACCCGCACTGGCAAAAGCAACCAACGCTTCACCCAGCGTGGCATCAACAGCCGTCACTTCGATGATGCCAGCTTGGGCGGTTGACAAGGCATTGAGGAACGGACGCAAACGTTCGGGGTATTTGGCGGGGCGAATCAACGAGATGATTCGGGCGCCATCGGGTCCGTTTTCCTTGTGCACGTAGGTGTGGACGTCGCGTTGGTCAGCCGCTTTCGCGATGCTTTTGGCCAATTCATCCGAGGCGATCACGGCGACGTTGAGCACGACCATGTTCCCACGACCTGCCTTTGCTTGATGAATCCATAGGTGGTCATTCTTGGCGCTTGGCCTTTTGCGCCAGCATGTTGTCCCGAATGGCTTTGGCCTTGTTCCAGTCCTCGGTTTCCTCCTCTGAAGAAGGTGTGAATTGAGGCACAGGAATGGGGCGCATCATGGAATCGATGGCGACGAAAAAGAAGTACCCCTCGCAAATGATGCTCTTTTCCCAGGTGGCCTTGCTCATGGTGTACGCCGTGACTTTCGTGCAAGCCGTGTGGCTGCTGGTGAACACCACGCGACCGGTCACTTCCAACAAGTCACCCTGACGGGCGGGAGCGATGAAGGTCAGTGTGTCGATGGAAATCGTGACAAATTCGCGGTGGGCAAATTTGGCACAAGCGATCCCACCTGCTTTGTCCATCAGCGAGAGTAATCGACCACCAAACAAGGTGTCGTAGGCGTTGGTGTCTTGTGGAAACACCTCTTCAATCAGGGTCACCGGTTCGGTGGAATAAGGCTCCATGAACCTGCCAACCTGTTCTCCCTCATAACTCATCTTCAATTCAGCCAGCCAAAGGCCGTCAAATCGGTATGCAGAGTCGGAAGAGCGACGAGATTTTAGGTGGTCAAGGCTTCCGGGGAGCGTAGGTGACACCATGCCAACCGAATCGCCCCGCAAAACAACGCCGATTTTTCTGATGCTTTTGATGCTACTCGCACCCTTTGCGTCTGCCAACGTGACCACGTTTTCGAACGGAGATGCGTCCGTTGACGTTGAAATTCGAGATGGAAACGATCTCGCCAATCTCGTGGATGGGAGCATTGACCTTCCGGACGGTGAAACCGTTACGAGTGCCTCCATGAAGGTCTCCACCACGATGGTGGAGCACGGAGCACATGTTCGCATTGATACGGACACCATGCCCCGTGTGTGGAATCCAGACTACAACAACCAACTCACGGAATTCTCCGATAAGGCATTGTTCACCTACGAGGACGGCTCTGATGCCACGCCTGTTTCGCTGGCCGCCGAAGGGTTCCTGACCGATTTTGAAGGGACAGACGGTGGTTTTGCGGACGCCACCGACCCCAACACCATGCCCTCAAGCGGCGTTGCATGGCAACACGGTGCGTTGACCAGTGCGGACACCCCTTCCAGCTGCGCCTCGGGTGCGGATTGCTGGGGAACAAACCTCGCTGACAGCAATTACACGGACGACCACGACACCGACAACAACGGCATCGGCGAAGCCTTCCAAGTGGCCATGTACAGCGCAGAGTTGTTTGTTGACCCGCTGCTGAAGGACAAAACCGCTTACTTTGATTCCTGGCACAACCTTGAGACCCGCGCCGGTTCACAAGCCAACTCCAAGCGGTTCTCAGACTGCGCTTACCTTGAAATCCGCGAATCCCCCAACCCCGGATTCCCCCCCGGTTACAACCCAACGGATTTCTCCTACCTCCCCATTGACCAAACCTCCAACGGCTTGACGTTTGGTACGAACTTTGCTCAAGGCGGTGGCGGTTTCTCTGGCACCAACGGGCGCATCGACTCCGCCTGCAGCGGTTTGCTCAACGGGAGCAATCCGAACTACGGCCTCGCGGGTACGTCCACCACCCCCCAGAACCCCTCCGGTTGGATCACGCTCGAGGTCGACCTCACGGATTTCATTGACAAGTACGTCCAAATTCGCTTCGTGATGCACCACACGGCTCACCCCGGCATGAACCTCGACGACAACATGTCCGGCTGGTATGTCGACAACTTCCGCTTGGGCGACCTTCTCCCTCAGAGTGCCAGCATGACCGTGCGGGGCATGACGCCATCGGTGTTGGGAGGCGATAACCATCCAAACGGATACGGTATCCTCACGCTCGAAGCCGAGACCACCACCTCCGCCACCTTGTCGGTTGACGTGCTTGACACCAACGGCAACCTCATCTACGGCAAAGACGGAAGCGCCATGGCAGGTCTTCGCGGCGACATCATCGAATTGTGGAACATCGACACCCGTCAATACCGGGCGGTCAATCTAAAATTCAATTTTGATTCTGGGCCAGACCGACTCTCAACGCCGGTCCTCCACGGATTCAGCATCGGTTCTCGGGTGGGGACCGGATTCAATTACTCCGCCTTTGGGCCTTCCTCCATCGATAACGGCGTTTGGTCGACCATGGGCGGTGGATTCCCGATGATCTACACCCCCGACCTCCGACTGACCTCGTTCTCACCACCGGTTGAACGAAGCAAGTTCAGTTACCCCATCACCTCGGTCACACCCTACATTCAGGACGATTGTTCTGAGTCGCCCAGCATCGAGATCACACCGGTCGGCTCCACCACGCCCGTGAACGTTACCGACGGCGTCAAGAGCGTCTTTGCGGCCCCCATGTTCGGATTTACCTCGGTCACGGCCTATCAGGGCCCTTGCGATGTTGGTGGCATTTGGTTTGACCTTGAGTTCGGTCATCATGCAGAACACATGCGCATCGATGTCGCTGACGACGGCGACGTCGACTACGGTTACCTTGAGCCAGCCTTTGACATGTTTGGGCGTCAAACCACGTTTGTATCCAGCACCGTCAATCAGGTGAACTACGCTGCCGATTCCGCCACGCTCACCCTCGATTTGAACGGTGAGGCCAGCGGTGGTGTCTTCATGCTTCCCGAAGGCGCAGAAGTGTCTGCTGCCGACATCTCCTTTGACCAAGTGAGCATCCGTTCAAACTCCGACCCGCAAGAGGGCTTCAAGCTCTCCTTGATGGCGGGTTCGCAATCCGTTGAGTTGGGCGATATGCCCAACGCCAGCGTGTTGTTCCCCGAATCGTTGACGCCTCCAATGGACTTCAAAGGCGCCTTGAATTCCTTGCTGAGCAACCCCTCCGTGGCCGGAACGCACGAGGATGCCTTTGGCCGATACTGGGTGAAGTTCAGGTTCATGGTTGACTCTCCCAACGCTTCATCGGGTACGACGGCCAAGTTGGTCAACTTGGACGTGGTCTACAACTACTCGACCACCTTGGGTTCCAGCGATGGCTTGGACATCGAATTGAACCAGGGTGTTGCATTGTGGACCGGTGGTGCCACCGCCACCGTGCCCGTTGCCGTCTATACCGACACCGGTGGTGGCGTGCTGCTCAGCGACCTGAGCGTGTCGTCCTCCACAGGATACGCCAACACGTTGACGTTCACGGACAATCCAGTGGGTCTGTATCCAAACGGCGAGATTTACGAAGTTGTGACCACGCACACGGTTGACCCGCTGACGGGAACCTCGCTCTCCGAAGCGTGGTTGACGTTTGAGTCGCCGGGCGGCTTCATCAAGTTCTCATGGAGCGATTTCATGTCGTTCGCCGAAGCAAGCGATGAGCACAACCACGTCACGCTGGAGTCAACATCTTCGGCCACGGCAATCACCAACGGACATGAAATCACCTGGCACTTCCGTGTGAATCCCACCTGGGACGACACCGACGCCGTCCGCGTCTATGCGGGTCTTACGACTGCCAACAACATCAACGGGCTGCCCGACGCTGTGCTGTTTGATCCAGCCGTTGGCAACGCCGTCGAAAACGATGCAGGCATCACCATGTTCCAGTTGCAGAACAGCATTGGTGTAGAACAAGCGTTGACCGGCGCTGAGTCCGGTCAAGACATCAACCTCATCGGACAAGTGCGTCTTCAGGACTTGAACGAAGCACCCGACCCCAGTTCCTACTACCTCGTTCTCGAACTGAAGCAC
>JALRLQ010000062.1 GCA_023254365.1 Candidatus Poseidonia sp. | reverse complement strand
GCACTATCGCACTTTAACCTACCCAAAGCTGCCCCCATCGTCAAGGAATATGCAGAGGAGCGGGGTTGGGAATACGAAGAAGTCGGTTTCGTAAGAGCTCTCTGGGACTCAACCGTCGCCCTTGCTGTGGCATGGAAAACACCGGCCGTTGTCATTGACGGATCGGATGCAAAGCATGCCGGCCTACTGGAAGATTTCGGACACGGCGCACCGACTCCAGAACACGGTTAATCTCTTCAACAGCGACCGTGAGGCCCTCGCATGACCAGAAAGCTGTACCTTGACAGCTTGGAAAACGGTTACCATCATCGGTTTGACGCGACCGTCACGCACGTAAGCGAATCCTGCGTCGTTCTCGACCGAACGCTGTTTTATCCACTTGGGGGCGGGCAACATTGGGACACGGGAACACTTGAGGGGCCAAACGGCACCCTCACGGTTGAGGAAGTACGTGGTCGAGGTGACGTGGAACACACCACTGGCCCCGGACATCAATTGGAAGTAGGTGACGAAGTACGCGGGACCATCGATTGGGAAACCCGGTATGCTCGCATGCGAATGCACACGGCTCAGCACTTGGTGAGTGGACTTGCGTACGAGATGTTCGATGGCGTTCGCACCGTTGGCAACCAAATTCACGCCGACCGTTCCCGCATCGATTTCAATCCCATTTCATTTGACGAGACGATGATCTCCAATCTTCTTGAAAACGTCAACGATCACATCGATCAAGCCTTGCCAGTAACCGATGCCGTCATGACGCGCGAGGCCATCAACGCCATCATGCCAGCAGATCGAACCAACATGGATTTGTTACCGGCCAGCGTGCGCGAACTTCGCATCATCCAAATCGGTGAGCGCGTGGACATGTGCCCGTGCGCCGGGACGCACGTTACCAACATCGCAGAATTGGGGCATGTCGAATTCCTCGGAAAGAAGTCCAAAGGCAAAGGAACACAGCGGTTCAGCTATCAACTCGGACCACCAAGCCAACCCCGTTCCCAAATCGACAAGGTTCTCTGATCAAAAATCAAGGTCGTCGTCAACCAAATCTTTCACATCGTCCAGCGCCGATTTCAAATCGGCTCTGCGTTGTTGGCGCGCTTTGAATTCCAATTCACGAAAAATCTCCGCAACATCGTCATCACCGCCCTCAGCAGCAGACGCGTGAACCCTGTCTGTCAAGGCCGTGTCTTCGCCGGGACGGTCACTCCTGTCCACTTGCTGAATGGGTTTGCTCGGGACCGTTCTCGACCCATAATTGGCAGGGTCAACACTCTCGCCACTCAACCAGGTATCTTCGCTGATTTTCTTCGCCTCTTCCGCTTCAGGAGCGCGTTCTCTCCAGGGGTTTTGGTTGGCAACATCGCGCAGCACGTTGGCTTTCTTCGTCGCGCGCTGTTCTTCAAACACGAGCGCTACATCCTCTTCGGTTCGACGAGCAACGGGGCCGACCAATGCTGCTGCCAGCCGTTGTTGTTCAACCAACGCATCTCCATGCACCTCGTCGTGGTCGTGGCGATGCGGGGCCGCAGCCATGGCCATGATTTCCTTTGCCAGTTGATACAGTGGATGGTCGGGGGGCGAGGCGGCCACGGTTTCACGGATTGAGCGATGGTGCTGTATGCATCCATTGCAACGTCGCAGACCGGCATCATCTGGAGCATCGCACCGCAAGCAACACGCCTGGAAGCCCAACTCCTGCATGGCTTTCCTCGGCATTGACATCGCAGACCGGTTGTGGCATTGGTGCGGAGGTCAAGAAGTCTTGGACACGAGCATTCAAAGTGAACCCTGCCGTGGGGAGGGCATGGGCAATCGGGACCGCCGTGCCGATATTTTGGACGACGACCCGTTCCGCAATCAACGCTCAAACCCTCGAATTCATCGCATTCATCAGCGCGTGGATGAAAAAGGCGGTATTCACATCGAAACGTCTTCTGCCTTTGGAGATGCCATGGCTCAATTTCTTGGCGGCAACACGTGGGCCAAACCAAAACACCACACGGGCAAATTGTGGCATTTCAGCGATGTCGAGAAACAACATCTCCGACTGGCGATGGGCGCCTTTACCCTCGCCCTCGGCTTCATGGCGGTTGGTGGGATTTCCGGCATTTCGATCATGGGGTTCTCACCCTGGCTCGTGTTTCTCCTTCTGTCCATGCCTGTTTGGATGGTGGGTGTCGGCCCTGCGTTTTTGCTCCATGAAATCGGGCACAAACTCGTTGCCAAACGTCACGGCTGCTGGGCCGAGTTCCGCGCCGACCCGAAAGGCTTGCAGTGGGGCATCGGCATCGCCTTTTTGATCGGCTTTTTGTTCATGGCTCCAGGAGCCGTGATGGTCGCAGGCTTGGTGACACGCCGTCAAAACGGACACATCGCGGTGGCCGGGCCGTTGACCAATTTCGCCCTGTTTCTCATCGGCATTCCGCTGTGGGGCCTCCTCATCGGCTTGTCAGGAGCGCACCTTCCTTTGGCCACCGACCAATTCGGGATGCTCGGTTTCCGAGGCACCTATGTCGTCGACGGCGTTCTTGTCTGGCAGGCGATGGTGTTCAACGCCGGCGTGTACTGGCTCGTCTTCAACCTCATTCTCGGTCTGTTCAACATGTTGCCCTTTGGCCCTCTCGACGGTTTGAAGGTCAAGGATTGGAACGAGAGCGTGTTCTTCGGCGTCATCGGGGTGTTCGCCGTTCTTGTCTTGACCATGTTCACCGGCATCTGGTCGCCCACACACCTCATCTGTGCCATCGCTGACCCGGTTTCCAATTTGATTCGGTGATCAAAGGTAGGCGTTTCGAACGGGGTTCTCATCCAGGTGGAAGAAGGAGTACGTGGCCCACCACGTGATGGTATCAAGGGCGTCAACGAGGTTGCTGGTGCCGCTTTGCTCCTCACCGTAGTCCTTCCCCGTCGTGTCCATCCAGTCGATCATCTCATCCAGCGTATCGCAGGTCTGGTGGTAGCACCAGTACCCGTCGACCAAGCCACCAAAGCCCATGGTGACGGTGCCGAGATTGTCTTGGAACGTGGCGTGGTCGGAGCGAGCCGTGGTGTCTTCGTAAACGATGATTTCAGGGCGGTCTTTGGCCATCCAATCATCCACCTTCCACGTGCTTGCATCGTAGCCGGCGCCGATGAGAGGGGACATTTGTTCCTCGACACCAATGGCATCGGAACCGATCCAAAGTGCAAGACCAACCATACCTGGCTGATTCATGACGTCGTGGTCCAAACTTGGACCGATGTACACACGCATCGGCCAGACTTCCTCGTCCTTGGGGTAACCGTCCGGGTCAACTTCCGGTTGAGGGTCACAACCGCCATCCGGGCCGTGGTTACCGCCACAAGGGGCACCGCCGCCCCCCGGCCAGTTCACACCGGCCATGTCGAGGTTGACGTAGTTGGTGACTTCCACTTGCGGGTTCTCGTTTTTCACCCATTCATCGGTCCAGAAATCACTGCCCCGCTTTCCACCTTCTTCACCTGACCACAAACAGAACACCATGGTGTTTCTCGTTTGGTAGTTGGCCATGGCTTCAGCCACGGTCAACACCATGCTGGTGCCTGCGGTGTTGTCGTAAGCGCCCACACGGGTTCCGTAGGTGCGCCCGAAGAGATGCGGGTCAAGGACAGCGCCATTGACCGGTGGAGCGATGTCAAAGTGAGCGCCGAACACCATCCACTTGTCAGGGTCAACTTCCCCGTACCGGTAGCCGCAGATGTTGTACGCCTCCGGGTTTTGCGACCCCGTCATCACGGAATCGTAGGTGAAGCGCTGCACGATGACTTCGAGGCCGAAATTTTCCAGCGTTTGACGAAGATGGAGTGCCGCGTCCTCGTAAGCAGGATTGCCTTGGCCGGCCCACCGATCAAGGTAACCAATCGCTCCATCGGCCGCGTCGGTCGGGTCGGCGGATGTATCGGTCAGTGAAGACAGGAAATTGAAGGTCGTACGGCCGTTCACCACACCGGTTGAGTGCCGCCCTCCCTCAGCTTCTGCGTAGGCGGGCGCCATGGGCCGTTCGATGGGAACGCGCATGGCGTATACGGGTCCACCACTCGAGTTGGAAGGCATGACCGTGTCGAGGCTACCGTTCTCGCCGGCCAAGCGTTGTATGCCGGGGTTGTCGGTTCGGTCCTGCCCGTCTCGCTGGTACCATGTTCGCCAAGACTCTTCCACCGAACGCACAGGCCAGTACTCTCGGCCGTATTCGCCGAACAGAACGAGGGCGGTGTCGGTTCGGGGCGGAGCAAGCACCGTGAGAAGCACCGACTCCCCCGCTCGAAGGTCGACCACCGTCGAATTTTGCACAAATCCATTGTCGGGATTCATCATGAGGTAGGGCACGTAGGCGGAAAGGTCAGCATCAGCGGTGATGGTGACGCCTTGGAACACACCACCGATCAGCGTCGCTGGGGCAACAACAACATCGTCGAGGGATTCGATACCCACCCCCTCCTCTTCGCCAAAACACCCCGAAAGGGGCATCAGCAGCATGAGGGCGACGAGAAAGAAGGCTTGGCCTGACCGCTGTCCCATTGGTAAGCCGTGGCGGTTCCCCTTCTCAAGGTCTGCCCTTTCACGAACCGATTCTTTGAAGAACGAACAGGACCAATGAAGTCTTGAGAACATGCAGCAAACCAAGGTATGCAAACGACGAGCACACACTCGCCGAGCCCCACTGTTTACCAACCACATCATCGAAGCTGTGGACGACGCAAGATGCCCACTTATCGAGGGCTGATCACGCTTCTTCGTCGTTGGCTGATGGAAGCTCCACAGGGTCGGTTTTTTCGGCCTCGAGACGTTCCTTTCGTATTGAAAGCAGCATGGAACCCATACCGACCAGAGCGATGAGCGAGAGAAGAATCAACTCTGACTGTTGGTCGCTGGAGGTGGGTTCGGCAACGGTGGATGCCTCCTCCTCCTCGTCCTCGCAGCCAAGCCCGAAGCAATCGCCGGGTGCAGGGCCGCCACCATCTTCAACGTGGACATCTTCGTGGACCGTGATGAAATACGTCCACGTCTCTTCCGTTCCGTTGTGCGTTCTCAAGATCCAAATGGTGTAATTTCCTACCGTGGTGTTCGCCGCAAAGGGGTGGGTGAACGAGACGGCACACGCATCATCAACCAAGGTTCCGTTCTCATCCAACTCGCATTCATTCACCAGGTCTCCCGATTCAGTATCGTTCTCAGCGTCGTACACGCCGTTCATATCCAAATCCAAACGCACCCTCATGGTGGTGTTCTCTGTTGAATCTTCCATACGGAACCAAACAGCGTTGCCTTGAACAAAACTCGGATCGGTGATGTTGCCAGAAGCGATTCCATCTTCGAGCATGATGACGGTCAGGGTTTTTTGCTCGTGAGCCTGCCCGGTAGGCACCAAAACCATTCCAACGAGGAGCAACGAGAGAACCAGTGCCGCACCCACTCGCCGCATGCCCCGTGGTAACCAAGGGGTCATAAAGACCAAACGGAGGATGGCGGTGTGGGGAACATGGGCGGCAAAGAAGTGCTGTTGGGCGTCTTTACGCTCCTCTTCCTGACCTCTGCCACCCTTCTCATCATCGGCGATGATATTCAAGCGAACACCAGCAACGACATGTTGGTTGACAGCGGTGACCCCTTGTTCCAGTACGAAGGCCACGACCACAAGAACGCCAGCCAGCACGAAGCTGGAACGCCCAACATGGAGTTGCTGGATTTCAATCCCTTGACCACGCCCGGAAACGCTGAGGTTCAAGTGGCCACGACGCCCGATGGCGAAACCTACGCCTATTTGGCGGGATGGAACGACATGCACATCGTGGACGTGACGGACCCCGAAAACACCGAAGTCGTCGGCGTGTTTAACGACCCAAACACCCAGGTTTTGGACGTCAAATACCTTGAGTACAACGGCAGAGAGTACATCATTCAGCAAAACCAACTGGTGGATCCTGGAAACGCAGACCCAAACGTCGGAGAATGGAGCGACCCAACACAAGTCTCCGTTCTTCTCATCGATGTCACGGACAAGACCAACCCCACACTGATCGACAGTTGGTACGATGCCGACCACCCAAGCGGACCGCACAACCTCTACACCCACATGATCGATGGAGAATGGTACATTTTCGTGGCGAACCCCGATTACAACGACTGCAACGATGCTATTGGAGAAGCCTGTGGCGGCGTCACCATCGCTCACCTGAATTTGGATGGCTCGGCAGCACGAAACCTCCAAGGCGTCCTTTCTGGATACGGCCACACCATCATCAAAGTTGGCGAATACGAAGTGGCGTGGGAAACAACGCGAGGGGGCTGGATTTACATTCACGACATGACCGTTCAATTGTGGCCTGGAGAGGACCCAAACGACCCGCGTTACGGCCGCACCTTCATTTACGGCAGTTACTGGGAAGCGGGCCTTCGAATCGGTGATGTGACCGATGTTCCCCACCCCGTGAACTCACCCGAGGCATACACGCTGCATGCGACGGCGTGCCGTACCGGCTTTGGCAATCCCCTCATGTGCCGATGGCGCGCCCCCGAAGTCGGTTTGTGGATGGATTTCCTCGATTTGGACGGCGATGGTCAACCCGATAGCGGAACAACAGGGAACGAAAACGGCGGACGAGTCTCCTATATCCACTATGCTGAACCCTTCCCTAACATGGTGGATTTGTCCCACGTTGGCTATTCCGATGAACCCGTTCACCTGGTCACGGCCGCTGTGGAAGTGCTGAGCACCTCTGTAGGGACGGGCATCATCTACCTCATCGACACCACCGACTACACCATGGAAGATGGACAATTCAAATTCAAACCCAAGCTGATACGTGACTGGGAAATTCCGTATGCGGAAGACCACTGTTACGGTGGTGATTGCGAAGCTCATCCCAACAGCGATGAATGGCTCTTGTTCTCACCTCACAATCTTGACAGCACCTACTTTGAGACCGACGAGACAACCGACCAAAGCCACGGCGGTGGCTGGGACGGACGCCTCTACATTTCGCACTACCACGCCGGCCTCTGGGTGGTGGACATTGAGACCCTCGTCGACCCAACCAACCCCGACGATCGAATAGCCGTTCACAAAGAAGCCACGGTAGCCTACTACCTTCCCAACGGTGAAGACGGGACGCCCCTGGACTCCAGCTTCTACGACTTTGGTTGGGTTCCGTTCCTCTGGGCGGTCGAACACCACGACGGCATCACCTATGCCTCGTGCATTTCCACTGGCCTCTATTTGGTTCAACTCGACATTGACCTTCCGTATCGTTTGTAGGTGGTCTTTTGAAGCGAAACCTGACGGCAACCCTTCTGGTTTCCATGCTGTTGTTCGCCGGTTGCACGTCCCCTGAACAAGAAGCGGTTTGGGTCCCTCACGGCGAATCGCTCGAACCGGTTAAGGTGATTGACTTCACCCTCACCGCCAGCGAAAACACCTCTTGGACGTATTCCGAACAAGCGGCCAACACCACCCTCGTGGTGGCGTTTTTGTTCACCAACTGCCTCGATATCTGCCCCATCGTCACGCACAACATGAAATGGGTCATGGATCAACTCAGCGAAGAAGAACGTAACAAAACCACGTTCCTCACCGTGACGGTAGACCCGTGGCGCGACAACGTGTCCACGCTTCACGACTGGAAAACCGGCACAAATTCCCAATGGACGCACCTCACGGTCACGGACAACACGTCGGGCAGCCCGTCCATGCAAGCCATCCAGGACGTCTGGGTGAACTTCGGTGTGGGCCTGACCATTGAGGAAGCCGGGACCGACTCCAGTGCGCGGCACCATCCCGACGACTACACGGTGAACCACAGCACGGGGACGATTCTTGTCGACCGATTTGGCCACCTCCGCGTGTGGTGGGGCGACAACGATTGGATTCTGGATCTCTTCCTCGAAGATTTACGCCATCTTCACACCCTTTGATGGGGGTTGAGCACAAAGGATTATGTGGACTTCCTGATGTTTCCCATCTATGGCGCGGGATGTACTTCGCATCACTGGATTTTTCCTCGCCATGCCCCTGTCTCTTTTCTTCCCGGAATTTTTCCTTATGGAATGAATCGTCCTTGGCCGTTGGGTGAGCAATGGGTACCCTCTGCATCACGCAGCAAGCAATGCAAACCTCGAGAAAACGTCACAATTCGTTGGGCACCGGGGTTTGGTCCATGTGCAGGAAGGCATAGACGGCCCACCATGTGACAATGTCCCATGAATGGACCAGGTTCGCTTCACCCGTCGCAGCATCCGTCACCATGTATTCCTCCATCGTGGGGAGCTGGTCGCAGTTGCGATGGTAACACGGGTAACCGTCCACCACTCCGTTCCATCCAAGCGTAGCAACGCCGATGTCTTGGAAGGGCTGGTGGTCACTTCGAGCCGTTGGCGATTCGTAGATCGCCACCACGTCCTCGTACTGGTTTTGCCAAAGGGGACTTTCCCCCGATGCAAGCCATTCTGCTCGGCCACGTTCCATTTGATATCCCAAATCAAACGCATCGGCGCCGATCCATTCTGCGAGGTGGAACATACCTGCCTGATCGATAACATCACCCGTGCCGTCAGGGCCGAGGTAGACGGACAGAGCATAGTCGCCAGGGTAGTTGATGCCCGCCATGTCGAGGTTCAGGTAATTGCTGATGGTGACGCCGTCCGGCACATCGTTGGCAAACGAACGAGAGCCCCACAACCCCTCTTCTTCCGAAGACCACAAGCAGAACACCATGGTTCGCCGGGCATCGAACTCTGCAAGAACACTCGCCGTGGTCAACACCATGCTTGACCCTGCAGCATTGTCGTATGCACCGTGACGGGTGCCGTACCCTGGAATGTCCGGCCCTGGCGTAAAGAGCACGGGAGGCGCGATATCGAAATGCGCTCCGAAGACCAACCACTCGTCGGGGTACACCGTTCCTTCTTTGTAGCCGCAAATGTTCACCGCCCAAGCGGTGTTGGACTGGAAGCGTTGAACGCGGACATCAAGGCCGTATCCGTGCATGACTCCCTCAAAGTAGGCGATGGCGTGTTCGTAGGAAGGGTTGGCGTTTCCAATCCACCTGTCGAGGTAGCCAACGGCACCATCAGCTCCGCAGGAGGCGCATGGCGTGTCGTCGGTGATGAACTCAACCCACTCATACACG
>JALRLQ010000061.1 GCA_023254365.1 Candidatus Poseidonia sp. | reverse complement strand
GATTGGGACGAACGAACCGCATCGACAACTGGTGGAGTCAGCCGTTGGCCATGGGCGTTGGCCTGACCGCAGCGCTGGTGTACACCTTCTGGCGGCTGTTCCTCTACGGTACGGAAACCGAGAACGGGACGTCGCTGATCTCCTATGAGCTGGAAGGCAGCACCGTGATGTCGCCCATCTTCTCACCCAATGTCCTTGAGTGGAACCTGTTTGGCCTCAACGAGTGGAACCACCCCGAATGGGTCAACGCCGCCATTCTGGTCCTTTGGATTCCCTTCGGCTTCCGAGGCACCTGCTACTACATGCGCCGCGTCTACTATCGCACCTTCTTCGCCAGCCCGGTCGCTTGCTGGGTGGACGAGCCCGACATCAACAAGAAGATCGGGTACGGCGGTGAAAAGCGGCTGTTCATCTTCAACAACCTCCACCGCTACTTCCTCTACGCCGCCATGATCATCCTGGTGATCAAGTGGTGGGACGTCACCCACACCATGCATTTCGATTCGGCCAGCCACCACGGCTACGGTGTGTCGCTTGGCACCTTCGTGATGGGCATTGAGGCCTTCCTGCTGACGATGTACGTCACCTCCTGCCACGCCCTGCGCCACCTGGCCGGTGGCATGCTGGACCGCTGGACCACCGGCATCAGCCGGATTCGGGGCCAGTTGTTCGGCAAGATCAGCGTGCTGAACCGCTCCCACGGGTTCTGGTTCTGGACCTCGTTGACGTTTGTGTTCCTTGGCGACCTTTGGGTCCTGGCTGTGGCAGAAGGCCACCTGAGCGATGCGGTGCTCTTTGTGATTTGAGGTGATGATGATGAGTGAGCCCGTTGCCTATCACGACTACGATGTCATCGTCATCGGTGCCGGCGGTGCCGGCCTCCGGGCCGCCATTGAAGCCGCCCGAACCGGTGCAAAAACCGCCATCATCACCAAATCTTTGCTCGGCAAGGCCCACACGGTGATGGCCGAGGGAGGCTGCGCCGCCGCGCTTCAGAACGCCGACCCAAGGGACGGCTGGAAGGTGCATTTCCACGACACCATGAAGGGCAGCAAGTGGCTTGCCAACTGGCGCATGGCCGAGTTCCACGCCAAAGAAGCCCCCGATCGTGTTCGGGAACTCGAACAGTGGGGCGCGGTGTTTGACCGAACCCCCAAGAACCTCATCAACCAGCGCAACTTTGGCGGCCACACCTTCCCACGTTTGGCCCACGTCGGCGATGCGACCGGCCTGGAAATCATCCGAACCTTGCAGGAGCGAGGCATCCACGAAGGCATTGACATCTTCATGGAATACACGGTGCGAACCCTGCTCAAGGAAGGTGACCGTGTCACGGGCTGCGTTGCTTACACGCGTGTGGACGGTGACTTCCACGCCTTCTCGGCCAAGTCGGTTGTCCTCGCCACCGGCGGCATCACCCGCTGCTGGTCGGTCTGCTCCGGCTCGTGGGAATACACCGGTGATGGTCATGCGTTGGCCTTGTGGGCTGGGGCTGAACTGCGCGACATGGAGTTTGTCCAATTCCACCCTACGGGCATGGTCTGGCCGCCCTCCGTACGCGGCATCCTCGTCACCGAAGGGGTTCGTGGCGAAGGCGGCCGCCTGACCAACAGCGAAGGCAGCCGCTTCATGTTTGATTATGTTCCCGAGATGTTTGCCGGCGACCACGCTGACACCATCGAAGAATCCGATCAGTGGGTCGAAGAGGTCGTCAGCGGAAAACTCGCTACCGTCCGCCGCCCGCCCGAACTTCTGACCCGTGACGTGGTGGCCAAAGCCATCAACGCTGAGGTCAAGGCAGGTCGAGGTTCACCCCACGGCGGTGCCTTCCTCGACATTTCACACCGTGGTGAAGAAGCGATTTTGAAGAAACTCCCCTCGATGCACCACCAATTCAAGGAACTGGCCGGCGTTGATATCAGCAAGGAACCGATGGAAGTCGGGCCCACCGCCCACTACGTGATGGGAGGTGTTCGTGTCGACGCTGAATCGCAAGAAACGACCGTTCCAGGTTTGTTCGCTTGCGGTGAAGTCGCCTCGGGGCTCCACGGCGCCAACCGGTTGGGTGGCAACTCCCTCTCCGACCTCATCGTGTTTGGGAAGCGAGCTGGCGAATTTGCAGCCAAGCGTGCCAACGATTTGGCCCAGCCGACCATCGATGACGACCAGGTGAACGCCGCCATTGCCGACATGCTTGCCCCGCTTCAGCGAGAAGGTGGGGAAAACCCGGGTCGTATCTACGACGAGATGCGAGACATGATGCAGGCCAAGGTCGGTATTATCCGAACCAAGAGCGAACTTGAGGAAGCCCTTGAGGACATCAAGGCCTTCAAGGAACGAGCCATGGCCTGCTCTTCAGGCACCTCCCGCAAGTACAATTCAGGATGGCACCAAGCCCTTGATTTGATCAACATGGCCGATGTGTCGCACGCTGCAACCTTGGCTGCCATCACCCGTGAGGAAAGTCGAGGAGGTCATACCCGCGATGATTTCCCTACCCCAGAAGACGACTACTGGGGCAAGACGTTGAACATCATCTGGATGGAAAACGGTGAAATGAAGATTCGACAAGAAACGGTTGAAGAGATGCGCGACGACCTCAAGGATGCCCTCAAGGAGGTCAAAGCCATGATCGCCGAGCGGGCTGCTGAAGCAGGAGGTGGAAACTGATGTCACTCAAAGGAACCAAGCAATCGTTCAACATCCTTCGAGGCGAAGGTGACGACGCCAAACTCGAAGCGTATGAATTGGAACTCGACGAAGGCATGGTGGTCTTGGATTGTGTTCACCGTATCCAACACGAGCAGGAACCCGACATGGCGGTCCGATGGAACTGCAAAGCAGGAAAGTGCGGCTCGTGTTCTGCAGAAATCAACGGACGCCCACGCCTGATGTGCATGACGCGCATGAGCGACGTCGTGGCCGAAACACCGGCCGGTCAACCGATTGAAATCCGCCCGATGAAGACCTTCCCTCACGTCAAGGATTTGGTGACGGACGTGAGTTGGAACTACGATGTTGCCCAGCGCATCAAACCGATCAACGGACCAGAGCACCTCGATTGGGAGTTCAACCAAATGGAGGCCGACCGTGTGCAGCATTTCCGAGAATGCATCGAATGTTTCCTGTGCGTGAACACCTGCCATGTTCTGCGCGACCACGAACTTTTCGACGACTTCGCAGGCCCCCGAAACCTCGTCCGATTGGCCAATTACGAAATGCACCCCCTGGACATCGAAGACCGTGTCCCCGAAATCAAGAAGGAATTCGGCGTTGAATACTGCAACATCACCCGATGCTGCACGGAAGTGTGCCCTGCCGGCATTCAAATCACCGACGATGCCATCATCCAACTCAAGGAGCGTGTTGTGGACCGGTATTACGACCCTCTGCAGCGAATTTGGCGCACCCTCACCCGACAGAAGGTACGGTACTGAGGTCGTTTGTTCAATCGTGGGCGTTCAACCACGTTCGGATGTAGGTCTCACCGTTGGCATCGTCCGCCAAGGTGGGATGCAGGATGGGCCTGACGATGATCAACATGTCCAGTTGACCGCCCCACGAAGCGAGACTGGCGGTTGAGACCTCGCCCACTTTTGTCCCGCTTGGGTCAACACCAACCGCTGTCGTTTTGATGTCGTAGCGACGGAATTCCACCGTTTCCTCAACCTCGCTGGTGAGGCGAATATCCAAGGATGACGGGGCAGGCACAGGTTCGAGAAACACATCTTCGGGGTCGATGGTGAACGCCCTGACATCTTCGTCGATGAGTTCGATGGCTTGATGCATGCGTGAGGTTTCCATGCTGAGAAGGGCGGCAAGTGCCATGGCGGTCCATTCTGCTCCATACACGCCGGGTTGGTGGGGTAGACGAATGGAGACCGATTGCAAAATCACCGCGTCGGTGGTCACCCAAGTGTATTGTTCACTGGCGGGATAAGGAGGAGCATGGGGGTTCTCCGTGAACAACGGTTGACCCCATGCTTCAGGCGCCACGGGTTGCGCAACGGGTAACAAACCCGATGCTCCCAAGCACAGCAACGCCACACCCACGGCCACGAGACGTGGTGTGCGATGGGTTGACCATTCCTCGCGAGCAGCAGGACTGAGCAGCGAGAGGCCCAAGGCCAACGGGACGACGAGAAGAGCGCCGCCCGGCACGACCCACAACAACACCACCGCCAGCAGCGTCAACCGAATGCCGTCTTTTCCGACCGGCTTGAGCCAATCTTCCTCTTCCTCGGTGGCCTTGCGCTGGTGCAGCCATCGCAACGTGATGGCTCCCCCGAGCAACGGAGCAAGGGATTGAAGCAGGCCCTGCCACAGCATGAAGGTCGACATCGAGTCAGCAACTTCCCGTCATAGAGGTTCGCCTTTCGCCAAGGTTGATGCGAGGGTTTCGCCTCCCTTCATCCATGGCGGAGCCGCTGCTGACCTTCCATGAAGTGCAGCATCGCCATGCTGTTCCGGCTCCGAGGCTGTTCAAACCTTGGGCCACGCGCCCGGGCGCTGGCATTCTTGGGCTCAACCTGAACCTCCATGCCGGGTCCGTGCTGGGGTTGGTCGGCCCCAACGGGGCGGGCAAAACCACCCTGCTGCGGATGATGGCCGGTGTACTACCGATTCAGGCAGGCGTGGTTCGCTCCCACATGAACGATGATGACGGCCTGGACACCGTCGACCTTCGCCGGTTGGTCGGTCACATGCCCGAGCAGGTGCGCTGGCAAGGACGCATGACGGTGATGGAGGCGCTCGAACAACTCAACGACATGCGAGGTTCAACGCAGCGTCACCTCGGTGGGTTGCTCAGCATGGTCGGTTTGGGTGAGCGAGCCGAAGAAGCCTTGGACAACCTGAGCCAAGGCATGCGTCAACGGCTTTCCATCGCAGCAGCCCTCTTGGGCTCCCCCAACGTGCTGTTGCTCGACGAACCGTTCAACGGACTTGACCCGGTGGCATCCGAAGCCTTTGCGTCCTTGGTTCGCCGACTGGCCGAGAAAGGTGTCTGCGTGGTGATTTCTTCGCACATGGTCACACAACTTGAGGGGTTGATCGATCGCATCGCCCTGCTGCATCGGGGACAACTCTTGGATGAAGGGCCGCTTGAGGATGTTGAGCGCCGCCTCGGTCTGGACGGCCGCTATGTCCTCGAAGGCATTGGGTCGCTGGACGTGAACGAGGCGGTGGATGCGTGCGATGCTGAGGTCTTGAGCTTCGAGGTGAGCGACGAACGGTGGTCACTCACCGTTCGCGGTGATGCTCGTGGCGTGCTCGATGCCTGTCTTGCACAATCGGTCACCGTATCGTCGTGGTCTCCAGCACGCCCCAATCTGGTGGAATGGTTGTGTGCTGCCACCGGCATGAGTTTGGACGACATCAGTCTTGAAGTGGCCTCCTCGGCGATGATTCCAATGCGAGCAACGGAGGTCGGCGAAGATGAGTGATCTCCAACGAATCGTGCGAGTAGCACGTCGGATTCGAACAGAGCGACTCGCCGGCATCCGACTGAAGATCATGCTTCCCATCCTCATCCTCTTCATGCCGGGATTGGCCTGGGGCTTTTCCGACCCCAACATCGTGCTCCCTGGCGGTCACCAGCCCGACACGGCCATGGAAGTCTTGTTCTACGCTTCGTTGGGCGTGGTGTTCGGTGCCACGATGTGCGCTGTGCTCATGGCGTTTGATGGTGTGAGCAAAGACCGGGCGAGCGGTATGTTGGAAATTCAACTGGCTCAACCGATGCCCCGCCAACATCAAGCAGCAGCCCTGATTCTTGGCCATCTCCAAAGCATCTTGCTGCCCGTCTATGTCTTGATGGCCGTATCGGTGTTCGTGGTCAACGCTCGCATGGGCGCGTGGCCCACGCTGGAGGAACTGTTGGTGTACGTGGTTTCGACGAGCCTCATCGTGTTGTGGTACACCTTGTTCGCCCTCTTGGCTTCAACCACCGCCCGTGAGCAGGGTTCGGCCATTGCGTTCGGTGTTGGGGTTTGGTTCTTCTTCACCTTCTTGTGGGCTCTGGTCACTTCGATGGTGGCCTATGCCTCAGGTGTGGCGGTGGGAGAGGCCAATGACCCGGCTTGGGTGGCGCTTGAAGGGATGCTCGACCTGCTCTCACCCAACGGTGTGTACCATCATTTGCTTGAAACGCAATTGCCCACCGTGGATCGTGGAGTCGCAGCCTGGCAATCCTGGCTGGCTGCTCTCGCATGGACGGTGTTGCCGTGGTGGGCCCTCCACAAACGCATGGAAGCCCTTGTACCGTGATGAAAGCGTGCAATTCTTCATGAAGGCGAAAGGCAACGGTGCCTCATGGCACGCAGCACGCGACCGACCACCCTGGCCTCCCTCAGCCTTGCCTTCTTGATGCTGAGTGTTGTTTCTACCCCATGGATTTCCTCGCTTGAAGAGGACAGCAAGGTCCTGCCTGCAGAAGGGCGACAAGAACTCGATGTGGACTGCAGCGGCTACACCTTTGAGGACCTCTTCGAGTACGACTTTGCCCTGTTTGAACTCAACGTGTTGGACGATTGGGCCACAGGCGACTTGTACGCCAATGCGTGGGTCAACGGCTCAAATTCAGCCATCGTCCGCGACAACCTCGATGGGTTGTTTGAGGGGCTTCCAGGTGGAGACAACGACTGGATCAGCACCGATGAGCGTGACGCCGTTCGCAGCATCGGACCAAAATGCATCGCCGATATGGAAACCAGATTGGGCATGCGAGAAGGTATCCCCCATTCCGGTGGCGTTGACTGGAACGACTTTGAATTCGTTGAAGAGGGCATTGGCCTCGATGAAGTGAACCTCGGTCCCGACGGACATCCTGATTCAAGGACCTGCACCAACTTCGGTGCTGCCCAAGATTGCAAAGAGGTGCCGACCTCGACCACGGACGACATGGAAATCAGTCTCGCGGTTGCACAAGGTGAAACCAACAACGTTCGTTGGGACCAACTGCCCAACAGCGGTGTCTCGAACTTCACCTTGGCGATGAACATCACCAACATGAGCAATGCAGCCCTTCGAGTCACGTTCCCGGTGCTTCAGGGCTTGCGAATGTACGCCTTCCGAGTAACGGACAATGCTCCGGACAGCGGTCAATCCTGCGACAACATCAACGAACCATCCTTCACGTACCTTGGCGACGGTTCCCTTCAGGTCACCCAACTGGTGTCCTTTGACCGAACACAATGGGACTTGGAATGCAACATGTTCATGGATTTCACAACCCAAGAACCCGCTACCAACGACATACCGATCTGGACGGCAAGTGCACCTCCCAACGGAACGGCGATTGCGACCTCCGGCGAGGGCACCTGGCCCTTTGCCACCGCCGAACTTGGAAACGGATGGGCCAGCGATGACAACGGATGGTCGCTGCAGTGCACCTTCGATCAGTCGGGTTGGTCCGTTTCGACCAACGTCCTCGGTGATTTCTTCGTCACGCAACCAGCGGGGGCAACCCAATCGACCGCCACCTGCATCGCCGTCGACCCTCTCGGGGCCAGCGATGAAAACGACACCCGAACATGGACGTTTGGCACCCTCTTCACGGCGACAGCCGTGTTGGATGAATCCGGTAAAAACGCCGTGATGACCGTCACCTCATCGGGTTTGGTCAATGAATTCCTGATGTCCGTTCGGGCATCCCAAAACGGCATGTTGGGGGCTGCAGGCGATACGGTCACCGTGTCGTCTTCCGCAACCACGGAGACCGTGGTGTCCCTCGACAACATCCGCCCGGGCAGTTTCACCTTCATCAGCGAAGCAAGTGCTGTTGGTATGCTCGACTACCGGTCGGACATGGATTTGGCTCTCGTCAAACCGAACTCGCCTCCGATCATTTCCGTGGCGGCGAACTTCAACGGTGAGAACGCCACATGGGATGAAAGCCAACTGAAATTCTCAATGTTCGGCTTGGTCTCTGACCCCGACCTCGAAGTGGTGACCATGCGATTGACCATCTGCGGTGCCGACTACCAAGGCTTCAACATCAACGGCATCAACTGGGACGTGGACGTTTCAACAGCGATTTGCATGGCCAACGGCCTCACCAACTACGATGTGGTCATCACCGCCACCGATGAGTCCGGAGCCTCCACGCAACTCACGGTCGCCATCAACCTCCCCGTTGTCGATGACCCCATCGTGTCTCCACCACAAGTGGAACCCGATGCTGACGGAGCGTTGCCGGCAACCTCCTTGTTGGCCACCCTCTCCATGCTTGGTGCAGCCGTGTTGCTTCGCCGTGGTCGGGACGAATAAACCGACACAACCAAAAAGCGACGCAGGCAGGAAACACCAGGCCTTGCAATGTTTACAGGAACGGTTGAATCGCAAAGTCACGAAGGCGGGCTCCTCGTTCACTTCGAAGGTTCCTCACCTGCGCTGAATGCCATCATGGTTCGAGCAGACGACGGCGTCTACATTGGAAAAGTGGACGGCGTCTTGGGCAGCACCGACCATCCATTGGTCCATGTCGCTCATATTGACAGGAACCTCAACCTCGATGACCTGATTGGCCTTTCCGTGACGGTCCGGGCCAAACAACCACGCAGTGAACGGCCTCCCCAGCAGCGGGACCAGCGCAGTCGTGATGGTTTCCAAAGAAGGGACGACCGCCGAGAAGGGAACCAACGGTCGTGGGACGGGCAAGGCCGAAACCAACGTTCCAACGACCGCCGCAGTTCGTTCTCAAGGGACGACCGCTCTCGTGGACGCACCACCTTCAACGAGGATTGGACCTGTCCTGCCTGCAACAATTCGAACTTTGCTCGCCGAACAGCTTGCAACCGATGCCAAGCCCCCAAACCCGGTGGCGGTGGAGGTCAGCGAGGAAATCAGCGCCCCCGATTCAACGACCGCTCCGACCGTCGTCAAGAGGGTGGTCGTTTCGGTAACGACCGTCCCCGTGACAACCGTCGCTTCAACAACGACCGCCAGCAGCGCGGCCAAGGTCGAGGGAACTTCAACGACAACGATTGGACCTGTCCCTCGTGCAACAACTCGAACTTCTCGTTCAGGGATGCATGCAATCGATGCCAGGCTCCACGGCCGGGCGGCGGCGGTGGAGGACGACGTGACGGCGGTGACCGGCGCTCTGAAGGACGTGGCGGTGGAGGACGACGTGACGGCGGTGACCGGCGCTCTGAAGGACGTGGCGGTGGAGGA
>JALRLQ010000060.1 GCA_023254365.1 Candidatus Poseidonia sp. | reverse complement strand
AGGCCGTTGCGAACGATCGTCACGGCGTCCTTGGTCTCGGGCTCCCCGTAGACTTGAACGGTCGTGTCCTCAAGGAGTTGAGAAAGTTGAGCGTAGGCACCAGGTCGATGAACGTCGGCTTCGATGACGGCGACGCGCAGCCCGTGTTTGCGACGGTACCACTCGGCCAATTTCGCCGTGGTCGTGGTCTTTCCTTGTCCGTACAGTCCAACCAGCAAGAGGGTGGCTCCACGGGGCTGGAAGTCGGTAGCTGGGCCGAGGATGCGCACCAGTTCGGTGTAGAGGATGTTCATAGCATGCGTTTGCAAGGTGAGCCCCGGTCGGGGTTCCTCTTCTCGCATTCGGGTTTCAAGGCGGTCTACGATTTCCTTGGTTTGTCGGATGTTGAAATCTGCTTCTTGCAAAGCACGGCGCAGACTGCGTGTCATTTCACGAAGCTCGTCCTCGTCCAACTTGCGCTTGTTCTTGAGCAGACCCAGCGAGCGGAAGATTCCCCTCGACAAGCCTTCAAGAGCCATGTTGAGGCGTCAAGGTTGACCCATTTCAAACCATGCCCTCAGGACGATGCTTGGTTCCGTGGGACCTCAAGGGTCAGGACATCGTCGTCCAACGAGGCTTTGACTTGACTGGCTTTGACATGGGCTTGGGTGGGTATCGGCTGTTCTCGCCCGTTGACCCCAACGAACAAGACACCTTCCTCGCTACGCAGTGAGAGGTCGCTTCGCTCAAGGCCGGGGAAATGAAGTTGGATGTGTTCGGTGGCGTCGTCAAGTTGGCTGACCATCCCACGATGGACCTCATGGTGAAGGACTTCACCAATGGCATGCGGGCCGATTGAATCGGCGATGGCTGCAACATTGCCGTAGAGTTGTTTTCCAACACCTCGCAAGGCCTCAACACCAACAATTTCGGTGTCGGCTAATTCCAGCCGACCGACGTTCACCCCGTTCAAGGCGGCTTCCAACTCTTCGATTCTGCTCAGTTCCTGTTCGCGTCGTTGCTCGAGGAAGGGGTGATCAAACTCGGGGGTGATTCGATTGACCAAACACCCTCCGATGGGCAGGTTGTATTCCACCAACGATTCGTGAGCACGCAGGGTCTCGTTCACGCCCATTCGTTCAGGGATGGTGACGAGGGTGAACGAGGACGTGGCAGGGTCGCTCAACACACGGCGGACATGAAGAACTCGGCGTCGAAAGCGTTCCAGTTCTTCCTTCATGGCGTCGCTTTCTTTTCGTCCAAACAGCATCGAGCGGAGGCCGCCAGACACGCGCATCAATCGCAGCAAACGGCCTGACCATGCCTCAATGAGTTCGGGTAACGACAGGAACCGAAGGGTGTGGCCGGTGGGTGCGGTGTCGAACACGACGACGTCCCACGTTGGATTTTCCATGTGTTTGAGCAATTCATCAAAGGCCAAGGCCTCGTCAAGCCCCGGCAAGATCATGTCGGCTGTTTGAATGTCGGACTTCATCTCATCCAATTCGTCCTTCGCCGACGGGTCAAGCATCATGCCCAGGCCGCCGAGGCCTCCAAAACCACCCTGTCCCATGTTGTTCATCGCTTCACCGACTTTGGGAAGCAAATTGGACAGTTTGGCCTCAGGGTCCATTTCCAAGCCGAAGAGACCCGGCACGCCCTCCACCTCGGTTGGTTCGGTGCCAAGTTGGACGTTGAGGGAGTCGGAGGTTGAATGAGCAGGGTCGCTGGACACAAGCAGAACACGCAATCCCGCATCGGCCAGCCAAACCGCTGTTGCACATGACGTGGTTGTTTTTCCCACGCCGCCTTTTCCACCAAAGAGGAGAAGCCGTGCCATGGCTCGCCCAAGCCGCCGAGGTGTTTGAATGCCACCCTTGGGGTCTTTCCAGCCAAGAGATTGATGAAGGGAACCACACAGGCCACATCATGGTATCAGAACTCGTGTTGTTTCAACTCTCGAGTTTCTGTGCCCTCGTTGGGATGACCCTCGGCTGGCGAGGTGTGATGACCAAGTTTGCCGGTTTCTACGATTTGCCCACGGCATGGAACCATGTTTTCTGGGGCATCGTTCTTGGCGGACTCTATGCGGTCATGGCCGACGGGCTCTTGTTTCGACCGTACTACACCACCGTGGTCAGCAACGATGGCGTCTACACAGGGTTGAACATTGTCTCGCTGATGCTTGTCGCCTTGTTTGCTTCTGTGTTTTCACACCTCCTGCTGCGACGAAAGCGTGTCCGCCGTGGTGGCTCCCAACCAACCAGTGGATGGGCCCTTGGTCTAGCGATTGGTGGCATGGTGGCGATGGTGATGATGTTTCGAATGTTCGAATTTGACGAGACTTACACGCTGCCGGGACTTGTCAACGTCGCCTTGATTTCCGTGATGTCACCTCGTGCTGAAGCGCTGATCACGTCGCGCCACGGCTTCATGATGCTTCAAGGACGACGTTGGGGGGCCGTATTGCGTTCTGCCTTTTGGCGAGCCTCCTTTCTGGTGGCCATTTACTTCGTGTTTTTCGAGCCCATCGGGTGGGTGTTCATCCTGCCGTTCATCCTCCTCGCCACGCCTTCCGCTGAGACGTGGATTTGGGAATCCGTGCCCAAAGAGGGTCGTCGTCGCCTCCGCCGGATGTGGGCTGAACAAGTCCGAGACGCCCAACCTGCCTCGGTTTCGCCCGTTGAGGGTGCTGAGAGTGCCGGCGAAGAAGAGTGAGTAATTGATTACTTAAAGCATGGAATGGTATTTCCGAACGAAAATTTCGCCACTATGGTTTTGTTCTTGCTGGCGGGCCATCTTGAGGAATTGTTATACCTCGCCAGCCGAGCCAAACACCATGGGTGCATGCCCTTATTGTCGCAGTGCGGCGTTGCCGAGCGACACGATTTGCTACTCGTGCGGGCGTGTTCTTCCGCAGGGCGATCGAGCCAGTTATCGCCTTGAGCAACAATTCAGCCAGAAGGGCACACGGGCCACGTCGTACAAAATGGCCAAGAAACCGTCTCAGCGAGGCGTCGTACAAACACACACGGGTCGCCAACGTAACATCATGAAACGCCGGAAAAACCGCTTTCGAAGCGTGGTGATGCTGAGTTTGGTGGCGTTCGTGATGCTTTCTCCCCAAGCCCAAGAGGCGATTTTTGGTGAATTCGGAGGGGTCGAAGAATTCCTGCAGTCCCAGCTCGCCCCCTACCACATCTACCCAAACGAAGCGACCTACACCCTTGCGAAACATGCTGACGTGTCGTTGAACGGCGGCCCAGGAACGAGCAGCATCATCACGGAAAACATCCTGATTCCGCCGACGTTACGTTCCTCGTTGGCCGGGTCGGCGCAATTTGCTTACACGGACGGCAGCGACGAGGCTCCCTCCATCACGCTGCAAGAAACCTTGGAATTGGCGGTGGTGGTCGGTGGAGAACGGATCAACATGCCCGTCGATGGGCTGCCCGACCGGTCCCATGCCAACCGAATCACGACCGCTGCCGGCCATGAGGTATGGTGGCCTGCGGTGGGTGAAGGAAGTGAGGAATGTCCTGTGGCCAAGTGTGTAAAAATTCGAACCAACTTGGATGGCAGTGAATCCGTGCGCTACACCTTTGAAATTCGCGTGAAATCCACCTCGTATTCGTGGTGGGACGATGGACGCGTCGATGCCCGAATCGCTGGAAAGGACGTTGGCCTCAATGTTGAGAATTCAGGAACCTTTGCCGATATCGCTCAACGAGGGAACGGTGTACGAAAAGCTGACTTTGGTGGCGACGAGTGGTACTTCCGAGACAACGTAGGCAGTTACGCCATCAATGGGAACGATGCCTTGGTCGTCGCTACGGCTGACGCCATTGCCACCAGCCTTCCTGAAGGCGAGTCAAGCAACGCCTACGCCTTTGCCCGAGCATCCTTCGATTATCTTCACGCCTACATCTCTTACGACCGAGAGGCACCGGGCACGGCCCGTTCCGGTCCCGAATGCCTTGCCGCTGAAACGGGTGATTGTGACGAACAGACAAACGCCTTCTTCAGCATCATGCGCACTCGTGGGGTTCCCGGTTGGTACGCTTTTGGTGTCTTGGGCGATCCCTTCCTTTCCAGCGAAGGCTGGGAAGCTCACGCTTGGGGCTATGTCTTGTTGCCGATGAGCGAGGCGTGGTGTGAAGAGCGCAACATCGTCTTGCAAACCTGTTTTGTTGAGGCGCAAGTCGATGTCGTCAACAACAAGTGGCTCCTCTCCACGCCGACGGCTTACATTGATTGGGTGGAGGTGGCCGACCCGACCGGTGACCTCGTTCACGACTACTATCACCCCGTCCTCAGCGCGACCTATGGAGCAGGAAGCGTGGAGCGTCAGCGTAGTTTTGAGACCGTTGGGGACGTGGTGTTCTCCGGCGGTTCGTACAAAGTCAAGAAATATGCCGAAACCCTCGGCTGAGGTGAAACCATGCGAGTGATCATTGGCGGTGCTGGACGTGTTGGGATTTCTTTGGCCAAGGCGTTGGCCAACGAAAAGTACGATCTTGTCGTGGTGGACAACGATTCGCGTGCCGTTTCCAACGCACAGGCCCTGGATTGCTTGGTGATTCACGGAAGCATCACTTCGAGGGACACCTTGCTCGAAGCAGGCATTCTCACAGCGCAGGTCTTCGTTGCTGCCACACCCTCAGATGAAGCCAACCTCATTGCCTGCGCGATTGCAGAACATGCTCACCGCGACCTCAAGGGCAAGGACAAACTGACCAGTATTTGCCGTCTACGAGACCCAACGTACATTGATGAATTCCGCAACGGCCACCTTGGTGAATGGGCCAACGTGAACCACGTCGTCAACCCGTTGCGAGGTGCCATCCGACGCCTCAACGCCGGATTGCGCTCAACCGAAATTGAGGAGGTGATCGCCTTCGAACACGGTGCGTTCGTGCTCGAATTCGATATCGGCTCCACTGCTTCGAGCATTGTCAACCGACCGCTCAAAGATGTCAAGGAAGATTTTGTCCACGGCATACCCAACATCGTTGGTGTCAAGCGAGACGGTCAGCGAAGTTTCATCCCCAACGATGAGAGCGTGTTGGAAATCGGTGACCGCATCGCTGTAGCTGTGGTCGGCTTGGATAAATTCAACCCGGCGTTGATCACCTTCGGCCACGAAGTGTCGTACTTCCCCGAACACCCACGGGTCGTGATTGTCGGAGCCACCTCGAACGGCACGAAAATGGCACAGGATTGGCTTGAACACGGAGCGACCGTAACGGTTCTTGAACGCAATCTGCATCTGGCCAATCAACTGGCAGGTTCCAAGACGGGCGGCCACTCCAACCTCGACGTGATTCACGGCGACCACCTCGATCGTTCCATCTTGGAAGAAATCTCCATTGACCAATTCGACGTTGCGGTGAGTGCTCTCGACGATGACCACGCCAACATTGCCGCCGTCCTCTTGATGTCCGACTTGGGTGTGCCGCATACCGGCTTGATGCTCAACGACGCCGATTTGGTCAAGGTTACGCAGCGCATGGGCATCTCCTTTGCCGTCGACCGCCACCGAGTTGCGGTGAGCAACATGCTGACCCACATTCATCAGAGTCTTTCCGGCCATTACGCCCTCTTGACGGAAATTCCCAACGTGGTTGGTATCACGCTTGCCATCACCGAGAAAGCCAAGTTCGCCGGTAAAACGGTGGCTGAAGCACAGTTCCCTGATTGGCTTCGTCCGGCGTTCATCAAGCGGATGAACCTCTCCGGTTCGTGGGAATCCATTGAACCAAAAGCGGACGAGTTGCTTCTTGAGAACGACAGAATGGTGGTGTTCTGTTTGAAGGAGCGTGTTGCTGAAGCCCAGAAACGGTTCAAGGTGTGATCATGCGTTACGACGTCGTGAACCTCATCCTGGGCTGGACCCTGTTGGCGTTGACGGTGCCGTTGTTCGTGTGTGCTGCCTTGACCTGGTGGTTGGACGGGCTTACCCTCGCCATTCAGGCCTTCGGCCCGGCTATCGTAGCGAGTGCAGGCTTGGGCACCCTCCTCCTCGCCTTCTTCACGCGTACCAATTCTGCAGAACGGCTCCGTGATTTGGAAGCCTTCGTCGGCGTGGGACTGGTGTGGCCCGTGACCGTGTTGATCGGCGCCTTACCCTACTGGTTTGGCGGGATGTTTGTTGGACCCATGACGCCGGACGTCGAGGTTATCGACATCGCACGAGGTTTCGTGAATTCATGGTTTGAGTCGATGTCCGGTTTCACCACCACCGGGGCGACGGTGATCTCTCACAACATGAGCCCAAACTGTATCCCCGGCACGACGCCAGACTGCATTTATGCCCAACCCCGTGGCTTGTTGATTTGGCGCTCCCTGACGCAATGGTTCGGCGGCATGGGGATCATCATGCTCGGCATGATGGTGTTGTCCCGTGTGATCGGTGGAGGCATGGCGCTGGCACGGGCCGAGTTGATCGGCCCTTCGTTGTCCCGACTTCGTCCGAAATTGAAGCAAACGGCGCTGGCCCTTTGGGGATTGTACATCGTTCTGACACTGACCGAATTCTTGCTTCTGTACCTCACGGGTGCGATGGACCTGTTCGATTCCGTGAACCACGCGTTGACCACCATGCCGTCGGGAGGTTATTCGACGCGAGATGCCAGTATTGGATACTACGATTCAGGGCTGGTTGAAAGCATCATTGTGGTTTTCATGTTTCTTGCTGGCGTCAACTTCGCTTTGTTGTGGTTCATTCGAGGGGGCGATTTTGAGCGAGCGTTCAAAGATGAAGAATTTCGCATTTACCTCGTGTACATGCTCGTTGCTGTCCTGGCCCTCAAGTTGTCCCTGTTCATCTCGGGGGTTGACCTGTCCACCAGTTTCCGAGAAAGCATCTTCCAGGCGGTGTCGTTTGGTACATCGACAGGGTACACCTCAACCAACTACATGGACGAATCGTGGCCACTCGTGGCTCACATTATCCTGTTCATTCTCATGGTGGTCGGTGCCAGTGCTGGATCGACGGCCGGTGGCCTGAAACTGCTCCGCGTCAACATCGCCTTCAAGGTGGCCATGAGGGAACTCACACGTATTGCTCAGCCTCGAAAAGTACAGCAAATTCGTATGAACGGGGAGGTCGTCGAAGACAAACAATTGGGCCTCATCGTTGGTATGCTCTTCATTTGGGTAGGGTTGTTTTTCATTTCAAGCGTCATCCTTGCCATCTTCATGCCAACGGAATCGTTTGAGAGCGTCACGATGGTGGTCGCCTCTTCGCTCGGTAACACCGGCCCCACCCTTGGTGATTACGGCCCCGAAGAAACATGGGCGACGATGAATTCAGGTGCCCTTCTCTTCACGTCGATTTTGATGTGGTTTGGCCGTTTGGAATTGTTGACTGCCATCATTGTCCTTCATCCGCACAGCTGGCGGCGAGAGGAGAAAGCCGATGGTGAACGCCAAGGGATGGCGATGGTCAAGCGCATGCTGGAGCAGCGTGAGGACGACGAAGATCAGAACAACGTCGTTTGACCGGGAGGAGGCCCAGGCTCGCTCTCGTCATCAACGACCGGTTCATCGACCGACTCAACGACCTTTGGTTCCTGTATGGTGCCGGCAGATACGTCGTTCTGTACGCCTAAGGGTTCGGGGACGCGTCGTTGCTCTCGCTCCAATTCAGCCGCATCGTAAGCGGCCAACAATTGCTTCGAAGACCGTCGGGTGGCGCTCATCCCGGTAAGGGAAAGATGTTCTTCTGCGTTCAAACCGAGCAGCAGTGAGCATTCAAAGGCCGAGGGTTCACCCAAGGGGGAGCCGTCTTGGAGGAGCATCGCCAGGGGTTGAATCAGGTCTTCACGGGTCGCCACCCTGTTGGACGAGCAGTAGGCCGACAACTTGTCGAGAATGCTTCCCCGACCAGAAGAACCTCGTCGGCGAAGGAAATGCGGGTAGTTCACATAGAGCCGTCCTTCCAGTGGGACGGTGTTGGCGACCGAGGCTGCAAGGGCGGTCAGGTGTTGTGTCCAGTAGGATGAACGGTGTGCTTGGTTGGTGAACCGGCCCATGAAATTTCGATCAGCCTGGCGCAAGGCCATGGTTCCCCGTTGGATGCTCGGCCCGTGGGTAAACAAGGAGGCGTTGTTCCAGTGCACCCAATCAAGGAAATCTTCGGGGGCCTTGTCAATGGATCGAATCAGTGTTGCAGCAGCGGCGGAAGAGCGTTCTCTATAGAGGCGTTCAAGTCCGGGGAAGATCTCAACGGTGATGTCGCGCTGGCTTGCTTCATGATGGCGTTCAACCACGGAGGCGGTGAGCGGTTGACCGTTGAGGTCAGCGGTCATCACTTGCAAATCACGCACAAGCGCTCTCAGGTCGCCGTGGTTGTGTTTTGCCAAGGCATCCACGGCACCCGAATCGAACTCAATGCCTTCCTCCCTCAGCACGCGACGAGCGATTCGTCGCAGGGCCTCCTTGCTGGCCCGAACGAAATTGACTTTGACCAAATGCTTGGTAAAGCGGTCTCTTGTTGAGCGCCAGGACGAATTTCTTCCCCACAGACCCATTTCGTCGTTGCAGGCAAGAATCACGGGCTGTTTGGTTTGGTCCAGCAGTCGCAAAAGCTCAGCCTTGCCACCCGAATCTCCCGAGAGGGATGCACCTGCGTTCTCCTCGCCACCCTGCATCGCTCGTTCGATACGGTCTTGGCTCACTTGACGCAAGCCACCGGAGAGGTGGTCCACCTCATCCAACAAGATCAGTGTTCGAGAAGGCGGTGCGGTGGGGTCGTGGAAAAGAGAACGGTGGATAGCACCGCTGGTTGCAGCCTTCCGAATTGCGGCAGCGTTTCTGTCATCGCTCGCATTGAGTTCAATCACGTTCCACCCCATGTCCTCTGCAACGGCACGCGCCACGGTGGTCTTTCCAACACCTGGAGGTCCGATGAGCAACATTGCTCGTTTCTTGGGCGCCCCGCTTTGCCATTCATCCAACCAGGTTCGAATGGTTCGTCGTTGCACTTCGTTGCCCTCGAGCAGTTGCTCCGAGCGAGGACGGTGACGTTCCGTCCAATCGCTCGGCTGACTCATGTTCTTCCTTCCGCAAGGAGGGTTCTTCAACCTTCACCAGCGAAGAGGCGGCGTGAAGCGACATCCTCACAACGAATCGATGGAAACCCTCGTTTGCTCGCCAGTGTCCCTGTCCCGAACCGTGACCGTTCCGTCTTCGAGGGATTGGTGATCCACCGTGATACAGGTCGGCACACCGATTTCATCGGCTCGTGCGTAACGGCGTCCAATTGACCCGCTTCCGTCGTACATGGACACCGTTCCAGCCGTGCTGCAAAACCGTTGGTGAATGGTGTTCGCGATGGTGTCCATGCCGTCTTTTTCAAACAATGGGAAGAC
>JALRLQ010000005.1 GCA_023254365.1 Candidatus Poseidonia sp. | reverse complement strand
ATTCACTTTGCGACGCTACGTCGCATCCTATCCGATTCGAAAAGAGATGGGTGCACGGTCACAGCGAAGGTGTTTACCTGGTCCCATTCCGAACCCAGAAGTCAAGCCCTTCTGCGTCTCTCCCATTACTGTGGTACGAGAGTCCACGGGAAAGGAAGTCACTGTGCCCCTCTCTTTTCACCTCGGGTATCCTCGACCCGTAAGGGCGCTTAAGGCCGGACCTCCAATGGAGGCCGGCCTTTTTTGCGTTCTGGGGAACCACAAAAACACCACGTTTTAGAACAGTCACCATAAGGTCGGGATGAGCACATGCCAATTGACACGGTGGATATTTTTGGTAGCGACCAGGTGGGCATCCATCTTGCCGCTGTTGGAAACGTGTTGTTCCATCCTCTTGAACTCCCTGAACCGGTGATTCAAACCATTGACGCGTCCTTGGGTTTGGAGCTTCAACCTCTTTCCATTGGTGGTTCCAACCTCATTGGAGCGTTGGTCTGTGGAAACAGCCGTGGTATCGCTGTTGCTGACATCGCTACGGAAAGCGACATCGATCGTCTGACTTCGTTTGGCGATGTTGTCGTGATGGAAGGTGGCGTGAACACCGCAGGCAATCTTCTGGTCGTGAACGAAAAAGGGGCTGTTGCCTCACCCAGTATTCCTCAAGAAGGGTTGGAGATTCTCGCAGAAGTCCTCGCAGTGGACGTCGCTTCAACCACCGTTGCGGGCCATGACGTGGTTGGGAGCCTTGCGGTGGCGAACGACCAAGGTGTTCTCTTGCATCCTGATGTAACGCCTGATGAGGCCATGCTGATTGAAGATGTTCTCGGTGTCAAACCGATGGTGGGCACCGTATCGTTTGGCTCGCCCTATGTTGGCGCTGGGGTATGTGCATCGAACACCGGCGCCGTCAGCGGTACACAAACAAGCGGGCCTGAATTGAATCGAATTGAAGACGCTCTTGGATTCCTTTGACCAAATGTGTGGGCTGAAAGGTTCAAGGGCTGTTTTCAAGGGTTCCTGCGCCATGGGAGAAATGCTCTACCAAGGCAAAGTGAAGCAAGTGTGGTCAACCGATGACCCTGAGATTTTGGAATTCAGATTTACCAATCAAATTTCAGTGTTTGACCAAATCATTCCGTCCCTTATCCCACGGAAGGGGGAATCCCTTAACCGAACCACTGCGCACTGGTTCAAGTTGGTCGAAGAAGCCGGCATTTGCAAAACGCACTTGATTGAAGTGAATCACGCTGACCGGTGTCTCGTTCGCAAGGTCAAGGTCATCAAGGAGCCAGGTGCAATTCCTCGAGACATGGAATGGGTGTTCGTACCCCTCGAAGTGATCGTTCGGCACTACCTTTCAGGCTCAGCCTGGCGCCGCTTCCAACGCGGTGAATTATCGGCTGAAGCCCTTGGTGTTGCACCCGATTGTGAGTACGGTGTGAAACTCGCCCAGCCTTTTGTTGAGGTCACCACCAAATTCGAAACCTTTGACCGAAACATCGGTCGCGAAGAGGCATTGGAAATTTCCAACATCACCGACGATGAATACGAAGCCATTGTTGCTGCTGCACTCGCCGTTGATGATATCATTGAGCGAGAGGCGGCCAAGAACGGTTTGATTCACGTTGACGGAAAGAAAGAATTTGCACTTGGCACCAACAGAGAAGTGGTGTTGGTTGACACGTTTGGAACCCTTGACGAGGATCGATGGTGGGATGCAGCAGCCTACGCCAACGGTGAGTGCATCGAACTCTCCAAGGAATTCGTTCGTGCCCACTACATCGAAACAGGGCACCAAACGGCTTTGAAAGCTGCAAGGGATGCAGGTACGGAGGAACCGCCGATTCCTGCACTGCCGCAATCCGTGATCGATGAAACCGCTGCGCTCTACGCATCGATGTACGAGCGCTTGACGTCGCAGACGTTCTGATGCCTTACTGGTGCGTGCGGAAGGCAAGCCCTACTCGCCTTCGTTCAGCAGCCTTGAGCAAGGTTGTGAAGTGCTTCGCCACATCGGCGACGCCTCCATCAAGCGGTTCATCGTGCGAGACCGTCCATGCTCTGCTCGCGAGATGCCGCCGGAGAACTTGAACATCTTCTGCAGAAAGGTAGCCGCATATCCGCATCCCGCCAAAGCCGTTTTCGAACATGTCATGCCCCCTGTGTGCTTCGGTACAGCCTTCAGCCAGTTGTTTCAGCAATTCAATCAGGCCGTCGTAGATGCTTTGACCGTCGTGTTCAGTCACACTTCTGTTTGGGCGGATGTATTCCAACAAGTAGGCCAAGGCTGAACCGTTCCCGTGGGGGAACCGGCCGAATCGTTCCTTGGTGAGCGTCTCACCTATGGGAAGCGGGCGACCGTCGGAAGCAAGTTCAACACACGTGGTAAAGAGCAACGTTGCAGCATCCCACTGAATGGATGCGAACTGTTCAGGCTCAGCAATTCCTTGGTCGACCAAACGCTGTCTTCGAACTGGCTCTTGTTCCATGAGCCTCGTCCATGGCTCAAATTCGCTGTTGATGGCATGTTCGATGGCACGCATCGTTTCCTCGGCGAGGCGCCCATCAAAGGCATCGAGGGTGTAAAACGGGGTGGTTGTCGATGCCGACAATTCATCCATGCACCCTGCGGAACGCCTTTCGGGTTAAGGGCTTGCATGAAGCTTTGATCACGAATCTCCGAAGAACCGCTTCATTCGGTCCTCAAGATCTCCCTCACGGTCAGGTGTTTGGTTCTCCCCCATCTCTTGTCGGATGGAGGCGAGCCGTCCGCTGGCGTCCATTGAATCAGGTTCCTCGTTTGGTGTTTCAATGACCTCAATCAAATCCACATGCGCCTGTTCATTCAACGCTTCTACCTCGACCTCGCTCTCTGCCTGTTCTTGTTCAACACTGAGATCATCAATGATTTCAGGTTCGCTTTCAACAGCATCGGGTTCAGTCTTTTCAGGCGTCTTGGTTGATGGTTTGGATGAAGCACCCGTTCCTGACTTGCGGGGTTGCTCACCAGTGCGCTTGGCTGAAGGAGATTGAACGACCCCACCAAACCACGCAAGAGCAAACATGACCGCCGCAATGCCGATGATCCACCCTACATCGTTGGAAGATACCGTGAGAATGCTTTCAGGTTTGTAGTAAGCGCTCATGGTGTCGTCCTCGGGGTTGTCATCGATGTCAAAGGGAACGCTGCAGGCAATGCTCACCGTGACTTTCTCATCCTTTTCGACTTGTTGAGGGACTTCAATGGAGACGACGGGAGCAAATTCAGCATAGGCCACGTCGACGATGTAGGTGGTGCTCCAACCACCGGAGGTCTCAACCGTCAGTTCACAGACAGCATCGGCCAGGACGCTGTAACCCGTACGTTTGATGCCCACTCGGATGTCTCCGTCGGTGGAAAGTGAATTGATACCGATGTTCCATCCGCTCTCTCGTGCAACGATATCGGTTTGTTCCACTTCCAAGGTCCGTCCGAACTGGTCGTATCCTCTCAATTCAATCGTCAGCAAACCCGCATCGGGGTCCCAACCATCGACGGTTACGTTGACGCGTTGGGTCGTTCCTTCAGGGACGGTCCACCGGTCTTCGTCGAGCGGGATGCGTTCGCCGTTCGTGGTGACCAAAGTCAACACAGCACGCAGGTCACCTCCAGCGCCAGCTTCGAGGTCACACGTTCCAATGACGCCGCTGAGGCTTGTTTGGCCGAGTAGGTCAAAGGCGTTCGGCAGGAAGGAACACGTCATAGCAGCGTTGGGATAGGTGCGAGACACGGTGTAGAGGGACAGGTTTCCTTGGCCTTGCGACGAAGCGAAACCAAGGACGTGCTCGCCGGTGATGCTCGGTTGTTCAAATGCTAAGGTGGCGTCGACGGCGTTGACGTCTAGGTCACCCGTGAAGGAGGTGTTTCCGTCTGCAAGGTCGTAGACGGCAACGGACTGCATGGTGCCCGCATAGGCATCCAGAACGGGAGATTGTGCAAAGGAGACCGATGAATGCTCGACCTCGATGGTGTGCGCCAGCGTGCCTAAAAGCGGGTGGTGGATGTTGATGGTTACCAAAAATCGTTGTTGATTCCAATCTGCTGCTGGTGTGAGATCCAACGGAATGCCTGCGAACGAGCCAGGCGCCAAGACCAACTGCACCCCTTGCTGTGTTGACCACCCTTCGGGCAGGGAGGCGACATCAAGTGTGAGAATGGCAACATCGTTGCCTTGGTTTTCGATCCATGCCGTGGGGTAGCCTCCACGTTCATTCACCTTCCATGTGCTGCGGTGGTCGATGTTCAGTTGTGGATGAGCTCCAACTTTGACCGGTATTTCTTCTTCGATCATGCCGCTGGTATCGTTGCCCGTGATGCGGATTCGCAACACACCAATTTCACCGGCAATGGCATCCTCAGGTGGCTGAACATGCACCACGAACGTCGTGGTCGTAAAGGGGGCAACCGGCGTCGAATTGCTTGGCAACGTGATGTTCCAACCTGCTCCAGCCTTGCTGAAATAGGGTGTCTCGTAACTGTTGCCTGTGTGTTCAAGTTGGAGCGTGATGTTTTCACCAGAGGGCTCGATTTCCAAATCGGCCCCTGTCAGGTTCAATCGCCAACTTGCAACAGGGAGAACCTCAAGCTGCAAGGAAGTATCCCCGATCGTGTAGCCACTTGTTTGATGGAGAAGCAGGATGTTCACGCTGCTTCCTGCCCAGGAAGATGCCGGTACGGTGATGCTGAACAGCAGGCTTGTACTGCCGTTGACCTGAACATCGGAAGTTTGCACGGATTGCGCCGTCCACGACGACGTGTCTTCACCAAACAGCACGGGCGAAAGGACTGGTGTGAGCGTCAGTGTGTCCACGGCATTGCCCAAGTTGGTCAGACTCAATTCGACTTCGACGGTCTCGCTGGGCTTCCCCGTCAGTGTTGTTCCATTGACGACGGCCACCGACCATTCATGGCTTGGGGCGGCTTGAATCTCGGTGGTGACGGCGTCAACGACCCCTGAGTCGCCAGAGGATGTCCACGTGAACGTGAGTGAGAACGGCTGCATTGCGGGAATATCTTCAGACAGTGTAAGGTCCACCGTTCCAATACCCGTGGCCAATGCCCCGAGAGTTTTCACCGGGTCGTAGTAGGTGAAGGTGACTTGGGGGTCAAACGCAAGGTCGTCGGAGGTAACGGTCGCCTCGAGGGTGAAGGTGTCGGCTCCGTTCCCGGGATTGCTCAGTGCCAATAAGAACCGATGAGGTTCGCTCACATTCAACGACAACACAGTTTCTCCCGGAGCCAATGTCGGTTCGAGGATGGAAACGTTGGCCCGATAGATTTGGAGCACATGCAACGATGCGTTGAACACGGCGTCACCGTCGTTGAGGTCCATGCCAACGAATGCGTGTCGTTTTGGAACGGCGTTTGGCGGAAGGGTCAATTTGAGTTCACCCGTTACCGTATCGCCGCCGGTTCCTTGGCTTTCCAACGTAGAACCGTTGATGCTCCAGTCACCGGTGACGCTCCATGCCCAGTTGGTTTGAATCATGCCCATTTCAACCATGTTCCACTGCACCATGCCGGATGCAGGCAGGACGCCGCTGATGGTCCACGATAGGTTGCTGTCGGGTAGCGAACGGTGGTGCGTGGGGCTGACAACAAACTTGCTGGATGTGAATGTAAACGGCATGGATTCGCACAGGGTGTCGTCTCCACTGCCCATGCAAAGCGTGAGGGTGGACTGTGTTGCGCTTCCATACGCCGCAGACCCCGGCGTCGGGAGGTGGGCAAACAATTCTTTGATCTCTCCCGGTTGCAAGCTGATGCTGAACAATTCATTGCCTTGAGCATCGTGAATCGAGGGAGATCCACCCCAAGATGGAGCGGTCCATGTGATGGAGGTGGTGGTTTCAGCAGCGTTTCCTAGATTTTCCACCATGAACCATGCTGTGGCCGTTTGACCCGGACGACCCTGTCCGTACGATGCATTCAGGCCCGTTGCACCCGCGAGGTCCAAGCCTCGCGTCCGGAACACTTCAATGGGCACAACAAGCGTCGTGTTGACCGATGTATCGCTGTCCAAGGTCAGTACGAATTCAATTTGGCCTGTTTCATCCCCGAGCGCCGAGGATGGCACGGATGCCTCAAACGAAATGGTCAGCGGTGTGTTGGGAACCAGTTCCACGTTCATGGAGGTGCCGACCATGGGTGCGAAGCCCCAATCCTCGGGAAGATCTGATGTGTCGTAACTGAGGGTCCAATCGGCGGTTCGAGAACCCGTTGAGGTGAGCAACACATCGACTTGACTGGCTTGCCCTGGTAGAATGCGTGGTGCATCAAGCGGGCCAGCGAGTTCAGCGACGTAGGGCTCCACGACCGTGAACAACGCTGATGCACGGTTGTTGTCCTCGCGCAATTCGGTGATGTTGTTGTTGACGTCCAGCACCATTTCAAACGAGTGGGTTCCCAGTTGCGCTGTGAACTCAGCCGTGAACGTCATCGGCCCTCCTTCTGCGGTAGGGGCGACGGGTTCACTTGATGTGAAGCGTTCTCGGCTGATTTCAACCCCGTTCATGATGATGGCAGCGTCAACGTCATCGTCCGCTTCACCGGTGCCGATGTTGGAAAACTGGGCGGTGACCGTTACGGTGTCGCCAGGGTCTGCCTGTGCTGGATTGAACGATAGCCCTCGGTTGTCGAAGGATGGTGCAAGGTCGGGGCCTCGTGTAGACACCAAGGTGTCGCCGAACAAGATGTCGATATGACCGTCGCCATCAACATCTGCAAGCGCAGGTGCAGTCCAAACACGATGGGGTGTACTCAAGGGGGTTGACCACTCGTTGTTGATATCGGCTGATGCACCCGTGTCTCCGTCAAAGGCCCATACTCGTCGTCCGAATCCGACCAGCACTTCTGGCGTTCCTTGCCCGTCGATATCGAGCCAAAACGGTGGTGATACTGCGATTTCATCGTTGTCGTTTCCACTGCCTCGTTGAAGGTCGCGAACCCATTCGTTGACCGGTGTACTGCCACTGATGTCGGTGCACCCCAGCATACCTTTGCGGTTGAAATTGAACGCTGATTCGGAATACCACGTGACCCAGCAGAGGCGATCATCGATACCGTCGTCGTCGGTGTCAAGGGCAAGCGGTTGCGCATCGGCGTAGCCGTTGGGTGCTCTGAAATTGAACACCTCCGTCGTTGACGTGATTTCCATGCCAATGAACCGAGCCCCTGTTCCCGATGTTCGGCCGTTTGGGTCGGTAGGTACGGTAAGGATCATCTCTGGTGCGTCGTCACCGTCGAGTTGGGTGATGATGGGCCCCGGCAAGCGGAGCCTTGGCGCATCGCTGTTGCCCGAATCCGTTCCTTGGACGGCAACACGCTCCCAATCCAGCGAACCGGTGGAGCCGTCGATTTGCCAAATCCACATGTTGCCTGAATTGGTGTCGATGGTGGTCAGCAAGACCGAACTCGTCGTGCTGTCGAGTTGGGCCCAAACCGGATCGGAGGGGTGTGTTCCACGGTCGAGGTTCACACTCCAATCAGCACTTGACGGTTGTGCGGTGGTCAGCGAGTAGGATTGAACATAGATGGTCGGATTGTTCTCGGGGTCATCGACCACAGCCAACACCAATTCTGGTGTGCCGTCCAGTTCAAGGTCAGCAAGCAACGGTTGCGTAACCGCCTTGTGCCCGCTTTCTTCCGTTGGCAGGTGAGGCGAAGGCGAGGCGATGCGGACGTTCGAATCGGAATAGGACCAAACCAATTCGTTGCTGTGGCCGGACGTCTGCCAGTTGGACTCCGTGCACGTGAGTCGTGGCGACCACACATCGATGTTCAGGGCGCTCGATGTGTCGTAAACGACGATGATCTCTTGGAAACCATCATCGTCAATGTCGTGGATGATGGGTGTTGAGCGAATCGAATCCGTTATGCCGAGCGAGACCCTCCAGGCGATTTTCGCATCGTTGCCGGTCACGATATTGAGGAAACTCTCGCGTGAACCATCGGCGATGACGCTCGATATCATCACGGGAAAGAGCGTGCCTTCCCCGCAGCGTTCAATTGCGGCTTCAGAGGCCGAGATGCTTTGTGAAAAGTCGCCGATCACCGAGCCGTAGGCATCGCTTCCATCTCCAGTATCGAAAACCTGCCAGTTGACGACCGGGTGTTCAACCGTTGCCAACACCGTCACTTCGCTGACATTCCCACTCCCGGGCCCTCCATCGGGTCCATGAGGTGGTACGGTTTGATTGTGTGTGGGGGTTCGTGCGTATTGACTCCAGGGCTGCTGATAAACATCCCAGGGTTCACTCCCTGACGTCCGTGATTCGGCCGATGATTCGAGGATGTTCTGGGGTTGGACCAGCGGTGCAAGCAGCATCAAGAACAGCAGCGAAACGAGGAACCCCGCATGGAGGACTGCGCCTCGAGTTGGGGACGGCTTCGCTGACATCATGACTCACCGCCTTCGGGGGGTTGTTATGGATTATGGCTCTTCCAAGCCATTAAACCTCTTTTCTCATGTGCATCATCGTCGCCAAACACGATGACGCCTCCCTCGCCGTGCATGAAATGGCCGCTTGAATTAAATAGGGGTCGTCGGTGGGAAGAAACGACTTCGGTCGCATTCTCTCCAGAGGTAACCCCGGTGAAGGACGGAACCGCTTGACAGCCTCCGTGTTTCACCTTGCCTTTGAAGAGCGCAAAGAGGTGAAAAAATGTACAAGGTCGTAACCAAGGAAGACACCATCCGTATCCCTGCGGAATACATGCGGAAAGGCCAATCGTTGGACCAACACATCGACCGTCTCTCGATGGATGCTTTCGAGGGTAAATTTGACTCCGAGAACCGATTTGTCTTGGTGACAAACAACCACAAGACCATCGGCCGAGGAAGAATCATTCACGGCGACGGCGCCATCTACCAGAAGGTCCAATTCGACGCTGTCTTGTTTTGCATGGACGACCAAGAAGTGGTCGAAGGGGCCGTCTCCGAGGTCAATGAATTCGGCGCCTTTGTCCGAATCGGGCCCATGGAAGCGTTGCTTCACAAGTCCCAAATCATGGATGAACCCGTTGACATCAACATCGGTGCGAACAAAATCACCGGCCGTCAGTCGGGTCGTGAACTCGCCATTGGTTCGTTTGTCCGAGCACGCATCGTGTCGTTGTCACCGGACACGTCCGATCCACGACGCTCCAAGATCGGGTTGACCAGCAAGCAAGACGGTCTTGGTTCACCCGGTTGGGAAAAGAAAAACAGCGACGGCGGTGAGTGAAGATGGTCAAGATGCCTTTTGCTTGCGGTGAGTGTCACCTGGTGCTCAACGACGGTGTGGACCAGTGCCCTCGTCACCCATCAGCCCAAGTCTCGTCCGACTGGACCGGCTATGTCATCATCATGCAACCTGAACGCTCTGAAATTGCGAAGCGTCTGCAGGTGGACCAACCAGGCCGATACGCCCTCAAGGTCAACATTCGATGAGGTGAAATCATGGAGATCAAAGAACGAACCGAAAACAAAGTCCTGAACAGAGTTGAAATTTCCTTCAGTTGGAAGCACGACAAGAAAGCCACGCCTTCTCGCAAGGAGGTCATGGATTTGGTGAAAACCCTTGAACCTGGCTCCAACCCTGACTTGATTGTTGTCAAGGATTGCATCACACGATTTGGCCAACCCCTCACCACGGGGGTTGCGTACATCTACGGATCTGCAGAGGCCATGGCTGTTGAGCCAGAATACATTCACAAGCGTCACGAAGACATGCGCAGTGCTTCACAAGCCCCCGAGGCTGCAGAGGAACCTGCTGAAGAAGTTGCTGAGGAAGCATCGGAAGACGAAGCCAGCGAAGAAGGAGGCGATGAGTGATGGGAGACGGTCCAAACGCCAAAGCCAAGTGGTCAAAGTACAAGGTTGAAGACGGAAAACTCGTCCGTGCTGAAAGCTGTCCAGATTGTGGGCCCGGTGTCTTCCTTGCCCACCACAACAACCGCAAATCTTGCGGCCGATGTGGATTCACCAGCATGAACGAGTGATCACTCCTCTTCTCGAGGAGACGATGATTCAAACGGGCTGTTTTCCCAAGAACCATCGTTGTACAAGATGAGTGCGCCAGCATCAAACGGATGAACGTGCACGGGAATTTCTCGTGTTTCTCGTCGTTCCATGCGTCCATTGGCCACCACCACTTCTTCTCGCCATCCAGCGATTCTCCATCCATCGAGTCGATGGTCCCAAACTGCGTGTTGAATCGGACCGCTGAGTTGGATTTGTTGCAAAACGGTTTGGTCCTTCAACCACACCACTTCTCCGGTTGTTGAGCACACCAGCGCATTGTTTCCGTGTCGAACATGATGCTCAACAGGTCCGTCAACACCTGGGAGGAGATATTCTTCAATCAGATTTCCAGTTGAGAGATAGCGACGTTGGACGCGGCCTCCCCGGGAGGTTAACAGCAAGTCGTCGGCCTCGATGTGAACACAGAGCGTTTCTGCTCCTCTCGGCCGCTTTTTCGGGTAGGACCAGGTTGGAGGGGGGCGACGCCAACACTCATCAGCGGACGTGGTGATGCTGTAGAGGCCCCGGTTGTAGAGCATGAACACCAAGACATCGTTGTTGGCGACCAGCGCCATGGGCTCTGCATCCAGGGCGTGTGCCCAAACCGTTCCAGCAGGTGAATACACGGTGGTGGTGTTGATGGCTGTGCGCAACTCTTCGCGGCGAGGCCCGTTTTCTGAGGAACCGATGGGCATGGAACCCATGTGGGCGAGGAGCAGTTCCCTGTCGAGCCACGTTGCGTGGAGGTGACCATCAGAAACCACGGCCTGCTGAATGCGCATGGGGTAGGGCACTGAGACCTCAGAGACGGGGTTCATTTGAGTATCAAGCCATACGACTTCTCCTTCCATTCCGGTGACCAACGCCCCGTTGGCATGGTGAACCACCTTATCGGGAATAAAGGGGATGTTCGTTGGAAGCCCCTCGTCCATGCCGTGGTGTAAGGAACGAAGTATGTCAAGCCTCGTCTGGGTCAGGTCAAAAAGGACGACTCCATCCACTGCACATGGCGGAAGGGTCAGTGGTGTTGATTGCTGTCAACGCCAAAGACATCGCCAGCACCAATCAGGCCGATATCCTCCGAACCCTCGATGATTGGGATACAGCACCTTCGTTCGAGGGATGCCCCACGTTTCAATTCGAACATCTTCGAATGGTCTATCTCCCGAACGGATTGTTGTTCGAAGATCATCTCGATCGTCGATGGCGCACCCATGCAGGCGAGCATGTACGTGAAGTGATTTTCCCATCGCGTCACGTTGCGGCCAGCGGCCAACCGTCGTTGACCCTTCATCCCATTGGGGTGCCTCATTTGCCGCTTGATGAGATTGGTCCGTTCGGTGGCTGGGGCGGCCGGGCACCGCCTCCTTCAACACGCCTCTCGCCGTGGTGGAAAATGCTGCAGGCTCTCGCACCGGTTGAACCTGATCTGAACGATTTTGACCTCTCCCTCGAAGTGACGCACCATGGACCGTACCTCGAAACACCTTGCCTTTTCATTGAAGTTGGTTCCACCGAAGCAACATGGGGCCACGAAGGTGCAGCCCGTCTGCTCGCCAACATCATGCGAGAGGGCTTGGTCGTGCAGGACAAACAAACGCGCTGGAACGAAGAGGAGCATCAAGGCCAAACCGTTGTTGTGACGCTTGGGGGCGGTCATTATGCTCCACGTGCGAATCTTCTTGGGTCGATGGAACAGGTTTGGCTGGGTCATATGTTGGCAACCTATGCGCTGCCCTTTGAACAAACAGAACAAGGCGTCACAGGCCCCTGGCGACAAGCGATTGCCGCCGCCATCGAGGCTACCAAGCAAGCATTCCCTGGCGGGGACCTGGTCTGTTCAATGGACAAAAAGGCCTTTCGCGGATGGCAACGTCAAGCGGTTCGCGACTATCTTGAAGAAGAGGGCATTCCGCTCTTGACCAGTCGTCAGATTGCTGAGCGCGTCGCTTGACCACCTACACAAAGGGTCAAAGAGCGCCTTGGCAGAGGTTTGGTCATGGTGGGATGGTTCTCACGGATGGTGGTTGCCACCACTGTGCGGATGCCCAAGTGGTTTGTCCGTTGGGTCAGTCGGCGCTATGTCGCAGGCCCCTCGCTTGAAGACGCTGTTCAAGTCATGAAACGATTGTCATCCGAGGGAGCTTGTTTTACCGTGGATGTTCTGGGTGAAGAGATTTCAACGCTTGAGGAAGCGACGTTTTTCTTGGAGGAATACATTCGCGTCATGCACAGCATCGAAGAGCATGGACTTGATGCCAACTTGAGTATCAAACCCACGGCTTTTGGCCTCCTCATCGACCCGGAGCAAGGCTTGCAAAACATCCGACAACTGGTGCAGATGGCTGCGGAACGCGAGATGTTTGTACGTCTTGACATGGAAGATCACCGGGTGACGACGGACACCATCAAGGTCGTGTTAACCCTCCATCAAGAAGGGTTGACCAATGTGGGGACCGTTCTTCAAGGACGACTTTTCCGGACGTTGCGTGACATTGACCACATGGAAACCGAACTTGGCCCACAAGCAGACTACCGGATTTGCAAAGGGATTTATTTGGAACCGTCCGAAATCGCCTTTGAATCATACCGGGACATCGTTGATGCAACAAATGCTGCTGTCGACCGCATGCTTGATGCTGGCGCTTATGTTGGGATTGCATCCCATGACCACCCAGTGATCGACCATGCGCTTTCAGCCCTGAAGGCGCACGGTATGGGCCCAGGTATTGAGGACCCTCGTTCCAACGCTGGGGGTCCACGAACCAACAAAGGACCCGGATATGAATTCCAAATGTTGCTCGGGGTACGGGGCCCTCTCCGCAGGAAATTGTTGAACGAAGGTCATCGAACCCGGGTGTACATTCCGTATGGGGAAAAATGGTATGAATACAGCATTCGGCGTTTGAAAGAGAACCCCACGATTGGAACCCAGGTGGCCAAAGCCTTCCTGATGCCGTGGACGAACCGTCCGTGATCACTTTCGCTTTTTCTTCTGCGAGCGCTTCTTTGAGGCATTTGGGTGAACGCCTTTTTTCACTTGCTCACGAGGTCGCTCAGGGTTTGGGTTGAACCCCAGTCGGCCTTCTTTCCAGGCCTGGCGCCGTTCTCGTGGCGTTCGTGGTGCAAAATGTTCACCCTTTGGCGGCTCGTGGAGGTACATGCGCTTGATATCGGGTGCATTGACGGTTCCCCGAAGGGTGCGTCCTGCTCCTGTGTGGATGGCTCGAATTCGCCATGTTTCTCCTTCGTATTCCATCAAATGCGATGCTGTGAAGGTTGATTCTTGGGGGACGACGAGCACGTCTGACTGCGAATCTTCGCCTCTGGTTAAGGTGAGTTTCACACGAACCATGTCCGTTCGCAATGCGGTGATTCGAGCGATATCGGTGGCGATGGAGGATGACGGATGCTGCTCATCCTTGGTTTCAATTTGATGGATTCTCCACAATTTTTCATCCTCTTCAAACACATCGTCGAGAACAAATTCTTCATCGGCGTCGACCACCAACACCACGCGCTCCGAGCGAGGTCCTTCGGTCAAAATGAACGGGATGTTGACGGGTGGTGGTGGTCGAAATTCAACCGTGTGGATCCCTTGGCATGTCTCACATCGAACCATGAAATCGGCCCCAGTCCCAACCTTCTTTTCTCGCAGCACGGTATGGGCGGTCATGTCATCGCATTCGGGACAATGGGTGGCGTTGTCGAGGATTTCCTCGTCCTCCTCCCACTCCTCGTCCTCCGTCATGCACTCGCCTCTGTGATGAGCGCTGAACCACCTGTGTTTGAACCCTCCGTCACATGGACCGGTGCAAGGCTTGATGTTGGAAGCCCGTGAGGCAGGGACATGACCGAGAAACCCACGGAGCAAGACCGCTCTGCTGTTCTGGGTTACTTGTTGGGAAAAGACGATGCTCAACCACGAGATGAACCTCTCATTGCGGCCAATATCCATGAACAACTCCGGCACATGGGTCTTTCGACATGGTCCATCTCCATCCACCGACGCCTGCGTGATGCACTGGCTCGACAACACCCGGCATCGGTTCTTGAAATCGGTGCTGGTATCGGTCACCGCTCTGCATGGTTGCTGGATTTGTGGGAACGTTCACAGCGTTCGTTATCCCCTTACACGTTGATTGAACAAGGCGGTAAATTCGGCGTTATCCTCCAACGACTCCTGAACCGGTACGAAGCGTTGAGTTGGGCCAGCGTTGTGGTTGGGGAACCGCTGCAACTTGCTGCAGAACATCAAGCATGGTCATTGGCCGCTGCAACCAATGCAGAGCACGCACGCTCTCCCCTTGAGTCATCCTACGACGCCATTGTCGTCGACGGTCCGTCGACCCAGCGTGCACAACTGGTCAAAACGTACCTTCCATTCTTGAGCAACAACGGGGTACTCTACACCGTTGAACCCGACATGCCGTCGGGTGATGTCGCAGAGGATGATGAAGAAGGCATGGCGTTGGTCAACGGATTTAACGCTTGGATTGAACTGGTCAGTGAAACGCAGTCGACCCACCACGTGGCGTTCATGCCACTGTTTGGTGGCACGCTGGTCGCATGGATGCCTCACGAAGCTTGAGGGGCGGCCAAGAGGCCTTGGATGTTCAGCAATCCGTAACCGTAGTCATCATCGTGACCCACCTGTCCTTCGTCGGGCACCGCGCTTTCCATGAGCCATCGTTTCACGGCGTCAACATTGTCTGCACCGCCATCGGATTCGTCGTGTTTGAGTTCTGGCTTGCTCTCCAACAACAGGCAAATCGCTCCCGCTACATACACCGTAGCCGCACTGGTACCGTCTGCGAGGCCCCAAGAACCGTCTTCCAAGAGAATGGGCACGCCTTGAGCGGGGGCGACCACTTCCGGTTTTTTGTCGGGGTCACCTCGTGGCAAAAGGACGGGAAGGGGGAGCAATCGTCCGTTGTTGTCACCCGTTGATGAACCCGACCAATGCGTACCTTGCTCGGTAACACCACCAACCGAAATCACGCCACGCTCGCTGGATGGATGAGCCACATCTCCATCGTCATTTTCACCACCGTCGTTTCCTGCTGCGGCTACCACATACACCCCAGCATCGATGGCATCGTTGGCGGCGTCGCCTGAATTTCGACCAGAACCAATCGAAAAGGGCAAAATTCCAGGGGCCCCCCCCAAGGAGAGCGATATCACATCGGCGCCTTCTGAAACACACCAATCCACGGCCAAAGCGACGGTTTCATCGTTGCCGCTTCCGTCACTGGCAAGGGCTTTGGCAACGAGCAGATCAACGTTCTTTGCTATCCCTTTGAGCCATCCGTTGGCCACCAACAGTCCAGCCATGGCTGTCCCGTGACCGTGGTCATCGTAGGGTGTCACCTTTCCGTTAATGAAATCCTGCCAACCTTTGAGCTGTACATCGGCAAGGTCGCTGTGTTCCAATTCAATCCCTGAATCCACGATGCAAGCCGTGATGCCTGCACCGGTGAAGGATTCGCCCGGATGTTGGACCAACGAGTTGTAGGTGGCGTGGCGTTCAAGAGCGACTTCGCTTGGTCGCAGAAGAATTGCACCATCACTCATCACCACCGCCGCAATGTATCCTGCGGCCAGCACGAGGGTGATGCCCAAGGTCACGCTGACAAGGATTTTGATGGCCCTCAATTCTTGGTCATCCTGAGTTGGAACGTGCGTGTGCTTTTGTTCAATGCCAGCCCACGGTGGAGGTTCTTCACCCACTGCCATAACGGGTATTGGTGGGATCACCTCATCCATGCCATCACCCAAGTGTGTGAACTATTTCAGTAAGTGTGTCAACAAATCGGCGAACATCTTCTTCGGTGTTGTACAGATAGGCTGAGGCGCGAAGTGAGCCTTCTGGGTGGCCCTTTGCTTCAAACCATGAATGGACGCAGTGTTGACCACTGCGGACCATGACCCCGGCCGCTTCGTCCAAGAGGAGCGCTACATCGTGTGCTGGCAGTTGTTCCATCAGAATTGAACAGATGCCACCTCGTTGTCGAGGGTCTTCGGGACCGATGATGGTCAGCCCGGGTAAATCCTTGACCCCGTCGGTCATGATGCGGTTGAGGTTGATTTCATGCTCATGGACGGCATCCATGTCGAGTTTTGAGAGGTAGTCAATGGCAGCTCCGGTCGCCATCATTCCGGAAAAATTCCCTAAGCCTCCCTCAAACCGTGCGGGCGGCTTTGCCCATTCGGCGGTGGTGTAGGTGGAGCGGGTGACGGTTTGTCCCCCGGATTGGATGGTTCGAAGCGAATCAAGCAATTCGTACCTTCCCCAAAGACCACCCATGCCGGAAGGTCCGCACATTTTGTGAATGGAAAACGACAGGAAATCAATGTCCAAATCTTGGACGTCCACGTTCATGTGGGGGGTTGATTGAGCCCCGTCAACGGCCACAAGAGCTCCGTGGTCGTGAGCGATTTTTGTCACCTCTGCGATGGGTATCTCAACGCCATCAAGATTCCCAACATGGCTCATAGCCACCATGCGTAGCCGTCCGTTGGCCTCATCGCAAGCGGTTTCAAAGGCCTCGATATCAAACGAATTGTCTTCCCGACTTGCGACCACTCGGTGGTCAACGCCCTGCTCTTGGCCAAGTTGAATCCATGGAACGAGGTTCGAATTGTGCTCTCGGTCTGAGGTGAGTACAACATCACCACGTTCCCACTTCAAGCCGTGAGCAATTTGGTTGATGGAGTGCGTTGCATTTCGCGTAAACACAATCTCCTTTGAGCTCGAAGCATTGAGGAAGTTCGCAACCTTTCCCCTCGCATCAGCAACACTTCGGGAAACAGCCGTACCGTATCGATGAACAGAGCGACCACCGCAACCGGGGGTTTCGGTGTAATACCGGTTGATGCTGTCGATGACGGTTTGTGGTTTCAAGGTCACACAGGCGTTGTCAAGATAGGCAGGGGCATGGTCGCCACTGAGCGTCGGGAAATCTTCACGGCAGCGCTCAATCACCTTCACCAAGCCTCCTGGTCGGGTAAAAAGTCCATAGCAGGTGCATTGACGCCGCAAGAGGGACAATCAATTCTCGTCGGCATCGCCGTCTTGCACGAAGCACAGGTGGTTCCAACGACAACAGTCGCTGAACACCCACTCGCACCGCACGGATGGACGAGTTCGCCGTTGTTGTTTCGGGTGATGCTTGACGGCGCACCGCAATCAGGGCACGCCGCTCGTTTGTTGATCACAGCACCTTCGCCCTCCATTTCGAGGGCAGCGTCAACGGCGGCTCGTGTACGAACACGTGCTTCGTTACCGAGCATGCGTTGTGGATACCAAAGAACAACCAAGAAGATGGGGATGGCCGGCAGTCCGGTTATCAGATGGAGGAAAAGGAATCCATAATTTCCCTCTCCGTATTCTGCTATATGGTGTAGGCCAGACCACGATGAAAGGGTGATCAGCAACACCCACACGCCAAATAAACCGCTCCAACCTTTCAACGAATGTTCTGCTAATTCGGCTTCCATCACCCTTACATCTTCGTGCAGATGATTGACTTCAACGTGTAAATCGCGGGTTTCGACCACGGCTTTCCAGAAAAAGAACAGAAAGAAGAACACGATGAGGACAATCAATGTTCCTTCCATCATATCCGCTAGTCTGAATCCCATCGGGAAGGTGGCGTTGTTGCGGTGAAAGAAAATTTGAGCCCCCATCATGGCGTTCCACATGACCAGCAAGGACATGGCGTGCACCCTCATGACCGGGAAAAGCATCCATGCTTGGTAGGCAAACCATGCCCAACAGAGCAACGAGACCAGGACCTGGAAAAATTGGAACCCGTTGATGGCCATGATGCCGTCAAGGCCGCTCACCTTTGCATTTCCACCGTTCCACAGTTCCGTTGATACAGATCCGAGCGCAAGAGCAACCATGCCAAAGAGCATGGTCATGTAGTGCTCTCGCTTCCATTCAGAGCGAAGCAAAAGGAATTGAAATTTCCATTCCTTTCTCAACGTGTTCAATTGATTGGACAGCGGGAAGTTGGCTGGAAATGGATTGAGGAGTTCAATCTCCGCCATGCGAAACGGGAGGTCTTTGTGATTGAGGGCGGCATGGTCCTCACCCACTGCCCCTTCGCCCATGTTCATCGCTTGTGGTATCACCTTTGAGTCCTTTCGCTTCTCAAGGATGACTTGTGTCCCTTCAAGCGTGATGGTTAAACGAGGATTGGGTTTCGCCGGAACAAGAGCCGAGATCGCATAGCCTGGTAGTGCGCGCGACTGGAAATCGCGTGGGCCCGTTCCCTCGGGAGTTCAAATCTCTCTCTCGGCGCCAATCGTTGAGGATGCCCGTGTTGAACCGCAACGTCCTTGACCGTCATTCACAAGGCGGGAATGTGGACGCTGGTTTGAAGGACACCCGGCGCCGTTGGGTTGCCCTGTTGTTGTTGGGTTTGTTGCTGCAAGCCATGGCGATGGTGAACAGTGACTTGGGGCTCGACGCCCATATCCGTCTTAATGCCATGGCCGACGAATCGACGGAGAGCCAAACGTTGGCATGGGGAAAACTTCGCCTTGCAAACAGCACCGAGCAACAACCTGGTGTGCCCGGGACATACAGCGGGTACATCCCTCCGTGGTTCACCAGCGAGGCTGCGATCAAATTCACGGCCTTCGTCTCCCTCATCGCCTTGGCAGCCCTGGCCAGTTTGCAGCCCCGCTGGAAGGGGGAAGAATGGTCGGTTCAACCCATGTGGGCGATGTTGATTCTCTACAGTCCCGTGATGCTTTTTGCCACGGGCCGAGGTTACGATGAAGCAACGCTCGCCCTCATCGTTGGTGCAGGAGCGAGTGGATTTTACTTCAACAACGGTGACAGCACCCCCCACCTTCGTTTGCATGTGGTGCTGTTGGCGACCACCCTGCTGGCGCTGATGGGGTGGAAGGGGTTTTCCATGCTGCCTTCGCTATTGGTATGGCTCGCTGTTGTGATGGGAGGTTTTCTGTGGATTGAAGTGCATCGCCGACTCGCTGTGCGGGTGGAAGTGCCATGGACGCAACACCCTTGGTTGATGGGTGGTGTGGTTGGAGGGTTGGTTTTTGTTGGCATCTTTATCGTCGGTTTCTTTCGTCAAAGCGGGACGTTCTCCATCATCGGTCAGTCGCCGTTGGCTTTCCTCATGGCCTCGGTGTTCGCTTTGCTTGATACGGTGGTGCTCTACCTCCTTCTTGGAACAGCATTGTGGCCGTTGGTCAAACAACGGTGGACCATGCTTCGAGATGTCAGAGATCCCGGGTTGACATTGCTGGTGGTGTATGTGTGCGGAGTGTTGGGGGGGCTCATCGCTTACATTGGTGCCCTTTGGACGCTTGAATCCAATCTTTGGGGTCTTGGGTTACCTGAAACCATGGTTCGACTTGGCAACAACGGTCGCTACGCTACGTGTCTTCTCATCCCGATCATGCTGATACTCAAATGGGTTGATCCTCCACAATCCCCCCTTGCTTCCCCTCCTTCAGGCCAGCTCAAACTCGCTGCGGTTCTTCTCCCCCTGATGTTGTTCACCACCGTCATCGGCCATCAAATCTGGTCGGAAGATGCAGGTGAGGCTCTTTCCGAGGAGTGGGGTCAAGGCGATGACGCTTTCTTGCTCATCGCACCTGAGGCCATGGCCATGCATCACCTCTACATCATCAAGACACATGTTGATTTGGATGGGTCACTGGGTATTGCTGGGTATTGGAGGGATGCAGAACAGGCATTTACCTTCCTTGAACAAGAAGAGGGGGGCATCGACTTTGTTCTCATTGCACCCAACATCGTCCTCGAGATGGATGAAGAACATTGGGTGCTTGTTGAGCAACAAGACGTTCCCGTTCACGTCCCAGGTGGTATCCAAGAAGGCTCATGGAAACTCTATCGTGGCGTGACGTGACGGGCGAATCACGAAGTGGTTATATTCACATGGCCGGTGGGCGGGTCACTGCCACCGTGGCTTAGGGGTATAGCACCTCATTGGTAATGAGGAGGTCGCGAGTTCAAATCTCGCCGGTGGCTCCATGTTGGTGTTGACCACTGGTTTGACAAACATGCGTTGGGGCCGTTTTTCCACCTCAATGTATAAAGAGCGATTTTGCTAATTCGGTGGTGAGAAGGAAACTTCTCAGATGGGATGCACATGGAGCGCAAGCAAGAACAGAACGAGGTCATTCAACAACGTGTGAAGGACCTTCAGAACCAAGTCGATGAATTGAAAGAACTCGTCAACACACTGCTGAGTGTGATTGTCGAAGAACCGGACGGCGTGCACACCGGCGCTGCACCAACGCTACCAGGCCAAGGTGCGTTGCAGGTGTGCATGTGATCATCCTTTGATGACAGCCAACGGATTCATCCTTACAACAGGACGTGCAAGTCCTGAATCGTGCGTGAGTCGTATCACTTCGTCCACGTTCTTGTACGCTGCTGGTGCTTCCTCGGAAAGCACGTTTGGCGTGGATGCATGAACCCGAATACCTTCAGCTTCCAGTTGTTGCTTCAGTGCTTTCCCATCAAGGGTTTTCTTCGCTTGAGCTCGTGAGAGGGCTCGGCCAGCACCGTGGCATGACGAACCAAAGGCCTGATTCTGTCCCTGGCGTGGCCCAGCCATCACCCAGGAACCATGCCCCATGTCACCGGGTACAATCACCGGTTGGCCAGTGGTGGCAAAGGTAGCCCCTACTTCGCTATGGTCTCCACCAAAGGATCGGGTTGCACCTTTGCGATGGACACAACATGTGCAGTTAGCGCCGTCGACCTGATGGTCCTCAATCTTCGCAATGTTGTGAGCGACATCGTAAATTGTTCGAGCCTCTCCGTCGACGCCGAGTTCAAGGCGCAAAACGGTTCTCAACCGTTCAGCCAAAACTGCACGGTTCGCAAAGGCAAAATTGGCTGCCGCATTCATCGCATCAAAGTAGGCCTGGCCTTCTTTGGAGTGCAACGGCGCAGCGGCAAGTTGCCGGTCAGGGAGGGCGTAACCCCATTGTTCATTGAGCCACATTCCATCTTTTTGGCGATAGGTGGCTTCGAGTGCTCGTACGTGGTCGGTGCACACCTGATGCCCCAATCCACGGCTTCCAGAATGAATCATTGCTACGAGTTGGCCTTCGTACAAGCCCCATGCGTCTGCAGTCTCGTGGTCCACCACATTGCCAACGGTTTGCAATTCCAAAAAATGGTTGCCGCTACCGAGTGTACCCAGTGACCGAAGGCCACGTTCAAGTGCCCGTTGAGAAACATCAGCATTCTCGGTGTAAAGCTGACCGTTGGATTCCAATGCTGGGAGATCATCGTCTTGACCGTATCCCAAATCAAGTGCGGCAGCAGCACCGCCTTGCAGGATTTCCTGAAGGTTCGATGAAGTCAAGTCAATGCCCCCCTTACCAGACCCACCGGCAGGAATTCTCCCCGCAAGTCGGCCGGCGAGTTTCTTCACGTTGGGCACATCATCCACGGTGGCATCCAAGGCGAGAAAACGAACGCCACAATTGATGTCAAAGCCGACACCCCCGGGAGAAATTGCACCGCCTTGTTCACCAGCGTTCACGTCGGTGGCCACGACACCACCAATCGGAAATCCGTAGCCGTAATGCCAGTCCGCCATGGCCCACGCTTCACCCACAATGCCCGGCAGGCTGGCGGTGTTGACCAATTGTTCTGGCCCTCGGTCATCGGCATGCCGTTCCATGTGAGCCTGGTCGGTCACGAGGCGAGCGTCCACCTTCATTGACCCGTGGGCTTTGATGCGCATGGTGCCGTCACCCTCGTCAATGAGGTGCTCACGCCATGTTGCATCCATGCCAAACCCTTCCGCCGCATGGCTTTGAGTCTTTTCACAATCTTCCCCTCAAGGCTGTTGTCCAACACAGGCTTGAAGGGGGGGTTCGTTTTGGAAGCATCATCCACCTTGGATTGGAGTTGGTACCATGGCACTCCCCCCGATTGACCTGTCTGTCTTTCACGACAACGGTTACCAGCGGAAGCAGTGCAGAGTGACCGATTTGTGGTTTTGGACCTGCGACGCAGAGCGGGACACCTGCGGCGATACGGAGGAGGACGAATACACCTTCATCGGAGCGCCCCTGATCGGTGGATTTGATGAGCGAGGAAAAGCATTGAAGGATGCGATGCGGGAAGCCTTCCTTGGGTTCTTCGAGGCGTGTGACCACACCCGAATCGACCCCTATCCGGTGCTGGCACGCTGGCGCGATGACATTCATCTTACGATTGCGTCTATTGCTGACTTTCAACCTCACGTGACATCGGGTGCCGTTCAGCCACCTGCCAATCCCCTGGCCGTTTCCCAGCCGTGCATCCGCCTGACCGATGTCGATGCCGTGGGCCGTTCCGGTCGCCACCTTACGACGTTTGAAATGATGGCCCACCACGTGTTTAATCGCCCGGAGAAAGGTGAGGAAATCTACTGGATGGAAACGTGCGTTGAGCACTGCCACCGTATGCTCACCGACACGTTTGGGATTTCCTCCAGTGAAATCACCTACGTCGAAAACCCCTGGTGCGGTGGTGGGAATGCAGGCGCAGCTGTTGAAGTGATCGTGGGTGGTTTGGAATTGGCCACCTTGGTATTCATGGATATGGAAGAGCATCCCGAAGGTGATGTCGAACTCAAAGGCGACCGTTATCGGAAGATGCCCCTGCAAATCATCGACACCGGTTACGGGCTTGAACGGTTTTGCTGGGCTGCGGCGGGTACACCAACCATCTACGAGGCCATCTATCCTGAATCTGTTGCTTGGCTCAAAGACCTCGCAGGTTTTGATAGCATTGCGGAGCAGTGGCCTGATCTTAACCTCGACCAGTTGTTGAGCGAGATGAGCCGTTTGAACGGTATCATGAACATCGAGGCGGGCGTTGATGGTGAAAAATTGGTTCAACTCTTTTTGTCCCGACTTCAGGAACGTGGCATCACGGTCACCGCTGAGCAATTCACTGGCATTACCGAACCACTGTCAAACATCTATGCCATCCCAGACCACTTGCATGCATTGTGCAACATGCTCGGTGACGGACTGGTTCCCTCCAACGCAAAGGCGGGTTATCTCGCTCGCATGCTGGCTCGCCGTGTCCTTCGAATGCGGGATGAATTGTCCATTGACGTTCGGTTGAGTGATTTAGCTGAACACCATCTTGATGTCAACCTCGGTGGGCAATTAAACAAACAGCATCGAGAAGGGTTGTTGACCATCCTCAATCTCGAAGAAGAGCGTTATGCAGAGATGCTTCGCAAAGGTGGAAACGTGATCCAAACCCAACTCAAAGGCTTGGCAAAAGATGCCGAATTCATCGACGATGAGGACTTGTTCACGCTCAATGATTCCCACGGACTCGCACCGGACATGGCCGTCGCACTCGCTCGAGGCTCAGGTTGGTCCAACGTTGCGCTTCGCACCGGATTTTCAGCGGAGATGGCGGAGCGTCATGCACGGCTCGCCAAAGAGGCGGCCAAAGTTTCAGACCAGCAGGCTTCCACGGTCGATGTCAGTGCTTTTCCTGCAACCACACAGGCGTATTATGACAACGTCTACGCACAGAACTTCACAGCAACCGTCCTTGGCAACATCGATATCGGGACAAACGGCCCCGATGGAGCCAGCCATGCGGTCGTTCTCGATGCGTCGTTGTTCTATCCAGAAGGAGGCGGTCAAGAAGGCGATTGTGGAGCACTTCACCAAGGCGAGGTTGTGGTTCATGTTCTTGATACGCAAAAACACGGTGACGTGATTTTGCATTACACCGACGGTGAGATGGTGGTCGGTGAAACCGTTGAGGGTCATCTTGATTGGAAGCGCAGGAAGCAACTGATGGACCACCACACGGCCGTTCACATTGTGGGTGGTGCTGCCCGTCGTTTACTGGGCCCCCATATCTTCCAAGCCGGTTCACATCTTTCGGTCGAAAGCGGTCGTCTTGATATCACTCATTTCCATCGGCTCACTCGCCAGGACTTGGATGCCATGGAAGACATGGCCAACTCCATTTTGGCCACGGTTCAAGCCACCGAAAAATCGGAATTAAATCGGAAAGACGCCGACATCGTTCACGGTTTTGACTTGTATCAAGGTGGTGCACCAAAAGGCGACTCCATTCGTATTCTGAAGATTGCCGACCACGACACCCAAGCCTGTGGCGGGACACACCACGACGAACCCGGGCAAATTGGTTCCATCCGCGTGGTTCGCTCAACGGCCGTGCAGGATGGTGTCGAGCGTTTGCACATCGTTGCCGGCGAAGCGGCGTTGCGTTACGCTCGGTCACAGGATGAACTCCTTCGCACATCGAGCGAGATTTTTGGCGTGAACGCTGAGGATTTGCCAAAAGCATCCGCTCGGTTCTTCAAGGAGTGGAAAGAGCAGCGAAAAACGATCGAGCACCTCGAATCGGAAATCGTCCGTCTGCGGACAAGTGGCGGAGGCGATGCATCCACGTCAGTGGACGGCGTTCGGATTGTTGTGATGGAAATTGATGGTGATCTCAAGTCCATGACGACGATGCTCAAAGAACTGACCCTTGACCCTGAACAGCCAACCCTCGCAGTTCTTGGTTCCAAAGACGGTGGTGGGAAACTCATGATCGGGTTGACGGAGAACTCGATTGCTGCTGAGCGTTACAACGCCGTTGACATTCTTCGTTCCATTTCGACACACATCAACGGTGGAGGTGGCGGACGTCCCACCTTTGCGCAAGGAGGAGGTTCAAATCCAGACGGTCTTAGCGATGCCTTGGAGGCAGCCAAATCGCTGATTGGTGTCTAATTCTCTCTGTTGTTGAGGGCACGCAGAGCCTCTTTGTCAAAATGCGATACAGCGATGGCAAGCGCTTCGCTTTTCGTAAACCATTTCGCCTCGGATATTTCTTCGGTCAGTAAATTCAGGTCGGCAAGATCACCGTCCCACGTCGACTGATAGGTGAAGGAGACAAAGGATATCCCTTCTTTGTTAAACACACGCTGCGTAATGACGGGCTCGACGTCGTCCAAGACAATGGACAATCCCATTTCCTCCAGGGTCTCACGAACACATCCAATCGCTGGGTGCTCGTTGTGGTCCATGTACCCTCCAGGGAGCGTCCAAAAACCGTTGAAGTGCCCTCGCTCAACTTTCCCCATGAGCACGTGCCCTTCACTGTTGACCACCATCACCTTTGACACCAGACGATGCAAAGAACGGTAGATCGATTCACGAGCAACGGGGTGAACAGTGTTGTCAGAAATGCAAGCGTCCTTCCAGCACCAGTCATCTGGCCAAGCGATTTTGGGATAAGCCTTGATGACGCGGTAGGCATTGGTGCCAAAGCTCAACTCCAAGACCTCTTTCTTTGACCAGTCGATGCCCAGGTTGCTTACTTCCTCCTCGGTTGGAAAGCGAAGGTCACATGTTCCATCTTCCCGTCCTTGAACGGGTTGTTGAGGCCCTTCTCCGTCTTGGTTCACGAGGAGCACCTTTCCGTCGTGCTCAAGATACACAACGACCCTTGGGTGCATGCTCAAGCCAAGGACGGCTTGACCATGAATCCTCGCATGAACAGCGTTCACTCTTTGGGAATGTGCTCTACATCCTTTCCTTCGGGAAGGGCCAGCGGAAGCGTTTCAGAAACTTTCAGTTCATCGAGACGACGTCCTTGGGGCAACACTCGCCCTTCGTATGAACTCACCGTGTCGTTGTAGGCTTTTGCAGCCTTTGACAAATGGCCTCCAACCTTGTTGAAGTGTTCAACCATCGTCATGACACGCTTGTAGAATTCCCGTGAGACATCGTAGATTTCTCGAGCCCCCTCAGCCAATGCGTGTTGTTGCCAGTACAGGGCAACCGTACGCAGCAAGCCGAGCATGGTCACGGGCGTCGTGACGAGGACAGATTTGCTCATGGCGTATTCCATCAAATCGGGGTCCACCGTGAACGCCGCTGCCGCCATAGCTTCGCTTGGAACAAACATGACGACATGATCAAAATCACCCTCGATCGACTCTTGGTACCCCTTTGAACTCAAGTCAGCGATGCGCCCTCGCATGGCTTTGGCGTGTTTGACGAGGAGCGCATCTTGTTCAGGGCCCGCATCGAGTTCTACCGCCTCCAAGTACTTCTCTCCGATCGCCTTGGAGTCAATGGGAATCACGGCTTGTTCGGGAAGGGTAACGACAAAGTCAGGTCGAGAACCTCCCTCAAGGGTTACTTGTTCCTTGAAGTCCACATGTTCGCTCAAGCCTGCCATCTCAAACAAGCGACGCAACTTGACTTCGCCCCAATTTCCACGGGCTTGTCCGGAGGTCGTCAACGCGGTTGACAAAGCGGTTGTCCTGGTTGAAAGCGATTCTGTCTTTTCACCCAACTCTTTGATGTGACGGCGAAGCCCCTCGTAGGCGCCAGCACGGTCTTTTTCCATCTCGGTGTTGTGGGTCTGCAGTTTTTCGAGTTCGTCTCGGATTGGTTTGAGGAGGTGTTCGACCTCTTGTTTTCGGTGCTCCAAAGCATGTTCTGCTTCCAATTGGTTGGATGCCCAGCGCTCTTGGGCAACCTTGAGGAAGTGCTCGGTGTTTTCTTCGCTTAATTTCTTCCCGATGTTGGCCACTTCTGCCCGAATTCGTTGTTCATTGACCACCGCAGCGTCCTCACTTGCACGCAGACGTTCTTCTGCGCGAATCAATTCCCCAGCCATGGATTGCCGAGCGGAAATCCAACCGACCAGGCCTCCAAGAACCAAACCAACCGCCAGCAATCCGTATTCAAACAACCCAACCATGGGCGATGAAAATCGTCGACAGTATTTGATGAAATCGGTAACGGTCAAGGTTCAAGTCATAGTGGGGTGTCCCGACACCATGCGCTTTGAGCAGTTGAACGAAGGTGTGTGGGCGATGACCTATCTGATCGTGGATGAAGACACGCGTCAAGCTGCGCTTATCGACCCGGTCTACGACTACATGCAGGCTTATATCGACCGATTGGATAACGAGGGTTTGACCTTGGTGTATGCCATCGCAACCCACACGCATGCAGACCACATCACTGCTTGCTTCTCGCTTAAGGAGCACTACGGTTGCGAGTACGTGATGTTCAACAACACCGCCAGTCTTGGCGTTACGATGTTGGTTGACGATGAAGAGAAATTGATGCTTGGCTCTATACCTCTCCAATTTCATGCTGCACCCGGCCACACCAACGATTCGATGATCGTGCATGTCCCCGGATACATGATGACGGGAGACTTCCTGTTCAACGGTGAAGGCGGGGTCGGTCGAGACGACCTGCCCAGCGGCCGTGTGGAAATTCACTGGGAGGCACTTGAAGTGCTCGAACGGTTCGAAGGCCACACCATCGTCTGCTCGGGACACGACCCTCCGGGCACCGAGATGAAATCGTTGGATTGGAATCGAGAACACAACCCCATTCTCCGTATGGAGAGCTACGAGGAATACGCCACATGGCAGGCGGCGACATCGGCTCAACTCGGCGGTGTTTCAAAGATCAAGACCGCTATTCCTGCCAACTTGTTCGGCGAAGTTCCCGACGTGATTCCCTGGTTGGAATGATTCATTTCTTCAACGGATTTTCAGGTGCAGTGGTCCCTGAGGGTATGCTGGGAAGGCTTTGCAACTCCTCGAAGGTCAGTTGCTGAGGGTTGGCCGCCTCAAAAGCGGTGAGACGCTCTTCCATGTTCATTCGCACATTGAAATCAATACGGCCCTTTGAACGTGTGAGGTCATATGAAAGCGGGTTGAGATTGGCGATGACCTGGGATTCAAAGTGCTGTCGAACCCGACTGCCTCGCCACGTCGAGTAACCCCACCGATAGGAGATGCCCACGATGGCCGCACCGTACAGCAACGTCAGGACCACCGTTGCAAACAAAATGGGATTGCCACCAACGTCCCTTGATTCTTCCAAGAGATTGCGTCCTAGCAGGAACAGCAGACCGATGCCAACAATGGGGTTCAAGACACCCTCGAGCCACTGGTTCACGGGAACAAGCCGACCTTTCGCCGGGTCGACGAACACGAGGTCTGCCTCAAAGGCGGTGTTGAGCACCGAGAGGACGGAGAGCAGAACCATGTACAGAACTGCGGAAACCAAGATTTCCACCGACCACGAATCGAGATTGAGCACCCAGTGGACGATGAGCCAAGCAAAGAGTCCGAGGAACGCCGCTTGTGGAACGTAGTTGAAATGCTCAATGTGTTGCGAAAACTCCGTCAACGACCGTCGATTTTCTCGATTGCCACGGTGCGGTTTTGGAATGTGAATGACCTGCCAGTGCATCACGCGCTCGGTTCCTTTCAGAATGAAAATCAACAGGTTCTTTCGAATGAGAAGGTATTCGATGAACAACATAAACGGGAAGCCAATCAAGATGAGGGGGAGGGCCATGATGGCCGAGAGTGGAAGAATCAACAAGGCTGGAAGCAGCAAAAAATGCGAGAGTCGGAGTGGATGGAGAAGTTCTGCTTCGATCAGTCGTTGCTTTGCTGGTGGAATGCGCAAGTTGCGAGCGATGTCATCGAGGTTTTGAGAAAACGAGGCCACTTGATTTCCGGAATCCACGATTTGTCGAACGATGGTACGGTATTCTGAGACTTCATGGCCGACACCGACCCAAAACTGCCATGCAAGTCGCATGGGAAGGGCCAAGACCAACGGGAGAGCGAGAATTCCTAGCCCCCACAGCAACTCTTGTGTCCCGGCTTCCATCGGACTTCCTCGGACTTCCGAGCCAACTGAGGTTGTTGAAGGAAGCGGTTGGACCATGAGGGAAAGCCAATGTTCTAACACCTTCGTGCGCAGTTCAGGCCATGGCCAGAATTGCGGTCACGGACGGCATGGACAAAAAGGCGGTCGCGATGCTGGAAAAAGCGGGTCACGAAGTGGTGCTCGCCAGCATTTCTCTCGAGGATCTCACGGCTGGAGCGCTCAGCGATTTCGACGGTATCGTGATTCGCAGTGCGACGAAATTAACCGCCGAAGTGCTCGAGGCCTCCGGCGACCGTCTCAAGGTCATTGGTCGTGCAGGCGTCGGTGTTGATAACATCGATTTGGCCGCCGCGGGCGCCAAAGGCATTCCCGTGGTGAACGCTCCAAGAGCCAGCACGCAGTCGGTCGTTGAACTGACGCTAGGGCATCTGCTTGCATCCATTCGCCACCTTCCTCGAGCTGACCGCTCTCTGCGTGACGGACGATGGGAAAAATCGGCGATGAAGGGCTCCGAACTCTCCGGGAAGGCCCTTGGTTTGGTTGGGTTTGGGCGAATTGCTCAATCCGTCGGCCGTGTGGCACAAACACTCGGGATGGAGGTTCACGCGTACGACCCTTACCTCCCACCAAAAATAGCCAAAGCCCAAGACACTCGCCTCCACAAATCGGTTGACACGTTGTTCTCCAACTGCACCCACATCTCCGTTCACTGCAACCTTACCGACGAGACCCACCACCTTGTCAATGCTGCCCGAATTGCGTCCATGCCGCAGACCGGGAAAGACGGTGCTCCATGTGGAAACCACATCGTCAACTGTGCACGAGGCGGCATCGTGGACGAAACAGCTGTGCTGCAGGCCCTTGAGTCGGGTCAATTGACCTCGGCGGCGTTGGATGTGTTCGAGCATGAACCTGTGGACCCGAATCATCCCTTGCTCCAAATGGAACACTTCCACGGCACCCCCCACATCGGCGCAGCGACTGTTGAGGCTCAGGCTCGTGTGGGTGCCGACATCGTGACCAACGTGATGGACATTCTCGCAGGTCGACCGTGCGAATTCGTCGTGAATCGCTCCCATCTCTAGCACTTTCACTTTCATGTTCTGGGTCTGAGCAAACGAACTGAGTCGGCTCGGTAAGTCGACGGTTATGGGTCGAAGTGTACCTCCATGGCGAACGCGGGTTGAGGATGAATTGGAACGTCTCGTTCCGTACCGGAGGGCTCTCGCTACCACCGATCAGCATGCCCTTGACCACCTGATGAACGAGGTGCGACAGCGTCGGGCGGCCGGAGGGATGCTTCCCGCAGCCAACGCCCGTGAAGTGATGTTGCTCAACATGCTGGTTGGGGTCATGGGTCGTCTCGAGCGCCTCGAGCAGCATCTGCGCAGCATGAGAGAAGGTCATGACGATGATTGAAGGTCGAATTTTGGACGTTCATGAACATGCAAATCAATCCACCATGGTGGTGTGGATTGTCGATGATGAGGGTCAGGCACACGGCTGCGAAGTTCCCTGGCAACCGTGCATCCACGTTCATGCATCTCGCGATGAATTGCATCGTTTGGAACACTGGCTGATGCAACCCGAAATCAGCGTTCGATTTGGCGTTTCATCCACGCAGTACCGAGCCATGCGACTGGACCTTGAACAGGAGGATTCGGCGGATGTTCTCGAGGTTCATGTGGAGCCGTTTGGTCGACTTCGTGCGCTTGCCGAACACATTGAAGCGCGCGGCGACTTCCATCGCTACACGTTGTTTTCCGTCGATGCCCATTTCGCTCAGCGTTTCCTCAACGAACACGGATGTGAGCCGTTTGCTCGTGTTCGGTGGTCGCCTGAGAAGACACCGATGCTGGCCCGAATGGACGAAGCAACCACCGGTGAGTTCCCTCCGTTTCGCGTGGTTCGATTGGCCATTGATTTCACCCCCTCATCCGGCCTTCCATCGCTCCATGATACCGTGGACAGTATTCGCCTTCAACCGGTTGAGGAACCCGGCCTTGCGCGAGCCGATATGTCGATGGTGGAGACGGTGCTTCATCGCGAGGCGTATCCCTCGCAAGAGGCCATGCTCGACGCGTTTCAGGAGATCTACAGCCGCCTGGACCCGGATGTTGTGCTGACGTACGGAGGCGACCAGCGTCTCTTTCCATGGCTGGTTCATCAACGCCAACAATCGGGTGGTGTCTTCCGTCTTGGTCGCTCTGTCTCTGTGTTGTCGCAATCAACGCAAGCTCGAACCGTTCACTCGTACGGGAACACGCTCCATCGTCACGGGGCATTCTTCTTTGAAGGCCGCTTGCATCTGGATGTTCGAAACAGTTTCATCGTGAACGAAGGAGGTGTTGCCGGCCTCTTTGAACTCGCTCAACATTCATGCCAGTCAGCGCAGGTCATTTCGCGCCTCTCACCGGGCTCGGTCATCAGCGCGATTCAGACGCGAGTGGCCATGGATGACGGTGTCTTGGTCCCGTGGAAAAAGAACCGTCCAGAGGACACCAAGTCCGCCCTTGAATTGCTTCACGCTGATCGAGGTGGCCTCTATCTTGACAGCCGTCCAGGCGTGTATGCTTCGGTGATTGAATTGGATTTTGCAAGTCTCTTTCCAAGCATCATCGCCACCCGAAACATCTCACCGGAGACGCTGAATTGTGCGTGTTGTCAACCGGTCAACACCTCCTCCGTCAGCACGGTTCCACTTCATCCACGCGAAGCCGAGCAGGAGTTTCGGCAACGCCGGCTTCGCTCGCAATTTGGTCACGGATTGTTCCCCCTTGCCAATGAGAAAGCGCTTCGCGTGCCGGGTTTGAACAGCCATACCTGCGGGAGAACGCACGGTTTCCTCGGACGGGTTGTGGCGCCAATCATTGAACGTCGTCGGATGCTGAAGGAACAACGTGTCGTCAAGGGAGACGCCTTTGACCTTCGTCAAAACGCGCTCAAATGGCTTCTTGTCACGTGTTTCGGTTACACCGGCTATCGCAATGCAAGGTTCGGTCGCATCGAAGCCCATGAAGCGATTTGTGCGTGGTCCCGTGACATCTTGCTGACGACCATCGAGGAAGCGCAAAACGACGGGTGGGACGTCTTGCATGCCATTGTTGACTGCGTTTGGCTTGCTGATCGTCTGCACCGTTCACCCGCAGAACAGCAACGCGATGCACGCTCGTTCGCTGAGCGGATTTCTCGGCTGGTCGGCATTCCTCTCGAATTGGAACAGCATTACGATTTCATCGGTTTTCTGCCAAGTCGCATCCATGGCGCAGGTTCGTTGACAAAATATTGGGCCTACGGGGGCGGGACGTTCAAAGTTCGCGGTATTGAGATGCGTCAGCATTCAACTCCCCCGTGGGTCGCTTCGTTGCAAGAACGCGCGCTTGAGGTGCTCGCCTCGGGGACGGACCACAACGGTCTTCCAGGAAGCGATGCACAACGCCGGGTCTGGCGCCTCTACAAAGCCGAACTGCAACGTCTTGAACAGCGAACAGTGCCCCTTGAGGACTTGATCGTGACTCGCCGCGTGACCTCAACCCTTCGTGACTATCGCGTGAAGAACTTGACCTATGGGGCCTTGATGCGGGCCCATGAGCAAGGTCATCATGTGCCACCCGGTGGGAAAATACGCTATGTTGTCGTCAACAGCACAGCGGTTGAACCTCTCAACCGTGTTCTTCTGAACGAAGAACTTGCATCGTCTCCTCCGTCGATGAGGGGGTGTGCATCGCATTACGGTGCGCTTGCCGAGCGGGCCATTTGGGCCATCCTTGCACCGTTTGGTTGGACCACTGAACAGATACGAATGGGTGGGCGGCAACCCACCCTGGAGGAGTTCACGTCTCCTCATGATGAAGCGGCAACGAACCAATCAATTGAGCGCTCTTCCGGTTGTTGAGGAGGGGCGTGGGGATGGCAAAACGCGCCTGTGCTGCGTCCAACCGAGGTGCAAAAATCCCTTGCAACCCGCTTCTTGGGTGAAAAAGGTGGAGGTTGCGTCGTCGGCGTGGCCCTTGCCAGTGCCCGTACAAATGGTTGTGTGATGCTCGATGGACGTGGCGTATCAGTCGCTGTTGATGCGAGGATGTTGCATGGCGTTCCGTGATGACGATGACGGCGAGGTGCAATCGGGCAGTGATGTGTTGCAAAAGGCCGATGTGACGGCGGAGCAACACCCGTGATTCAAGACGCCGAACAGCGTCGTCTTCATGCATGGCCAACAGTCCATCGACAACCACCAAAGGTGAGCGCGTGATGGCCAATTCTTTGGGGAGTCGCTCCAACTGCCGGTCGAGTTGATGCAGGGTAAATCCACGACTCAAGTAAAGGCGTGAAAGACAGGCTTCCGTATCAGCGTCAAGTGCATCGAGTGCGGGAATCAAGCGAGAAGGGTCGATTCTGCATGCTCCGTCGACCCAGTGCACCACCTCGCCCTCGGCCAAGGCACGGGCAATCCAGTGCTCGGCTACAGGGCGCATGCTGCTTCCAGCACGACCAGGTCCGGCAAGATGGTACAATTGGCCACGTTGTGGCTGAACCAGTCCTACATCGATGCCGTTTCGAGGTGGCGTGAGCACAGGGTGCAGAGCGGCTGGTTCCAGGTGTCGATGCATTTCAATCATGGACGGTCGCTCTGGGAGGTCTTCTATCGTTCTCCAGACCCCTTGCTTGAAGTGAATTCAGCATCAAGTTCAAGCACCCTTGACGGTGAAAAACCTCCGTGGTGGGCGGAGAAGCAGAGGTTGGCGTGAACGCTTCACGCATCATCATCCATTGCGATCTCGACGCGTTTTTCGCCGCCGTTGAAGTGCTCCATCACGGGTTTGACAACAGCGTTCCGTTGATCATTGGCTCGGACCCAAAGCAGGGACGAGGCAGGGGTATCGTTTCCACCTGCAACTATGAGGCTAGAACCTACGGTATCCGTTCGGCAATGCCCATTTCCGAGGCATGGAGGCGATGCCCTGCTGCGCCTTTTGGTCCGGCCATCTACATTCGCGGGACTCGGGGATTGTACAGCCGTGCAAGCCGCCGTGTGATGAAGTGTTTGCGTCGAAAAGCCAACTTGTTCGAACAAGCGAGTATCGATGAGGCGTACCTCGATGTGACCGAGGCCGTCAACGGTGACTGGGACGGGGCCCTTGCGCTTGCGAAAACCCTCCAGCAGGAAATTTTTGAATCGCTAAACCTGACAGCTTCGTTTGGCATCGGCCCGACCCGCATCGTTGCCAAAATGAGCAGTGAAGTCAACAAACCAAATGGGGTGTTTCGGGTGATGCCCGATGAACTCAAACCGTTTTTCGAGGGCCGTTCACTTCGCGAAATTCCCGGCATTGGTCCCAAACGAGCGACGCAGTTGGCAGAATGGGGGTACACGACGGCTGATGAACTGCAGGCTTTGGGAGAACTTTCCCTTGCGAGGCTCGCCGGTGCCCGTTTTGCAGGATGGTTCATGTCGGTGGTTGAAGGCGAAAGCAGCGATGTCATCAGCGCGTTGCGAAGCCGGAAATCAATCGGGAAGGAACACACCTTTGACCGTGATCGCAGCGACCACGAATTGGTGCTTGAGCGCCTGGTGGATTTGGTGGACACCGTGATGGAACGCGCATCGTCATTGGGCGTTTCTGGAAGGCTGGCCGAAGTCAAAATCCGCTACACTGGATTTGAGACCCATACGGCCAGCAGGAGCATTCCCGTGGCGATGGATGACCCCTCTGTGTTCAGGCGAGTTGCCCAGCATTTGTTCGCTACCAACATCGATACCAACAAGCACGTGCGCTTGATCGGCTTTCGCTTGGGTCAACTCGAAGTTCCCCCTTCCAAGCAAACCACGTTGACGGTGGAAGAGGAATGATCAAGCAAGTTGGTGCATGCGAGTAAGGATCTCACTGAATTCGGTTAAGCTCTCGGGCAGGACCATGCCCTCAATCGGTTGATTCAGGGAAAGACCAGCTTCTTTCTTGGCTCCCCATACCTCGCCGTTGAACTCCTGCAATGCGTGGGATAAGCCACACAGGCGTTGCCCTTCGTCAGTATCTGGGGCCACCGATGGCAACGGATGGACTGGGAAGGCGTCGATGTCAACGGATGAGTGGCCATAAACGGTGCTGGAAATGTGGTGCGTAAAGAACGGACAAACCGGACTGAAGGCTGCCATGAAATCCCGAACCACACGATGAAGCGTCCACGAAGCGGCTTGGTCTCCGTCGTACAAGCGTGATTTCACCATTTCGAGATAATGGCTTGGGAGAAGTCCCGTTCCAAAGGTCTTGAGGGCTTGCGTGGCGGTGTAAATGTCGAGGTTCGTCCATGCCTGCTCCACGGTGTTCATCATCGATTGGAATTCTGCAAGAATCCAACGGTCCTCTGCCGAAAGGGATGCTGGTGGCGTATCGAGGTTCTCAGGAACATCGAATTGCGAGGCAAACCGGGCAACATTGAACAATTTCGTAAGCACGCCGAAGTACTTCTTTTCAATTTCTTCCGGGTTGATTTGGAAGTCGTCACCAACCTGTGCATCGCAAGCCTTCCACAACCTGAAACACTCGCTGCCGATTTTGTTCGCTTGGAGTTTGATGGAACCGTTGGGTCCCTTGACATTCCAAGAACCGGTTCGGCCGCCAGCACCGCACTCGAGGACGGAATCTGCATCAATGCCGTTGCCCAGTGACTTGCTCATTTTACGACCCCAAGGGTCCATGCCCAACCCGTCAATCCACACGTGCTGGAAGCCGGGCTGGTCCAAAACCAAGGTGGATTTCAGCAAGGTATAGTACAGCCATGTCCGAACGATTTCCTTTCCTTGCGGGCGGAGGGCTGTTGGGAAGGCATTGGCAAACACCTCTGGATGGTTTAAGTAGCCGCTGACAAAGAGATTGGAATTGGAGGAATCCATCCATGTGTCGAACACTTTCTCTTCCCCGGTGAGCGTGCCCAATTCGTTATGAAGGTCCTCATAGGGCCCCAGATCTTCTCGTGTTTCTCGGTCCAAAACACGGCTTTGGGGTGGAGGTGCATCCTTCCATGGTTGAACATAGGTTCCTGCTGGAGGTACGACGACTCGCTGTTGGTCTTCACTGTACCAAATTGGGATTTCGGTGTGGTACCAACGTCGACGACTGATAGGCCAGTCAATGCTGATGTTGTCCATCCAGTCCAACAAGAATTGGCGATTTCGGACTGGATGAAATTGGATGTCCTCAATATGTTCACGCATACGGTCTTGGATGTGCGTCTGCCGTACATACCATTCCTTGAGCAGGATGATCTCGACCGGGTTTTTTCCACGTTCCGACACGGGGATATCCTGGTCACGTTCGACGGCTTGGAGCAGTTGTCCAGATGCTTCCAGCATCTCAATGGCCTTTGCCCGGGCCTCGAGAACGGTGAGGCCGGCAAGCGGACCGGCAACGTTGGTCATTCGGCCTTCAAGGTCAATGGCTTGGAAGGGCGTCAATCCGAGTTCTCTGAAAACGGCCACGTCGTTTTGGTCACCGAAGGAACAGACCATCAGCACGCCCGTACCAAAGTCGGATTTGACCGAGGGGTGTTGTTGAATCTCCACGGTGACTGCACGTTCACTCGTCGGCATGGGAAGCGAAACGCGTTTGCCGACGAGATGGCGGTATCGTTCATCGTCAGGATGCACGACGACGACGCCGCAAGCACAAATCATCTCGGGACGGGTGGTGGAAATGACCAACTCGGTTCCGTCCTCGCACGTCCATCGAACATCGACCAACTTGGTTTTGCGTGGCAGGCGTTCCACTTCAGCGTCGGCGATGGTGGTTCCCTCAACAGGGTCGTAGATATTGGGTCGTAGGTCCTCGATGATGTCGCCTTTCTTGAACAGTTCAACAAAAATGGATTGTGTGACGCTTCGGTAATCGGGTGCATCGGTCAGGTATTCTCGAGAGAAGTCGCAGGAAAGCCCAACTCGCTTGGCCGTGTCACGCATGGCTTGTGTGTAGGTCTCGATGGTGGTTCGGCACAAATTGAGGAATTCCTCTCGGTCGTAGGTTTTCATCTTCCGCTTGGTGTTTTTTTCGACCGTGAACTCAATGTTGATGCCGTTTCGGTCAACACCCCAAGGGAAATACACCTCCTTTCCGAGCAGCCGTTGACTTCGTGCGAGGACATCGATCATCGAATACTGGGCCACCGCACCGATGTGCCAAGTGCCCGATGGATACGGTGGAGGTGTGTCGATGACGAACAGTTCCTTGCCGCTTGTTGGGTTGAATGCATACCGGCCTGAATAAGCGTCGTCGTCGCTGTAATGGGCTTCTTGGATGCTCTTTTCGAGGTCAATCGACCATCGTTTTTCGGGAAGTTTTGGGGCTGGCATGTGCCTCACCTGGCCCCGCCTCGGTCAATGAAGAGGGTCCAACCTGCGGGATGTGGGTCATCATTTCAACCCGTCGGCGTAAATCCTCGCAAATCGGGCATGACATCACACCGACGAAAGGTAAGGCTTTGAAGGGCTCACACGTCGCCTATGTCAAGGTGCTCCCTTGACTTCGCCAGACGAGTCCGACTCCGCCCCAACAGCCGACAGGGGCTCAAAGGGAAATCGTCGTTTGGATGCTGTTGCACAAACCAGCAAAGTCGTGCGTGACCAGTTAACCAGTCAGTTGAAAACCATTGATTCAAAGAAGACGCTTGATGCAGTCCTTGATGCACCAAAGCGATTCAAGCGAGAGTGGGAAAAGACAGGTGCTACCGGCGCCATCACAAAATTTCCAATTCCGACCATTATGGTGTTCTTGTTGCTCACGGTGTACTTCGTGACCCAATCGGGCTTTCTCGATGATACTCGATTTGATGACGACCTGGACAATCCTGCCTTGAACGTCAACGGGGATCTCGAAGTGTACCTTCCGGACGGCAGTCAAGTGGCTGAGTTGATTGGAAAGGTTGAGGAAGACTGGTCGACGAACGTGATGGTGGTCTACATTGAATCATCGAAATACAACATCACTGACCAGCGCATTCTCCAAGAAATCAGTTACGTGGAAAACATACTCAATCCCTATCTCTCCGATGAATCCGATGACGTCATCTACATTCTCTCCCTTTCAACGGTGTTGAAGGAAGTGAATTCCAGTGCGCCTCGCATCCGCGAAGCGATCATCACCGAAGTGGGTGAACTCGGTTGTTCCAGCGACCCCACGGATGATTGCCCCTCTCGTGAGCTGGCTGAAAACCTCAACGATGTAGCGGCTCAAACCGACGACCGTTTTGGCGGTTCGTATGAGATACCAAGCCAAACCACCATCGACCTTGTCATTGGTGAAATGTATGACCAAAACGGTCAACCAACATCTGGGTTGAACAAATTGGCCAGAGACATCGAAGGGGGAGAAGACGGTGAGCCAGATGGTTTACTTGACCGGGCCATTATGGCCGTTGCCGTGACAGAAAACCGGCCTGCCAAAGACATCATTGCCGATACACAGGAAGTTCTTGACGCCATTTCGTCTCTCGAGCGTGCTTGTCGTTTTGACGCCAACGGCGACCCTATTGAGTCCGAAGGCATGTGCGATTGGGAAGATCTCGGACTGAGCATGATTCTTACCGGGCCGGTTCCTATCACCAACGCCGTGACGGAATTTTCCTTCCGCTTGTTCTGGGAAATTTTCCCCATGGCCGTTGTTCTTGTCGCCATTGGTCTGTTCGTCTTTCACTCGGATTTGCTACAAGCAGGTATCACGGGCATGCGCCCACTCCAAGGATTCAAGGTGGTTGTTATCGCAGGATTGCCGACGTTGTGTGCTGTGTTTTGGACATTAGGCCTAATAGGAGCCACCAACTATGAGGTGACCATGACGGTCATCATCGTTGGACCGATCTTATTGGCGCTTGGCGTATCGTATGGGTTGCACATCACCAATCGGTACGCGGAAGAATCGGGTTCAAAATCAGAAAAAATGCGGGCCTCTCTCTCCTCAACTGGGAAAGCCGTGTTCCTCTCAGCCGTTACCACGGTCATCGGATTCATTTCGCTGGTGTTCACGCCGATGGCGCCCATCCAAACCGTTGGAATTGCGCTTTCAGGCGGCATCGTCATCGTGTATATCCTCACCATGTTCATGGTGCCGAACCTCACGCTCATCCTCGACCTTCGAAAACCAAAGCACCCTCCGTTGAAGGCGTTTGATGTGTTGGTGGACGTACCCGTTCGCCACAACAAACCGGTCATCGGCGTGTTCTTGTTGCTCATCTTGCTCTCAGCAACCGTTGGTCAAGCCAACGTTGAGGAGAACATTGACTTGCTTGGTATGGCGCCTGAAGGGGAGTCTCCCGTCGTGAAGATGAAACAATACAGCAGCGAGTTTGAGGCTGGCCAAGTCGGAATGATTCTCGTGAATGCAAACGTCAGCGGTGACTTCAACGACGAGGATAACACCAACGACGACCCCGTGGAATTGCTCAAGAAAATTGATTCTTTGGAAGCATCGCTCAACTCGGTACAAAACACAACAGCCGTTTCGGTGGTCTTTTTGATGAAAGCATCTGGGGTACAGGTCACCGTTTCAGGTGAACAGGTCAACGAACTTTTCCAACTTGTGCCCTGCCTGGAGCAAGAGGCATGCGAGGATGTGAAAGCAACTGCAGACGTGTTTTTCAATCAAAGCATCAACGTTGATACGTCGTTCTGGGATTTGCTGACGGACCCCGGCAAATTTAATCTGCCGGGTTCAGAGCAAAGTGAAATTTTCCTCCTTGATGTGTTTTACGCATCGTTGACCAAAGAAACCCGT
>JALRLQ010000059.1 GCA_023254365.1 Candidatus Poseidonia sp. | reverse complement strand
CACAGAAGGCCGCCCCCGACATTGAGCAAGATGGCCACGGGCCAAGCAAAGGCCCAGAGAACTTGGCCGAGCAGCAACACGATGCTCAAGGCTGCATGAATTCCCAGGCCTACAAAGCCGTTGATGGAGGAAAGCGGGGCGTCTTTGAATCGGGTTTGCGGAAGGGCAGAGGCATCCATGATAAGAGGGACGAGGAAGGCCGACATAAAGATATTGGAGTGATATCACTATAGAATCATTCAAACGCCCATCGACTTGTCTCAATACGCCCAAGGAGTCAACACCACCGTCAAGGTGTGTAATTGAGGAACATGAACACGCCGAAGAGGAACACCAACAACGGTACGATGAAGATTTCAAAGATGGAGCGATTTTTGGAAAGCAGGTCAATTTCCGTTCCGTAGTGAATGACAGAAGGGTCTCCGGTGTGGGCCGAGGGGACCATGGTCACCAGTGCGTTTGCCAACACGGGGTCGCTGCCCCAGTCTTGTTTGTCCTGCTCGGTTCGAGAAACACAATCGCCCAGGATGTAGATGGGGTCGCCAATACCAAAACCAGCAACGGTCCATTTCCAATCGCCTCGTTGCCATTCTTCGAGCTTCGGGCCAACATCGATCTTGCTGTCCTTCCAACGCTCGGGGTCAACGATCATGCCGCCGGTTCCATCATGGACAATAAACGGAACACCGCCTCTTTTGGTTTCAACATGCTTCCATGAGCATTGCCTGTCTCCATCGCTATCGGTGTGGCATTCGTAGTAATAGGAATCCCACTGCCAGTAGGCGAGACCCTCGTGTTTTCGACCGCCAACCTCCATGACGGGGGTTCCCGCGATGGACGGGCGAACTTGGCCCACGATTTCTGCCTGACCAATGGCCACGCTTCGAATGGGTGAAGAGGGCAAATCGTTGACCAAACGTACCAGTTTGAATTGTTTCCAAGCCAGGAAGAACCAAACAAAATTGACCACCGTCACCAAGAGGGTCAGTCCCCAACCCAAAGCGACATGTTCGGCTGAGCCGTCGCGAGCGCGCAAATCTGCGGACAGCCAGATAAACGACCCCGAAAACACGATGGCTCCGAGGCTGTACGGGGTGATGGTGCCGGGATTGGGCGTGCCCATTCGGTTGGGATGTTCAGGCATCAACATCCCCCCCTCGTCCTCTTGGAACGGGTTGGTGTAGGCTTCCGGGAGGGGGGGTGCGCCAAACAACCAGTCGTCCTTTGCCATTCGTGCCGGATAATTTGATGATTTGAACACCTCAAAGTTTGGGCCGAGATGTTGGAAATAGCGACCACTGGTGCCAAGAACACCGGCGGCGGATTTGACATCCTTGCTCAATGAACGGTTCTCCGTTCGAATTCGCCGTAAATCGTCCTTGAGGGAAGGCGAGGTACTCAACATGAACAGCAGGCCACCGAACCCTGAAGCAAGCAAGGCCCAACGACCACGGTCCTCTCGCTGCGTGACTTCATCGGGTCCGTTGTTAACGTTCTCAAAACCTTGAATTTCCCCCATGGAAAGCAGTTGATACCTCGCAGGTTCCTGCTCAATGAGCATGAAGGCTGCGAACACAAAATTGTCTTCACCAAGGCCGCCTCCATCGATATCCCGAGACCAATCCGAATTACATTCCACTTCAAGGAGGTCCACCTCCGGGCGAAGGGAGCCTTCCATTGAAAACGCAGCGTTGACGGCGACACCGTTGGCGTCGCGAAGAACGAGGGGGCGAGCATCGGCGGTGTTCATCTCGTACTGCCAACTCCCTCCACCCTCGTCGTCCTCAACCCAACGGCACGAATCGGTGGCGACCAAACCTCGCTCCAACTCGAGCGGTACGATGATGAACGCCGCAGAGGATGCATACTCTGTCGAATCGTACCCCTTTTCTGTGGGGAGGTAGGAAAGCGACGACAGATCACCGGGAAGCGAATCCATTTCTGTTGCTTCATCCAAACGAGGGATATCGGGGATGGAAAGACTGCTCGAATACAGGAACAGTGCAACTGCAAACAAGATGCTGGAAACGAGATAACCAAACTTGTGGAGCGTGGATGGTCGCGGAATGTGAAGCACGCCGTGGTTCAATGAACGTAATCGGGGGTCTTCCTGCACACTCCTCGGTGGGAACCGACGGTATTAAGCACCAACCCTACAGAACGGCGGAAAGGGATTCAATGCCGGGGGCAGGATTCGAACCTGCGAAGCAATATGCAGAGGAGCTTGAATCCACCCCCTTTGACCACTCGGGTACCCCGGCTTCGTGTTGAGCCGTGATGACCTCTCTTCTTGACTATTCCTCTTGGCGTGTTTCAACCAATCCACGTGGAACCGGGGGAGGCAGGCGTTGCTTGACGATTCGCCGAATGCGTTCGAGGTGGTAAGCTTCCTCTCGCTCAGCACGCTGCTGACGAACGATAAACAGAACAACACCGGCAACGATCAAGGCCAAGACCGACAGACTCAATGTCGCCATCTCGCTGTTTGCGTTGCGATCGTCGGCAGCCTGAATGTCAGCGAGAGGCACGGGAACCAACGGCGTGTGATTGACGATTTCAACACTGAGCCCGAGGCGCCCCTTCTTCCATGCCTCAACGTTCCAGACAACGTTCACCCATTCGCCAGTCCCCAATCCGAGGGCTTGCTCGTCAAGCAATTTTCCTTCGTTATCCCACAGTTTCACGGTCATGTTTCCTGGAAGTAACCCGTTGTTGGCCACCCTGGCATAGACCACGATGTTGTCCCCGACCACCGGACGGTAAGGGGTAGCGGAAAGGTCGGTGAAGACGGGTTCGAAGGCAACCCACGTGAGGCCGATATTCAGCGGGGCTTGCGCCGTACCCAGACCGGTCAACGCTCGCCCAGATCGGTCGTTGGCCTCAAACCACACGACCAGTATGTCACTGCGTGTGAGGGCGACGTCGGGCGGCAGGAAATTGACCGAATCTTCGTACACCGTGTAGGCGTTCACCACCGAAGTGAGGTTGAGGTAGTCCACGCGTTGGGTCCCTTCAACGGCCTGGCCCATGCGATAAAACACCGAATGCATGGCGAGGGGGCCGGGCGGCATGTGCGTGTCATCGTTGACGCTGATGGTGAGGTTCACGTCGGTAAGGGCGTTGGAATCCAAGCGCTCAAGGGTTCCGGGAGAAAGCACCAGTTTGGGAGCACGGTCATCAAGCACGACAAGATAACTCAATCCGTTGAGCGAGAAGGCTTCGTATCCTTTTGGCGTGAGGCTTACGTTTCCGTAATCATGGTACATCACGTTCTCGTTCATCGAAAGGTTGAGCATCATGATGCCTGAACTGGTGAGTGAAAGTTCACCGGTTTCTCTTCGCTCACCGTCATTCAGTTCCCACGCGACGGAACCGTTTGTCGGCAGGTCCCGTGCGAGGACCTCGGTACCGGCATGGAACACCCCAAAGCGATGCTGGACAACATCGTTACGATGGAACCAGTGGGTGGTCTCGTTGTGTTCGCCAAACGGTGCCATGGTATCGGTGATGTTGAGCCACCGCATTTCAAGCGCGACGCTTGGCGTCCACGCAAATGCGGACAGTTGGTGAACCCCCAATCCGAGGTCTTGTCCTTCGTCAAAGAACTTCAACGAAGGGGTACCTCCAGAGAGTGCAAAGGATTGGCTGGCGTTCCAGCCCAAACGGAACCGCACCTTGACATCGTAGACCGTGGTTAACGGTCGTTGCTCAACCACCACGACGGGTTGGTCGACAAAGCAAGCATTGTCCCAATCAACGCCTTCGAAACGGGGCTCGTAGTCGATAAAACAGAGCGCTGCTTGATCTTCGCCCATCAGTCCTATGTTGATGCGTTCGAGCGATTCAATACCGTTGGCGTCAGCGAGCGTGAACGTCAGTTCATGTTCGTGACCGGCGAGAAGATGTGCGTTGATACGGTCAAGGTGGACATCGTCCACCGTTGTGTCCGACCGTTGTTGGACGAGTACCGTGGCCAAATCGTTCATTGCTCCGAAATCACCTCCACCCGTGAGGGGATTACCTGCAAGGTCCAGCCCACGAACAACAACGCTCAGCCGGCCCTCAAACCGGCCCGCTGGAACCACTTCGGAAGCCACCAGCAACGGCAAATCAACCTCCATGGAGGTTACACCACGGTTCAGGCTGAGCGTTTGCATGGTGTATTCTTCTTCCTCCATCACGCCGTTTCCGTTGTCATCATCCCGCTGCTCCAACCACGTCCATACCTCCAAGACATTGTCCAAGCCTTCGGGGTCGGACAACGTCAGGCGAAGAGGAATGTTTCTTCCCACCATGATGACATGCCCGTCTGCCGGAACTTGTTGGCCTGAATCGAGAACGAGCAACGAATCCACCTGAGGAGAAACCGTGTCGTGAAGGATACGCGTGGGCGTCAGCACCACGGTTCGGTCTTCGCTGGTTGAAGCGTTGACGTTGGATGGTCCACGCCGAGAGAGGCTTGGCGTGATTTCAAACCACGTGTTGCTGGGCACGCCCTCACCCAACGAGGGCGAAGAGAGGTGAATGGTGAACCAGCCGTCGTCACGCACCTCGCCCGACCATGTCTGGGACCAGTTCACCGGCAAAGACGGCCATTCGTCCGGCCCACCTGAGGTGTTTTTTGGCGGGACTGCACGGAGGGTAACGGAGGCTTCGGCTTCACCCGCCATGACCCATTCATCGGCGATGCCTTCCAGGCGGATACGACCTTGGGCCATCATCGATTCGTTTTCGCTCAGATGGTAGGGCCAAAACGAATTCGTCCAGTCATCCAGCCGCCGCATCGAGGCATCTCGTACCGTGAAATCCACCACCTCGAGGTCGTTTTCAATTTCGTTGAAGGGTGTCCGGCGGACGAAAACCGTCGGTCCGACCTCCAACCCCGCTTCATCCGTGGCTTTGGCAAAGACGTGAAGATCGTCAACATCGTCCAACAACCACGTGCTCGTGAGCCCCCACGTCACGCTGCAAACATTGACCGTACACGTGACGTTGGATTGTTCGACGTCCAGTTGAGCCAATCCCGTTCCCGCCATCTGTCTGAATCGAGGGTTGTCCTGCATTCGATCGAGATGGAGATGGACAAAGGCTTGGTCGATGGAATTGAACGATGAGAGATAGAAATCCACCGATTCGATGTCGGGTGCATCTTCGTTGCTGTCGAGTGGGTTTTCACGGTGATGGTGCGTCGTAAACGTGACCGTTGTTTCCGGCAACCAGCGGGTGTAAAGCGGCGGGTCAATTCGCTCGGTCATCAAGGGGAGCGTGTTGGCTGAAAGGCCCACACGGAGTCCACCTTCCTCGGTTTGAACGTGCAGAGGGATGTCCAGCACCGCACGAACATCGCCCGTGACGGAGGCTGCTTTGGCGGTGTTGAGGACGGTGGCATTGAGATCGATGCGTATCAGCGACTCGGCCGCTAGGTGCTGGAAATTCACCACTTTGAGGTCCACTTCTCCTGTGACGTTGATGTTCACCAGGCACGAGTAGATGGAATAATTGGTCGAGAACACACCGGCTTGGGTCATGGACGGGCAAGCGGTTTGGGTGGTGTAGGTGAATGCAGTATCACCTTCATCGGTTCCGATATCAACCCCATTGACCGTGACCGTTGAACCACTGGAACGATTGGTCAGGAGGAAGGTCATGCTCGCTTCGATACCCTGAGCCGCAGCGCGTTGAAGCGAACGGTACTCGTAAACGACGGATGCGTCACCAATGGAAAGGGAAGGCGCCGCCTGTCCGGGTTGCCAGACCAACGGTGTTCCGTTCACCACCACCCCAGCCCATTGTGCATTGAGGCCGAAGGTGGTTGACATCCCTGAAGGTGGCCAATCAAACACGGTGGCGTTGTTCCACCCAAGATCGAGTTGAGGTCCGTTGGTCGGGCGAACACAATCCAGTTCAATCTTGGCGCGTTCGAACACCTCACCGCCTGAACCCGAGAGCGTAAACGCCGGAAGAACGGCGAGGTCGCCGCCCAAGGAAAAGTTTCGATACGTCGTGGCCGACGGCTGAGGGACATACGCCGAGGAAAGGAGTTGCTGATTGGTCATGGCGAAGGTCAAGTTGTCGCCAATGGTGGTGGACCGGAATCCATCGAAGGGACAGGCAACGAACGATGGCAATACCAGCGAGAACGGGTCTTGAACCACCAATTGACCGTCAGCATTGATGTGCGTGGCGTTGAGACCGTCGGCAAAGCCACGCACGTGTGAAGGGCCAATGTACGTGGCTCGCCCGAGCGACAAGCTGTGGATCAACGGCGTGACGTAGGTGTCGTTGGTCGTCATTCGCACCCGGATGTGGACGCTGCTGTGCTCGTGAGGGTCCAGGGCCATAGCGGCCGGAAGCGTGAGGTTTTGATGGGCGATGATAGGGTTGAGTTGGCTGTCCAACACGTCAAGGAGGAGCGTCGTTCCTTCGGGTTGTTCGTACCATCCATCCAGCCAACCGTAGCCAAAGAGGGGGTCGGGCGCAAGGGGGGGAGAAACCCAGGTGCCGGAGGTCTCGAAGACATCAATTTCGATGCCTGCATCGTCAATGTACCACCCATCGGCTTCTACGAAGGTGTCCGAGAAAAACGAGAAGCGAGCTTTGATCGCCTGACCTGAAAGATTGGAAAGATCGTATGTTTTCAGTTCAAAGGGCCGTTGTTTATTGCTGCTGCATCCGTTTTGCACCGATGACCCATCAATGATACCCCGACCGAAGAAGGGTGAGTTTGTGTTGACGGTGGAAATTTGGTCGTGAAACCCGTTGAGGTCGGTCGGTAACCACCACCACGTTTGACCTCCGTCGTTCGAGATCGACACGCCCCCTCCGTCCCAGTTCGCCTCGGCACACACCCACGACTGGAAGGCCAGCCGTGCGGATGCATTGACGGGAATGGCGTATTCTTGCGAGACCAAATGCGTGAAGATGTTGTTGGTGTATTTGGTGGTCAAGTTGATGGCTGCGCCGTTGCTTCCGGAATGGAAGGCCCCGGGGCCGTAGCCCGAAGTGTTGCGCGTCGCTCCAATTTCCCAACCGTCCGGCCACGTACCTTCAATCACCCAACCGGGAGGGGCGATCATCGATTGTTCAAAGGAATTCGTGGTGGCCTCGGGACCGTTCATCCCAAACGCAGTGGTCCATGCCCATTCATTGGTGAGGGACGAGACGTCCAACCAACCGTTTGCATCACCAAACGCTCCGGAGGAGCCGTTGGTGAAATTCGCAAGAGCGATGACTTCGGCTTGGGCGGTGCCTCGACGATGATGAACGACGACATCGTCAACGGCAATGCCTTCCCATCCTGAAGATGCAAATCCTCCGTACCCGGTGTTGTGGTCGGTCTGGACATGGAATTCAAACAACGTCGTTGAAGCGTTTGGATGGGAAGCAAGACCGCTGGGCAACGAATAGGAAATGGGAATCCATGCCTGCGACTCGTCCATGTAAAACGTCCCCTGGTAGGATAAACCGTTGCCGGGAAGACCGGGGATGCCAGAAACAGACTGCCACGTCGTGCCGTTGTCCACGCTCAGGGAAACGACCAAGTTGTCAGCAAAGGCTCCTTCAAGGTCCCAATTCGCCCAGAATTCAAGCGTGAGCGGCCCGGTATAACCGGACATGTCGCCGTGAAGGTACAATTTCCCGTTGGCGTTGTTGGCGTAACTTCCCGACATGTTGCCGTGGAACCATGCTCCGGGCAAATCGCCTTGGTTCGAGACGTTGAAATCGTCGATGAACCAACCCTGCCGAGTCCCGGTTGTGGCTGAGGTCTGGAAGCAAAAGCGCACTTCAATGGAACCGGTGGTCGAGGAAACCAGCGGGTCAAGGAAGATGTTCGCTTCCTGCCAGAAGTGCGCTTGACCGGCCCAAACCGACGATGGTGTTCCCACCAGCGAGGACGTGTTCGGGTAGGAGCCGACCGGTGAAAGCGTGGTCCATGGCCCACCGTTGGCTCTCCACTCCACCCACGCAGCATCGTCATCCTCAAACGAAAGCCAGTGATCAAACGTCATGTTGAACCCGCTGACGAACGCCGGAATGTCGATGGAGGGTGACGCCAAACAACCTGCCATGTTGGCTTCAAGCCCGCCCAAGGCTTGGGTGGCCAGTACACGCTGCCCGTGGGTGGCGTTGGCAGGTTGTCCGGTTGTTTGCGTCGTGCCGGTCAGCGGTTGAACACTCCAAGCATTGTGGTTGGCTCCTTGACCTTCCCAGTCGGGAAGGGTTTCAACGAGCGTCTCAAAATCGGTCAAGGTGGCCACGGTCGAAGCCGTGCTCAAACTCAACTGACCGCCATGAGCGATGCCTTGCGTTCCGTTGTGGGTTCCATTCCATCCAGCACCGAGGTCGATCCCAAAACGATGGCCGTTGGAGCCGGTATCGGCCCACATCGGTGCAACTTCCAGAACACCATCGAGGAAGGTCTCGTTGGCGGGAATGCTCAGCATCCCGGTGGTGGTCAATTCAACACCCGTGGCGTTGGCTGAAGGTGGGAAAAATGTTGTAGCATAGACGGGCGAAGATGGCCGCCCGGTCATGGGTTCAACCATGGGAAAGCCGAGGACAAGCACCATAAGCAAGCACAACCCAACCGCTGAACCAACGCTGTTGGCGCGCGCGTTGCGATGCTTGGGCTGTGGCTTCAGGGGAATGCACCTCGCTTCGCGAGGTGCAGCACAGTGATATGAAAGGGTGTATTGTTTGCTTCAGGGAACGAGTTGAGGCTTCAACCGCCAAGAGAGGGTTCAATATCCGTCACCGTTTCGTTATCATCATGACCAACGGGCGCGATCTCGACAGCGCCCAAGCCCAAGAGATTGAGGAGCAATTGTTCTCTATTCACCGGCAGCAACTTCCCCGGCATGTACCCATTCCGCTGCCTCGTCAGGACTTCTGGGAAATGGTGGGGGCCCTCCTTTCAACCCTGGACGTGGAAATCCAAACGATGGTTCGGAAAGGCTCTACCGACATGCGACTGCAAAACCTGCAGAAACGCCAAACCAACATCCGTCGGATCGCCTCTGAGCTGGCTCGCAAACGCATGGTGGCCATGATGCAACACGCTGCAAGCCAATCCTTGCGAAGCGGCGTGAACCCCAGCATGGCACAAGAACTCCCCTCTCTGGACTGGCAACGCCACGATCCCGCAGAAAAGGCGTTTTATCATGCCCTGCAACTCAACGTTGACCGATTCAAGAAAGAAATTGACTGGAGCGGCATGCAACAAGGCATCCTCAGTGAACTTGGGGGACAGTTTGTCGCACCAGCAGCACCGGGGACGATGCAGTTGGATGCCTACGTTGACCAAGGCAGCATCACCTCCCAACCCCCACCGGATTTGGCGTTTGAAGATCCGCTTCCACCGCTTCCTCCGGTCGAGGAAGACGAGGAAGAGCGATGGATGGACGAAGCTGAATGGGTGGATGAGGAAGCCTATCTGCTGGCTGACCTCGCCAGTGA
>JALRLQ010000058.1 GCA_023254365.1 Candidatus Poseidonia sp. | reverse complement strand
TTCGCTCGCCGTTGTGAGTGGTCACGCTCATGTCTCGGTCCCATCCCTGCACGTCGATCAGTTCCTCGACGATGTGAGGGGGATTTTCAGCAATCACGCCGAGGGCGTCGCCGACTTTGTAGTCCAGTCCGGAGTCCCCGAGTTCGAAGACAATGTGACGGGTTTCTTTGCGAGAGCCTTCTCCGTTGAGGATGAAATTCTCGGTAATTTTTGTCATGTAGGGGTTCTTTGCGGACCAATCGGACGCCATTTCCTCACCTCAGCCCCTTGGGGGTTGGTTTTTCCATCAAAGGTCGCTATATCATGGTTGGTATGACTTCACATCACCCTTGCCATCCCGCACCACCGATGAGCAGAAGAAGAACGAGAGCGTCGGCGCTTCATGGCCCATCGCGTGGACATGATGGGAACGGGGAACGCCTTCCTCCCCCATGGCCGACACCATTCGTTCGCGATGATTGACGGCAAGCACATCATCGATGCACCCCCCACTGCGCTCGCGGGATTGCGTCGGCTGGGTCACGATGTTGCAAGCATCGAGACCGTCTTCATTACCCATGTTCACGGTGACCATGTCTTTGGCTTTCCATTTCTGCTGCTCGAACGAAAATACATCTCCGACCGGGAGGGTACGAAGCCCTTGCGTGTGGTCGGAACGCCGTTTGTGAAGGAGCGGCTCTCCTCCCTCTGCCAACTGGCCTTCCCCGGTTCGCTTGAAAGCATGCTTGACGCCGTTGAGTGGGACATGAGGGATGTTGGAGGTACCGATGACGGATGGTCCTGGGAACGCTTTGATGTTCATCACGACGATGCCGTCGAACCCCACGGCTATCGATTTGAACACGAAAGCGGAGCCTCCTTCGTGCACAGCGGTGATTCTGGCCCGTGCGACGCCCTTTACGAAGCGATTGAACGGTCTCATTTGGCGATCATTGAGATGGGTTTTCCTGATTGGGTCCCATCCACGCACCATCACAAGCCTGCAGATATCGAGTCGTTGGCTCGTCGATGTACGACACCCCTCGGGGTCACCCATACGTTCATCGACGATGCAAGCCCTTACCCGCCGGTCTTGACCGACGCCCTTCCCGACCACCCCTCTCATGTCCACCACCTTCGCGACGGGCAAGTGGTGGTTTGGACCGGTTCAGAATGGTCGTTCACCCTGTCGCCCTCGTGAACGCGAGAGCGGTTGCAAAATGTTCATTTTTGAAAAAAATGGGGCGCCTTTATATCACATTTTAACTGGTTGATTCCAGTTGGATTGAACCTCTCCCAAGTTCAACCGTGGACAGGCATATAAGGGGGACTCGGACTCACCGAAACCATGGCGGTGAGTCCGGCGAGGACTCTTCTGTCGCTGGTATAAATAGGAGATGAACCGAGATGGAACCAAACATCTTTGACAAGTTCATTTCGCAAAAAACCCTCTTCAAAAACAAAGAAAATCTTCGCCACAATTTCCGCCCTGCACAACTGCCCCATCGGCAGGAAGAGATTGAGAAAATCTCCTACAACCTTTGGGAGGCACTCAAGGGCCACATCCCCTCCAACATGACCTTGTACGGGGTCACCGGAGCGGGGAAAACCGCTGTCACCGATTACGTATGCCATCACCTCAAGGTGAAGGGTGAAACGATGAATCGGAAGGTGGAGGCCATCATGGTGAATTGCCGCCAAATCGACACGCAGTACAGAGTACTGAGTCACATTGGAAATTCGTTGCTTGAAGCTCACGAACAAGACGAGATTCCGTTCACTGGGTGGCCAACCGACCGTGTGTTCAACGAACTCGTGCGCCGAATGGACCAGCGAGGTGGGGTGTTTGTCATCGTTCTGGACGAGATCGACCACCTCGTTCGCAAGGCGGGGGACGATCTTCTCTACAACCTGACCAGCATGAATTCGTCCCTCAACAACGCCCGTGCGTGCGTTATTGGCATCTCCAACGATCTCAAGTTTACCGATTTCCTTGACCCGCGAGTTCGCTCCCGACTGGGGCAACTCGATGTGTTGTTCAAACCCTACGACGCTGAACAGCTTCAGGACATTCTTCGCCAGCGTGCAAAAAACGGCCTCAACGAGAACGTCCTCGGTTCAGGTGTCATTGAATTGTGTGCAGCACTGGCCGCCCAAGAGCACGGCGACGCTCGTTGCGCGCTTGACCTTCTGAGAATCTCTGCAGAGAAGGCTGAACAAGCCGGGGACGAGCACGTGGATCAAAACCATGTTCGCGTGGCCCAAAGTCAAATCGAATCCGACCAGATGACCCCTGTCATCGCCTCGCTACCAAGTCAACAAAAATTGGTGCTGGCCTCCGTCATCATCAACGAACGCAACGGCCTGCGCAACGTGCAAACCGGCCAAGTCTACGACATCTACCAGCAAATGTGCAAGTATATCCGGCAAAACCCGCTGACTCAACGCAGAATTTCCGGACTCATTTCCAACCTTGACATGCTCGGCCTCATCACCGCCCGAACGGTCAGCAAGGGCCGTTATGGTCGTTCAAAGGAAATCAACTCCTGCATCCCCCCCAACATCAACGCTCAGGAAATCATGTCCACCGCTGAGGAAGAAATGGGCATCGTCTTCGCTGCCAACTACCACCACCAGACGTCGTTGTGAACAGGTTGTCTGAACAAGGGCTTCACCCTTCGGTGTGCTTAAATGCACCACTCCAGTCGGCGAGGGCATGAGCGACGACGCTGGTGGCACGGACACCACGAAAAAAGTGGACGGCCCTGTTCCTGTTTACGCTCCTGCCATGGTGTTCATGGGAGCCTGGGGGATTCTGCTTGCTGTCCTCAACATGTTCAGCATGGCGCTCCCGAACCAGCGTGTTTCTTGGGGTGGTCTGCTGACCTTTGAAACCACCAACGCTGCCTTTGGTAGTGCGATTGATGGCTTCCATTTCGAGCCCTTGGGCGATTCCATCTTCCTCGTTGCCTGTTTGGCCATGATCGGCTACGGCTTGAAGACCATTTCAGAACGCAGCGATGTCTCGGCGTGGTTGAAAGGCCTGCTCAACAACGACACGTGGCCCGCCCTCAACGATTTGACCATCGGCGGCGGTCAGCGAACCCTTGCCGCATGGTGCCTTCTCTCCGGCCTCGCCTTCTACTTCTGGTTCGGCATCCAACACTCGGGTTGGATGGATGTTGGTGTGTACTCGGTCACCATCGCTTTGATGGGTTCTGGATTTGCACTTAACCACGCCAGCCGGGTCCCCCCAGGCGACGAAAACATCGACTGATGGCACTCAATGGCCGTTCCGCCTGAGCAAGGCGTCCATGCACCCAAGCAACAAGCCATGCCAGAGGGCGACCGACCACCGAAGGGTCAAGCCCCGAACAGCAAACATGGCCAAGAGTTTGCTCCCCGTGGTGGAACGCATCACTTCCCGATTGACCACTCCCAGCGGGCCACGCCACAACAGCAATTCGTGAAACAACAACAAGGTAGCCGAGACACCCAACACCTGAACCTCCCAGCGATCCAACGAGGAGGTGGGATTCGAAAGGTCACCGCTGGCCAAAGACCAAAGGAACGGAACGCCGGCCGAGAGAATAGCCAACCACAACGGAAGCAAACACAACACCATGCTTGAACTTCCGAGAAAATCAAAGCCCGGACCTTGGCGCTTTCGCCGTGGGAAATGGCGAACAATGCGGACGTGGGCGCGAGCATCCCGCTTGCGTTTTGAGAGAAAATGCTTGATGCCGGATTCGGGAACATGGCGCACGATGGCATCTGGTGCGTAGACGATGGTGCCACCAGCATCGAGAAGGCGCAGGCTCACTTCCATGTCCTCTGCGTGGTACCAAGCAGGGTCGAACCCACCCACCTCGACCAACGCCTGCCGATGGAACATCGAACACGGTCCGTTGGCCAGGCTTGTCCGTCTTGGGCGGGAACGGTATTTTGAAGCGATTTCAACCGAACGAAGACGGCTGACCAAATCGCTCGCCTGTTCAAACACCGTTCTTCCTGTCACGGCCACAATGCGTTCGGCGTGGGAAATCGGCTCTGATTCAGCCATGAGGTTGGTAATCCAGTCGGGTTCGGGACGGACATCGATGTCCGTGATGGCCACCCATTCCCCTCGAGCCGCTTCAAGTGCCCATTGACGGCCCGCCGACAGGCCAAGAGGCGCTTGATGATGGATTCGTACCGATGGACCGTTGGTACCATCGGGATCGTGATAGGGGTCCATGATGGTCTCGGCTCCATCATCCGAACCGTCGTTGACAGCAAGAATCTCGATGTTTGGATAGGTCTGAGCCTTCAAGGCATCGAGGCAACCCGCAATCCAGGATGCCCCGTTACGGACGCACACCGTGATGGAAACCAAGGGTTGAGGCAATCAACGCACCTCAAACAATTCGAGCAATCGTCGGCATCGTGCTTTGGTTTCGAGCCGACTGGACTGAACCACCACCCCTTCCCTGGGTTGACCGTACACCACCACGGCATGGACGGGGGCAAGAAGGTGAATGAACAACGGCGCCAAATCTTCCTCACCGTCGACCACGATGACCGTTGAACCATCGTTGCTCAAAGCGTGTTGGATGGCTTGGTGCAGGGAAGGTGTCAATTCACCGGCTGGATTGATCGCTGTCAGTCGGTGGGAAAAGGGTTCCAGATCGACCAGGTCGCTCTCTGCGAGGGCTTGGCGTTTGGTTTGGCCGTCGACCAAGGCGAGGTCGGGGGTCACGCCGATGGCGAGCATCGTCGCCACCGTGACATCGCCCACCGCCACCAGAAGGGTTCGCTCCACGTCCATTTCATCAAGCGCCGCATACATGGCCACCTCGGGATTGGATTCGGGCCCTTTGTACAGAACCCCCATGGGTGTTTTCAATTCCGGTTCAGCGTCAGGATGCATACGAAGCGTTCGTTCCAACCAGGACGGTGAAAACCATGGATGGCCCTCTTGGTCAATGTGGCCTCCACGGATGCGCGAGGAACTGATGATGTTCCCGGTCATGTCCGCCATGTGGGGGACCTCAAGAATGGCAAGGGAAGGAAGACCAGCTTTCTCACGGTGCTGATTGATGGCCTCGCACTGAAGCCTGGTTTCGGGGGTAGCGACGATGCAATCAGCCGTAAGATGGGTAGGGGCAGGCCCGTGGACGTCCTCAAGGAGATGAACGGTGGCCCGGTTGGGGGCATGGACCTCAACCCAGTCGAGCAATACGTCGCGCCGGGTCTCGAAGGATTGGATGTGGTCCGATTTGGCATCGGCCATCGCATCGCTGGTGATGTGAATCTCAACATGGGTTGCAGCACGCTGGGCTGCATCGAGGAGCAAGCGGTGGCCGGCATGGAATCGGTCAAAGGTGCCGCCGACCAAACAACGTTGGAACCGTTGCCCGCCTTCCATGCGCTGTGGTCATGCCGTAGGAATATGATTTCATCGCCCATCGGGAGACGATTTTCAAGATTTGAGCAGGCTGTACCCCGCCACCTAACGGCCTCGTTCACAGTTTCCTCGGAGGCCTGACCCTCGGTGGCGGGGTGTGCTGTCCGGTAAGGTGGTTGTCTTGTGTTCATTCTTGCGTCGCACAAGGACCCATAACCCACCGGTGGTTTACCGCATTTGCACCGAGATTCATCCCCCGAAGGGTCGTCCCAGTCTTCGATTGCGGCCGTACACATGGTGTCGGACATCATAGCAATTTCACAGTAGCTCAGCCCGATGTTGCAGGTACGGTACGTGGTGCTCACGCCGACTCCCTATTAAGGCAGCGGCATCATTCCTGAAGGCGACTGGCAAAGCCGATGGCAAACAGAAGATGACCGATTCGAGTGTCACCAACCTCCAAAACGGCGGCATCGAATCGGGGCCAACGGTCAACTGGATGGACCATCCAGCCCCCATAAGGATGAACCTCCAAGGGAGGAGGAGGGAGCCCTTGCTCCATCGCATACACCGCCTCATAGGTGTCGTTGAGGTTGGTCACACCCGGACCATCCCCAAGCAATTTCACGCCAATCAGCATATCCGAAGTGAGGGAATGGCCAGGATGGGGGCGTTGGGCCCCGGGCAATCCAGTCACCCATCCAGCGGGAAGGGTTAGTTGGGCAAGCCAATTCAGTTCATGCTCCTTGAGCCACATTCTCCCTGAGGCGCTGTTCAGTTGTGTCGTCAACCAACCCTCGGCGTAACATGACCACCACTCAGCGGGCAATCGCTGCATGAACACCCGCTGCCGTTCTGAAAGCCAAGGCTCGTTGCTCCGCGCAACCTCAACCGCCTCAGCCCAATGGGACAGCAACGTGGACTTGGGTTGTTGCCGAGCAAAGGCCAACCACGATGACAATCGTGCCTCATCGTGAGCAGAACCGAGGGTCTGAGAAGAAAACATCTGTTCGAGGACGTGTTGTTCACAGATTGGCTGTTGAAACCAACGTTGCGTCGCCTGCTCGATCACGCTTGCATGTTCGGTAGCGACTGGATCGAGGCCACAAAGCAGCGCCGTGGCGCACCATGAACCAAGTTCTGGGTCGCTCAGACCGTTGACAAGGTCGAGCATCAACGAGGGCGTAGCGAGAAGATCGGTTCGTAACCGATGGAAGGCGTGCATAAGCCAATCCGGGTTGGCTTTGGCCATCGCTTGAACGAAATGCGATGGTGGTGTGCTGGCGACCTCCATCAGGTCGGTCCACCCCTTTGGCAAGCGGGAATGCAGGCGTATCCAACGTGCAGGCCGTTGGTCCTGAGGGCTGGCAATCCACGAAGCCAACGCATCCTCCGCTTCCCAAGCATTGGCCGAGGGCTCATCTCCGACTGGAAAAAACCGCAACGCAGTGTTCATGCGGACGCCTTCAGGGCCGTCGGGACATGGACGTGAGTAGCCTTCGTTTCCCCGGAGGCGGTGACCTTCGAGCAACTCCACGGCATTGGCGGGCACGCGGTCCAGCCGCTGTTGTTCGGCGAACATCGAACTGCTTGAGCCGAGACGCACAGGCAAGACGGTTGTTCGGCCGAGATGGACGTGGATCGTGGCCACCTCCGGAGTGGGAGAAAAGCGATTGACGGACGTGAGGCGGTCATCGCCTCCTTTTCGCGTGATCCACACCTGGCACAACGGATGCTCGTCCATGTTGGTCTGCATCCGAAAGGCAGCGTCTTCGAACGGCCAATCAACCGAAAACGGGAGCGTTGTGGACTCGACCAGATGGGTGAGCACGGCCTCAAGCCCTCGATGCGACATGCCATAGATGTCAATGAGGCCGACTTTCCAATCCTCTTCGCTCCATTCAACTTCGCCAAAATCGGTCGCCAGTTCCCTCCGAAGGGACGGAGCGATGGATGTTGACGTCTGTTGGAGAGAAGTGACCAAGTCTTGGTGAGCAAGGTGAATTTTTTCCTCTGACATCCGAGAGTGCTTCATTGCAAGCCATGCCCGAAGAACACCCACCGGTAATGTCCGTCGACGCAGGCCCTCTCTGTCGGAGAAATGGACGGCATGTTGACTCAATGCATCCAATAACAATGCTCTGTCGACGGATGAAGGCAGGTGAGCGACCATTCCTCGTGGAGGGAAATAGGCGTGGTCAGTGCCAACAACGGTTCCAATGGGAACCTCACCTTCTCGAAGACGAAGCGGTGGCACTTCCATCTCGGAAAGCGTTGTGAAACGATGCCCTTCAATAAGCCCGCTATGGGCAGTTGATTCGAAGATTTCTCCACGAATCAAACCCACCTTTTGTGGGCGTTGGTGAAAATCCTGAAGCGTGACGCCTTGCGGTGCAGCCGGCGGTGTTGTGGCAGAAAAATCGGTGAGGTCAATCCACACGGTCTGTTCGCTCTCCAAGAGAACCCAGACCCCCCCTGCATTTCCACTGGATGTAGGTTGACTTCCATCGGTCGTACTCGGGATGAAAATTAACGGAGATTCGGGAGATTCAACGTAACCAAGTAACACGTTGGTGGCATCGGCCTGCAGGACGCAATGTTCTCCTTGACGGTCAAAACGATCCGCATAGTGCCTCAATTTTGCGAGAGCGTCTTGATGCAACCGTTCAACACCGCGTTGGCTGAGGTACATTGGAGCGTTTCGCAACCCCCCTGTTTCGTCACGAACGATCAGCCCGTCAGCCCGTAATTGGCGACACGCAAGCGATGCGTGCGGCATCCGCATGTCAAATTGTTTGGCGATTTCAGAGACGGTTGCAGGTCCGTGCCGCAACCATGTCAAGACCTGTCGATGGGCGCTTGAACGAATGCCTCTCGCTGACATCAGCAGTCACCTCATTCCGACTCAACCGACACCCCTTCTTAAATCCGCCACATAATATCATTAATTTGTTACATTAAGTTATAGATTTCCTGTGGAAACGTGGAAAATAACTTACTTCCCGGTGGCCAAGTGTATGATTAACACCTATATTTTGGCACCAACGGTAACCAAGTCGTTCAATTTGATGGGAACCATTATATCAGCAGCCTCGCTCCTTTGAAACAGCGGCAACATCCAATGGAGACCGCAAAACAATGACAGGAGGGAACGAAGATGAAAACAACAAGGATCCGTGAAAAAATCAAGAAATTCCTGGGCGACCGCCCACGAAACACCGCTGAAATCCTCGAGCACATCAACAGCACGATGCGCCACGGAACCACCAGCCAACAACTCGGCAACGTTCTCTCCAAAGACAAAGACATCGTCAAGGTCGGTTACATCAAGCGCTCTGGCATTCTCTCCGGCGGTTACGACATCTGCGAATGGGCCACTCGAGACTGGGTCTCTGAGCACTGCCCTGAGTGGGTGGAAGGCACCCCCATCATCGTTGACAGTGAAGGCAACTTCATGACGTCCTCAGACGAAAAACTCTGAAACCGGTCAACGTCGTCTCGACAGCACCACTTCGCAGCTGAACGCGTTGTTCCCCGTAGCGCGAAACCATTGGCTGTTGAATTAAAATCGAAACAGAACCGAAATGGCGGTCACTGACCTTCGAAGATGGCCATGGCATCATCCACCGATGCACCGTCACAAATGATGGCGTGACAGGCGGCGGTCATACGTACCGCTTCCTCGGTCGGCTTTTGGTGAATGTTTCGTCCCGTGGCAGCACCTCGGCAACCCGAGATGTTGATTTGATCGTGGAGACGCTGAAGGAACTCACGCGGTGGAAGCGAACCGCCACCCGAGCAAATGATGCCGGTACGGCCTGCTGCCTCAACGGCGATTTGGAAGGATTCGGGTTGCGTCATGCCCTCCCACGCTTCAGGGTAGTTGACCTTAGCAAAGTCTGCACCCAAACAGCCAGCCACACCGGCCGCTCCAGCGATGAGTTGAGGATCTTTCTCGTTGGGCACGGCCTTTCCGCGAGGATACATCCACACAACAGAAATCATGCCCTGCTCGTGTGCTTGGCGGATAAACTGGGCAGCTTCGGTCAACATTTCATGCTCGTATTCGCTACCGATGTAAACAGTATAGCCAATTCCGACGACATTGATGCCGTTATGAACCAGGGACAT
>JALRLQ010000057.1 GCA_023254365.1 Candidatus Poseidonia sp. | reverse complement strand
GTAACGACCCCTTGACCGGGGCTGTGTTGCGCATCGACGCCGAGAAGGGTCGATTGTACATTGAAGGTGTCAAGGCCAGCAAGGCCGACAACAAGGAAGAGGCCGTTCCAGTGCATGCCTCGAACGTGGTTGTGACTCAACTTGACGAGTCCGACCGCATGCGAATCGCCAAATTGACTGGTAACAGGAGTTGAATGATATGAGCAGCAACCATCTGAAGCGCTTGGCCATGCCCCGAAGCTGGCCTCTGCCAAGAAAGACCTCCGTGTGGGTGACCCGACCCTCACCCGGCGCCCACGCCCTCGAGCGCGGTATGCCGATCACGTTGGTGATTCGCGATGTCCTCGGGCTGGCCAAGACCGCCCGTGAAGTCCGTTTCATCCTCCACAATGAACTTGCAAAGATTGACGGTCGTGTCGTCAAGGACACCCGTCGCAGTGTCGGTCTCATGGACGTCTTGACGGTTGGGGAGGACAACTTCCGTTGCGTGCTCGACCACAACGGTCGCCTGCAATACCGCCGAATCTCGGCCAAGGAAGCCGGTTGGAAGATTTGCCGAATCGAAGGCAAGACCACCATCAAGGGTGGCCGCACCCAACTCAACCTCCACGACGGTCGCAACCTCTTGGTCGACGACCCTTCGAAAGATGCCTATGCTACGGGCGATTCTCTCAAGATGAACCTGCCCGACCAGAAGATTCTGGAACACATCCGCTTTGGTGAAGGAACCCGTTGCTACCTCGTCGGTGGTGCTCACGTGGGCTCCACTGCTGATGTCAAAGAGTATGTCGAAAAGCGTTCGAGCATGCCCAACGAAGTTCAATTCGATGGCTTTGGTACGGTGGCTCGCAATGTGTTCGCCATCGGCGATGCTGACATTCCGTTGACGGAGGTGAACCAATGAGTGCTGCCATGAACCCCATGAACCAACTCCGCGTCACCAAGGTGTGCGTGAACATCGGTGTGGGCGAAGGTGGCGAGCGCCTCGTCAACGCCGAGAACGTGCTTGAAATGGTGACCGGCGTCAAGCCTCAGCGCACCTTGGGTCGCATTCAGAACCGTGACCTCAAGGTTCGTATCGGTGCCCCCATCGGGTGCAAAGCCACCATGCGTGACCAAGCCTCGATCAACACCTTCCTTTCCAACGCTTTTGAGTGCCGTGAAAACACGATTCCAGCATGGAACTTCGACCGAGAAGGCAACTTGTCGTTCGGTGTGCGTGATTACACGGATTTCCCAGGTCAAAAGTACGACCCTGACATCGGTATCTTCGGTATGGACATCACCGTGGTTCTGGAGCGACCAGGCCACCGTGTGAGCCGTCGCCGACGTGCCAAGAGCAAGGTCGGTATGAAACACCGCGTCACGGCAGAAGAATCCCGTGCGTGGTTCGTTGAGAACTTCAACATCAGCATTCTGGAGGAGTAAAGATGGCACGAGATCATGGAATACGTATTGGCCGAACCGTTGGATGCCGACGCTGCAACCGCAAGCGAGGCATGATTCGACGTCACGGACTGCGCTTGTGCCGACAATGCTTCAGGGATGTCGGACCGGAAATCGGTTTCAAGAAAATGAATTGAGGAGGGGTGAAGAATGCAATTTGATCCATTGAATGACGCTCTTGTCAAAATCTACAACGCCGAACAAGCTGGAAAATTCAGCGTCGAGTTGACGCCTGCTTCCAAGTTGCTCGGAAACGTGCTGAACATCATGCAGACCTCCGGCTACGTCGGCGAGATCGAGCGAGTCGAGAACGGCCGCGGCGATGCCTTCGTTGTCGAACTGCGTGGAACTATCAACCGCTGTGGTACGGTCAAGCCTCGCCACAGCGTCCGTCGCCAAGAATACGAGAAGTGGGAGAGTCGATACCTTCCCGCCCGTGACTTCGGTCTTCTCATCTTGACGACCAACTCTGGCGTGATGCATCACTACGATGCGAAGGACGCTCGAATTGGCGGCAAACTGCTGGCCTACGTGTACTGAGGTGAAAAACATGGTAAAACTCGACAGAATCGAACACATCGTAACCATCCCTGAAGGTGTCTCTGCCACCATCAGCGAAGATGGCGTCGTGACCATTACCGGGCCGAAAGGTTCTCTCAGCCGTACGTTCCAAAGCAGCTATGTCCAGTTGTTCCAAGATGGCTCGGGTCTTGTCGTCCGAGTTGATCTCCCTCGTCGAAAGCAACGAGCGATGGCCGGCACCTGGAACGCCCACCTGAACAACATGGTCAAGGGCGTGAGTGAAGGATTCACCTACAACCTGAAGGCGTTCTACTCTCACTTCCCGATGACGTTGGCCGTGAACGGCAACACCTTCACCGTCAACAACTACTTCGGAGAACGTGTTCCTCGCACCGCTGAGATTCTGCAAAATGTGGATGTCAAGGTGTCCAACAAGGTCGAGATCACCGTTTCCGGCATCGACAAGGAATCGGTCGGTCAAACCGCCGCCAACATTGAGCGCTGCACGACCGTGAAGAAGCGAGACCGCCGAGTCTTCCAGGATGGGATTTACCTGCTGAGCAAGGAGTGATGGAAATGGCAGAAGATTACGATTCAATGACCGTTGCGCAACTCAAAGAGTTGCTCAAAGAACAAGACTTGCCCGTTTCAGGCAAGAAGTCCGACCTCGTCGCCCGTCTCCAAGAGGCGGCCGGTGGCAACGACGAACCTGTTGTCGAAGAAGAAGCCCCTGTGGAGGCTGACATCGACGACGAGGGCGACAGTTGGGACGACGATGACTGGGACGATGACGGCGAAGACGTCTACATGGTGAAGCAAAAGCCCGTTCTCGATGAAGAAATGAAGGAAGCCCTCGCTCTTCGTGCAGCTCAAAAGAAGAAGACGCCTTCGTTCCGCCGAACCGAATGGTTCCGCTACAAGCGATTGTCTCGCTCAGGATGGCGTGCTCCTCACGGTATGGACAACAAGCAACGACGCAATTTCAAGTACCGAGGCTCCCTTGTGCGCATCGGCCACGGAAAGGTGGCTGCTGCTCGATTCCTCCACCCCTCGGGATTCCGAGAAGTGATGGTCCACAACGTGGCGGACCTCGAGGCCATCGACCCCGAGACGGAAGCAGCCCGTGTTGGCGGCACCGTCGGTGGACGCAAGCGAGAAACCATTTACTCACGAGCCGATGAATTGGGCATTCGTGTGTTGAACCGAAGGAGGGATGTTTGATGCAAATCACCAACCAAAAGCGAATCGCTGCACGCCTGCTTGGCTGCGGTGAGAACCGAGTGTGGATCAACCCACTGTACGTCGACCAGGTGGCTTCGGCCGTTCAAACCGATGACATTCGTGAGTTCATTGACGAAGGCTGGATCAAGGCCAAACCCGTCAAGGGTACCTCCCGCGTTCGCGCTCGTGCTCGTTTGGAACAGAAGCGAAAAGGTCGTCGCAAGGGCCAAGGTACCCGTGCCGGTACGGCCAACGCTCGTAACCCTCGCAAGCACCGCTGGATGCGAACGATTCGAAGCCAGCGCCGCGTGCCCAAAGAACTTCGAGAAGACGAAACCATCGAACCCTCGCAGTACCGCCGCTACTACCTCAAGGCCAAGGGTGGCTCGTACCGCTCCATCGCTCACATGCGCTCTCAAATGGCGCTTGAAGGCGTGACGTTCAAGGGAGGCGATGAATGATGGCGGGTAACAACCGACGCTCCATCTTCCGACGACGCAAGGCTGGCTTGACGGACTACCGTCGCCGCCTCAAGTTGCTTCGAGGCCAAATGCCTCGCGCCGTTGTTCGCGTCTCGAACACCCGTACCACCTGCCAACTCGTGTCCTGGGCTGCAGATGGCGACCTCGTCTCCATCAACATGACCGGCTCGGACTTGGTCAAGAAGCACGGCTGGCCTGAGGGTCGCTCGCTGAAGTCCGTCCCGGCTTCGTACCTGGTCGGCTACGCTATGGGCAAAGCCGCCGTGGCCTCCGGTGCCAGCGAAGCCGTGCTCGACATTGGCCTGGCTGCCAACACCCGTGGTGGCCGTGTGTATGCTGCGCTGAAGGGCATGTGTGACGCAGGCCTTGACATTCCACACAGCGAAGATGTCTACCCCGATGAGGACCGATTGACCGGTGCTCACATCGACGACAAGCTCGCCAAAGAAATTGAATCCGCAAAGAAAAGCATTGAGGGGGCCTACTGATGAGTGAAGAAGACGTTCCAACCATGGCGCCGGGCTTGCTTCAAGCCTACGCTCCAGATGAAGCCGATGAAATCCCCGATCCTCGTCGTCGTCGACGAAATCAGGACGACCCCATTGCCAACCTGCGAAAGTGGGAGCCTCGCACCCGTTTGGGTGCTGCTGTGATGGCGGGCAAAATCATCACCTACGAGGCTGCCCTCGCCTCCGGCCTTCCCATCCGCGAAGTTGAAATCGTGGATGCCTTGATTCCAAACCTCGAAGACGAAGTGATTTCGGTCAACATGGTTCAGCGAATGACCGACAGTGGTCGCCGTGTTCGATTCAACGTCATGGCCTGCGTCGGTAACCGCGACGGCTACGTCGGCTTGGGCATGGCCAAGGCCAAGGAAGTTGCTACCGCCATTCGCAAGGCCATCACGGCTGCAAAATTGAACCTCATTTCGGTTCAGCGAGGCAACGGATCGTGGGAGTCCTCTCCCGGTCCAGGAAACACGGTCCCCTTCAAGGTGAACGGCCGTGCTGCCTCCACTCGCGTGACGTTGATGCCCGCCGCCCAAGGCAAAGGCTTGGTCATCGGTGAAACCGGAAAGCGTGTGCTTGAACTTGCTGGCATTGAGGACGTGCTGTCTCGGACCAAGGGACAAACCCGTACAACCATCAATTACGCCGGTGCAACCTTCAACGCTTTGAAGAACATCAACACGACGCGAGTGACCAACGCACAGCGTGAAACACTTCACATTCACAACGGGAGGAAGCTGGCATGAGTTACATTGTTGTCCGAGTTCGAAGCGACGTCAAAGTTGAGCGGTCCATTCGTGAGACCATGGGTCACATGAACCTGACCCGTGTCAACCACGCCGTGATCATCACCGACAACCCACAACACCGCGGCATGCTTCAGAAGGCCAAGGACTACATCACGTGGGGCGAGGCCGACGCCGGAATGGTTGAGCGCATGCTCACCGAGCGCGGTCGAATGTCCGGTGACCACCCTTTGACCGACGACATCGTCGCCGAGCACACTGATTACAAGAACATCGGAGAGTTCGCCAAGGCCATTGCAGCCGGCGATGCGCAAGTGAAAGACATTCCAGGGCTGAAGCGCGTGTTCCGCCTTCACCCACCCCGAGGAACCAAGGGCTGGGGCGGCATCAAGCGAAGTTTCGTTGTTGGTGGCGCTCTCGGCGCACGTGGTGACGCCATTGGCGATCTCGTGGAACGCATGATTTGAGGTGATGAAGATGGGTACAAAAGCAAACAAGCACCGTGGACGAAACCGTTACCACGGTCGTGGAAAGAAAGCCGGCCGTGGTGCTGGTAAGCGTGGTGGCCGCGGTAACGCGGGAATGAACAAGCACCGCGTCATGACTCGCATCAAGTACATGCCAAAACACTGGGGCATGCACGGATTCAACCGCCACCCCTCGCTTCGCACCGTGTACGTCACGGCAAACGTTGGCCAACTCGAAGAACTCGCCAGCGGGGAGACGACGGTCGATTTGACCTCGATGGGCATTGACAAACTCCTTGGTAGCGGTCAAATCCGCTCCGGCCTCACCGTCATCGTTGAGGAAGCGAGTGCTCGAGCCGTTGAGAAAGTCCAAGCCGCCGGTGGCTCGGTTGAGTCCGGTGACGACGACGAATGGGGCGAATTTGAAGAAGAGTGAACCGTTGAAAGGGGAGATCGACCATGAAGCACAAGCCAATTCCATGGGCCATCGCACTGACCGGTTTTCTCTATTACGCGTTGCTGATATACTGGCAGTCGGATGAACTCAACAGCACCGGCCAAGCACGTGATGCAGCCGTCTTTGGTTTGATTTTCTCCGTTGCCTACCTCGCCTACTGTATGCTTTGTTTCCAGCGTGACCTTCCCCCAGGCCTCAAGGATATGCCCTTCGTTGGTCGCTATGGAAAGCTCACCGGTTGGCTGGTATTTGCCTCGATTGCCGTCTACTACGTGCGCCCAGGCGCTTGGGGCGGCTACGACGAAGGCGTCGGCTTCTTCTTGGTCGGCATCCTCCTGCTCGGCTTTGGTGCGGCTGCCATTTTGACCTGTTTCATGTGGGGCGGTGACGACAGCAGCCGCCTGTACGCTCTTCGACGCTTTGTTGATGTCTACCCCACCATCACCAAGCCAGAGCGCCACGTTCGCTTCAACGAGAAGATGTGGACGACCACCTTTGTGCTCATCATTTACTTCGCCATGACCAACGTGATGCTGTTTGGTCTCTCCGGCCAAGCACTTGACCTGTTCAGCGGTTTCCGCTCCATCATGGCCGGTGCATCGGGAACCATCATGCACTTGGGTATCGGTCCTATCGTTACGGGTTCCATTATCATGCAGTTGTTTGCAGGTGCGAAGATCATCCGTCTGGACCTCAGCAACTCTGAGGACAAGGCGATGTACCAAGGCGTTCAGAAACTCCTCGTCTTGATCATGATTCCTATTGAATCCATTCCACAAACGTACGGGTTCCTTGACCCCTCGGAGTGGCTCATTGACGCCTACGGCCTGGGTTGGGCGAACTTTGTCATCGTAGCCCAACTCTTTGCGGGTTCGTACCTTGTGTTCCTTCTCGACGAATTGGTCAGCAAGTGGGGTATTGGCTCCGGTATTTCGCTCTTCATCGCAGCCGGTGTTGCACAGTCGACCTTCGTTGGTACCCTCTCTCCGCTGGCCACCACCACCGGTGCACCCTACTCCATTCAGAATCCTCCCTCAGGCACCCTGCCGATGATTTTCTACATGTTCCGTGAATCCACGAATTACGAGATGATTCAATCCAACGGTTTCGAAGTCATGCTGCTCACCCACGTCAACCCCGTGGCTGCGTTGGTTTCTTCGATCATCGTGTTCTTGGTCGTTGCATATGCTGAATCCAGCAAGTTGGAACTGCCATTGACCCACGGTAAGGTCCGTGGCCACCGTGGGAAGTACCCGATTCGACTGGTGTATGCATCGAACATTCCCGTCATTTTGATGGCTGCTTTGCTCGCTAACATCAACATGTTCACCCTCCTGTTCTGGAGCCACCCGACGCTCAGCCAAACACCGATTCTCGGTCAAAATGGATGGGCCTCAGCTTCAGCCTACATCGGGACGTACGAGCCTGGACAAACAAGTGCATCAGGTGGGTTTGCCTGGTATGCGAGTATGGTGAACGGTGTGAACGATTGGTTGATTCCATTGCTCAATCAGCAGGGTGATATCTACGGACATTCACTGACGCAAATCATGGTTCACGTTGTGTTCTATGTGGCGCTGATGACCGTGGGTTCGATGGTCTTCGCGAAGTTCTGGATCGACACCACGAACATGGGGACGAAGGACGTTGCAAAGCAAATTGAGAACACGGGCATGCAGATTCCCGGCTTCCGAAAGAACCCCAAGGTGTTGGAGAAGATTCTCGAGAACTACATTCCACCGGTCACCTACTTCTCGGGTGCCTTTGTCGGTCTGCTCGCTGCAGGTGCCGACCTGCTGGGTACGGTCGGAAACGCCACGGGAACGGGTCTCTTGCTGGCTGTCGGTATCATCTTACGTACCTACGAGCAAATCCAGAAGGAACAGGCCATGGAAATGCACCCAATGATTCGCCAGTTCTTCGGTGCCGAGTGAAGTTTGAATTACGAGGCCTTTGCTCCCCGCCGCAATGGCGAGCATCACGTTCTTTGCAGACCACTCAGAAGAACCGGTTCTTTGGGTTCCTCCCCAAAGTGGAGCGTACTCCGTTGAGGTGAATGAAGGCGTCCGTGTTGTTCGAAGTCGTTCAGTCAAAAACGCCGTCGAGGGTGCAATCTTGCATATTCCCTTCGTGTTTGTTCTGATCGGTGTAGTTTTCATGGTCCTGAGTACCGTGTTGCCAGATATTATGAATGAACAAAGCACATCGAGTGCGTCGTCCGATTTTTGTGAATACGGATATCGAGAGGTCTATACCGGTGATGGAACACTGTACTGTGTCGAAGAGATGATGCCTTTCACGATGCGGTTTGATAAGATCGAAACCGGTGATGAAAACCATGTCCGTGAAACCTATGAAGGCTCGCAAACAAACGAATACCGCTGGCATGAAGAACGAGGTGTGATTGTCCTCGGTTTTCTTGACGATGGGTGGTACGATTGCGTCTTGCTCATCCCTGAATCGTCGCTTCCTGCGCAGTGGTCTTTCAGCGACCTGATGGTGGAGGACCCACAGTCCTATCATCCTCCATGGTGCGGAGAAGAGGCCAGCACCGCTGAGCGAAATTACACCGAGGGCGAGGACCCTTGGAATGGAACATGGCTCTTTGTGCTGGAAGAGGAGAATCCAGGAGACGTGATCTTCAGAATCAAGATGGTTAGACTCACGTCATTCTATGAGGAATGGATGTCACCGTTGTGGTTGTCTCCTGATTGGAGCGAGGACGAAGGAAGTGGAACCTTGATGGGTTTGATTGTAGCCGGGCCCATTCTTTTGTTCATGTGGTTCATTGCTGGCCATCGGAACCGAATGGTCATCTTTGATACCGATGGGAAAACGCTCACCAGGAAACGCAACGGCAAGATTCCCTCTCCGTTCAAACGGGTGTGGCAAGGACTGGACCTTCGGGGCGTCAGCTTTGACCACCATGTCCGAACCCGTCAGCATTCCTCAGGGGGAGGCGATGACGGTCCGGTGCAACACTGGACCACTTCGCACCCCGGTGTCGACATGATGGTACCAACCGATTCGGGTGATATCGTCGCTATTTTCTTCGAGTACGGGTCCAATCCTGATCTCCATAACTTCTTGATCCTTGAACTGCTTGAGAATCTCGGCATTCCTCGTGAGGCGTATCTGTCACCCGAAAGCGAAGCGTTGCCACCAGAGGATGTCTCTGTAGGGTCACTTGTCCATGACGAAGGTGGACCTCTGTCGCAGGACGGCGTGGAACAGAACACGAATTCAGGTACGTTTTGGTCGTTCGACGACCAGAATTCGGAGGAATCGCCATGACTTGCCTTGCAGTGCCTCATTTTTGAGCGAAAAGCCGTCGGGTATGTTGATATAGGAAGTGTATGTGGCTTGGTTGCTTGCGTCGTCTGGGAACGGCGTTGGGGGCAGAGTCTTCGGACGATGACGACCTCCATCCTCCCTGATGCAAAGCCGAAGCGATTGCGATCCCAAGCAGGCCTTCACGGGTTTTGGGGTCAGGTAGGTGATCGAGATTATGACGTATTTGTGCATAGAGCTCAAGTGCATTATTCTCTCGCCAATCAAAATTTAGGTCAGCAAATCAAAATCAATTGCGACAGGTAGCCAAAGGATCGAAACAAGAGAAATCTGGTTGATCCTGCCAGAGGCGACCGCTTTTGGAGTTC
>JALRLQ010000056.1 GCA_023254365.1 Candidatus Poseidonia sp. | reverse complement strand
GCATGATGACCGCAACCAAGCGTACACCACCTGGTTTCGAGATGTTTTGAGAAACGACCTGCCGCTGATTTCAACCGGGGGCGTGTGGGACGCCGCCGACGCTCGCACAGTCATGGACCAAGGTGCAGATATGGTCGGGGTCGCCCGAGCAGGGATCGCTCATCCAGATTGGCCTCGCTTCTTGGAAGAAGGATGCGAGGCCCCGAAGCGGCCCCCGTTTTCTCCCGATTGGCTCAAACAGGCGTCACTCAGTTCGGTCTTTGTCGATTACATGCGGCGCTGGGATGGATTCGTTGAACCTTAAGCGCCCCTGCCGAGATTCGAACTCGGGTTCCTCGCTCCGGAGGCGAGGGTGATATCCACTACACTACAAGGGCACGCCATCGCCGACACTCGTTCCCTATGAACATGCCCACGGGCGTGTTCGGTTGAACGGAGCCTTCACTTCAAGGACCAGGATTCATCGGGAGAGGACCGAACCCAAATCTGTCCACTCCCGGTGGGGTATTCAATGGTCTCCATGCCGTCAAGCAGCATGCCCATCAGCCCGGGGTCTGGAGCCTCAAGCGAAGCCATCAACTTCGGTTCCTGCAGTGAATCGAGAGAAGTGGCCACTTGATCCAAAGGAGCAAACGACTCAATGGGCGGTGCTGGTTCGCTTTCGAACGAAGGCGTATCTTGCATCAGTCGTGCTTCCATTTGGTCCTCAATGCCCCAAGAATCAGCCTCCTGTCCTTTCGAACCACTGCGAACAAACGCCAAGAGCAGACCGGCGAGGACGAGGAAGAGTGCCCCGGCGGTTGCATAGATGATGTCGTTGGACACACTGGCGACAATATCGGCGTTATCGCCCACACCGTCACCATCGGTGTCCTTTGATTCCGTGGGGTCGTCCGGGACCGCATCCTCATCGTCGGGCACCCCATCACCGTCACCGTCGAAGGCGTTGAAGGAGGTTTCACACAACAGGGTCAGAAGTTCCAACTCATCTTTATCGATGGATTCGTCGTCGCCGTTGACGGCTGCGAAATCAAACGTGTTCTCCCATGGATGGGATTCCAACGCCTCGAGTGAAACATGTTGGCGACCTTCGGAAAATCCATCAAAGACGGCGGCCAGTTCAACATCGCATGAACACTTGAACTGCAGGTATTCACGGTATTCGATAGAACCGTCCTCGTTGAGGTCCATGGAATCACGGTTGGAAGCAGAAGCGTCGATGCTGTCAATTTCACCGCCCTTGAGGGCCCCGCTTCCGTCCCTGTCCAACTTCGCAAACATCGTTTCTGCCGAATCTCTGCAGGTCGGAACCGAGGTTGGCTCTTCAGGCTCAAGAGGGTCGATGGGAATCTCACTTTGATCCCACCGTGTGACAATCGAGACCTCTTCCGCGTCGCTGATGCCGGTCATCAAAACATCGATGCGGCCGTTCATCGGTGCGTCCATGGTGATTTTGTGTTGCGTCCCAACATCGCCGCTCTTGGTCACGAAATTGTTGGTGGAGACATCCATCCCTTCGCCCGGACCTGGTCGGCCCCAATCACCAAATTCAACCTCGTATTGGACGCCTTCTACGAGCAACTGAATGTCACCCGAGCCCCCATAGGTTTCGACTTGGAAGAAGTTCCCTGGCGATTCCAACATCGCAAAGAAGGAAATCGAACCACCTTTCCCGACGCCGATTCCATCAATCGGTTCGTTGTTGTAGAGTTCAATGGGAACCCCGTCGTAGTCCCAGACATACCTGTCTGCAAATTCAGCAACGATGTTGACCCCGCTGAAGGCCGAAGTGGAGCTCAAGAGGATGTACCACCAACCTGGCGTTGGGTCGTTGAATGCAATTCGGTCATTCGCTCCTTGTGCGGTGGAGTGATGGTCGTAGGTTGACGAGGTTGGCGCTTGTTCGTGCCGCAGGTAGAGGGCGGCATCACCGCCTCCTTCGGAAAGGTCAACCACCAAGCGCTCCGTGCCTTGGGCCACCTCGACCTTGAAGTATTGATCCAGTCCACGGTAGCCGCTCAATGGACCGTAAGCAACACCCGGCGTGAGTGTAATGGCATCGCTTGGCTCAACGTTGACGGGTGGGTAAACAAAATCTGCGATGATGGTGAACCCACGTGAGTTGCGGTAGGTGTAGGCGGTGATGTAGTACAACCCGGGTTCGACATCGAACAAGTGCACTTCTTCATCGTTGCCGGGTCCTGTTGACCATTGCAACTTCTCGAGACCGGGTTTTTCCTCACCGTTTTCTTCGACAAAGCCGAAGTCCCCATCCCACCACATTTCGGGTGTTGGGGGACTGTAGGATGAGATGCCGAGGTCGACATCGCCCCGCCCACCGTAGGTGCGTATGCGTAAGTCAGCCAGCGGCTCGGTGACGTTGACATAGTAGTAATTGGCATCAAAACCGTTGCTTGCATCAAAATTTGTACTCAGCTCTTGGTTGGTCACGGCAATGCTGTCCTTGAGTTCTGTCATGTCTTCAAGCGAGGGGGGTGGGTCGGCGACATCGGCTTCCAACGAGAGGTAGACTTCACCCAAGTCTCGTTCAACCACGACGACGAACCAGATGGTTCCTTCTTCAGGCCACGACCACGTTTGGTAAGAGAAGCCAAATTCATCGGAAAACGAATCGTTGTGATTCCATCGGTCTGGCAAGAAATTGTAGCCAACATACACGGTGAAGGAGGATTCTATCTCCTCCTCCTCCCACTCGTTGAACGACCACGATGAAGAGAACCAATACAGGGTTCGTGTGTAGGCTTCAATCTCTGCAAAATAGAGCAAGGTGTCGCCGGCCGAAGCCCCATCGATGGAGTAATCCTCGCCGATGGTCAATTCCACGGCTTGGGCAACAATGCTGCCGTCCGGCATCACCCAATCAGCACCGTGGATGGTGCCCGACCGGTTCGCGACCTCATCGGTGGTGGAGCCACCTTCGCCTTCACCGAAGGCAAACCGTGAGCGTTCGACCATCGAGGAGGCGTCTTGTCCACTGGCCACGGACACGTTGTCGATCAAGCCCTCGAAGTAATGACATTCACATCCCGCACCCATGCGAGCGATGTACAACTCGTCGCAGGACAGACCGTTGGCATAACAGTCGTTGGAACCGAAGTCACCCAGCGGAAGACTGGCGTCGGGGTCTGCCACCTCACCTGCCTCCTCGCCGTTGATGAAGAAGCGGTACCCGTCCCCTTCGACAACATGGACAACGATGTGCGTCCACATATCGGCCTCAACCGTGCCGTTGGACAGCGGGTGCTTTGCTAGGCTGTACTCGGACGAAAACGCAACGTGGTCGTCGTTGAGGTACAAGCCCCAGCCGTAGTCGCCCTTCATCATCACGAATTGGATGCCTTCGGTGGAGAAGGGGTGGACCCATGCAGAAAGTTCCAGAACGGAATCGTTGCCGATGTCCAATCCGTCGTCGTGGGAAACGACCACATGGTCGGAAATGCCGTCAAAGCGGAGAGCGTAATCGGCGCCGGGACCGAGTTCAACCACACCGTAAACCGGAAAGTACTGGGGGTCGTTTTCCAAATCGTTCCAGGTCCCCGGCTCGATGTTGCCCATGTTGGTTCCAGCAATGTGAACGTAATCCTCGTCACCGCCTTCCGAAGGTTGGGCATCACCCCATGCACGGTAGAAGAACGGCGTGCCGTCGTGCCACTTGTAGACTCCTTCACCGGCGGCGTCGTTGAGACCGATCCAAAGGTGACGTGACTGGTTGTTCCAACTGGCGAAGGTGTTGACGATCCACTCGTTCTCGTCAGCGTCGTCAACGGTTACGAGGAAACCATCCAACGAACGGGCATAGGAGGCAGCGTCTTCCCACGACGAGGCAGTGAGCAAATGGTATGTGTTGTTGTTGGCAGGATTCACGGCCGTGTGGAGGATATCCATCGTTTCGGAAGATTCAGCCTGAACGGGAGCCATCAACGGCGCTGCGAGGCTGATCAAAAAGAGCGAGAGGAGGCAAAGGGCCTTCTTCATGGTCAAAAGCACATCGCCGCCACCTATTAACGGCTTGGTAAATCGGTTTGACTGAAATACTGTGGAATATGAGTTCTTTATTATTGGTCGAAAGGACTGACCTTGCCTATGCAAGAATACACACCGTTTGGAATACTGAACTACCCTGAATCGGCTGATAGAAAAAGAATCGAACCTGTGCTACGGGCGTTGCATTGGTGCGAGACCCTCCTTTCCTTCACGCAATGGACCCGCATCCATCACGGCGAGAACATTTCCCTGCAACGAACGGTGAACAATCACGTGATTGACCTCTTTCCCCTTGAAGCAGCAGCGATGGACCTCGGTTACAAAACGAGATTCAAGAAACACCACCTTCCTATCCATCTTGACCAGGCCAATGTGTGCGTTCGCTCAACCCACACCTTTCCTCGGCCCCTTCACACCGACATGATGGCGAGCATGATTCTGTTTCTGGGTGGAGAGTGCATAGAACCGACCGAAGTCCCAAAAACATTGCATCGGATACTCACAGAAGAGCAGTTGGCATCACTTCCACCTCCCCCCCCACCTCGTCAGCGCACTGTCCCCGGGCAACCTTCCACTTCAGGCCGTACCTTCATTCCTGAACCAGAAATTCTCGATTTGTTGGACCGGAACCCTCACGCAGTGTTCGAAATTCAATTTGAAAAGCGTGATGGAACACTACGAAACATGAGGGCTCAATGTGCTGATTGGGAAGAGCCCATCGAGAACGATGGAGACGCCGATGAAGCAAGGCCTCGAATGCGATACGACCCCGCAATGTACAACCTCAGGTTTGTCGTGGATGTCAATCTCGACCAGTACAGGTTGGTGGCGACCGATCGTGTGACAGAATTCACCATTAACGAGCGGGTCTTACGAACAGAATCTGCAGAATAAGACGACAAAAGGGAAGATCGTACCGGGAAACTATTTGCAAATACCTTGGTTCCCTTTGTACACCCGGTCCACTATGGCCTGAGTCGATCCCAACTCACTGCATTCTCTTAATGCATGAAAAATCACTGCGGTTTGGATAGCGGATAGGGATGGGTAATCCAATGATACGAAGATTGTAGGCGGAATAAGACTTATATTTTGCAAAACTGGCCATCCTCCATGCCTTTGTATGAGGTCGTTGTGAAAACAAAGAAGACCACCGTTTTTCTTATTCCAATTGGATTTGCAGCAATGGTTCTATCATTTGCACTCTTAGTTTTGGATTATAGAGGTAATGGCAAAGTTGGGGATTTTTCCCTTGGGATTGCATTTGCTGGAACTGCTTTTGCAGTCCTTCCTATAATTGCATACGTTGCATTGGATTTTTTGGACGTCATTTTAAAGCCAAGTCTTGAAGAAAAAGGAGTTAATGTTGAAGTGATTGAGAAATACATCAAGACGAATCCAACACTGGATGGCAGATTTGTCGAAGAAAGAAGATTGCAAGATAAAATTGTCATTGGTCTAACTTTTGGAGTGATGAACTTCATTGGTATTGGCGGTTTAATGATGTATACTTTGGACACACCTCTGATGGACAGGGCATTCTCTGCGACCTTCATTGGAGGATTGATGGGGATCGTGGGCTTTCTCTTTGTCTCATACGGTCGTGCATTCCCTGCAAATTCCCCACTCGGAATGATTGAGCGTTTAATCGACCATCCAATCCAGGCAAGTTATTGGTCGTTTTATCATCATCCTCTTGTTGACAAACAAACCAACAAAATCATCCAATCTGATGATGAATACTACGAACTCTATTGGGAAGCAATTCAAGCTCAGGAAATGGCTGAAAATGCAACATCGTCATCCGAAGGTGAATACAGGTTTGGGTTGTGAGGTCAAATTGGATGAAGATACTGGGAAACGAACAACCATCACTGGAGTTTCTTGCCACCAATGCGCAATTCAGTTTGCAGCGGCATCTGATGTTCCCAAGCGAATTCCTTGACGATTCTCCAGGCTTTTTCCGAACCTTCAAAGTCCTTCACGTCGATGATTTTGTTTCGGGTGTTGGCTTTGAACGCTGCAACAGGTTCCGCGTTTCTGAACACCAAATACGCTGAGCCGAAGCCAAACCGTTCTTTCATGATGTCCGTGAAATACGGAGCGATGGGGTCGGAAGGCGGGAGGACGAAATCCCGTATGGAAGGAACCGATTTGGCTTCTTGGAGCAGTTCTTTTCGTCCCCAACAGACCTGGTGGAAGTCCTCAATCAGGAAGCCTTTGATGAGCGTCTCATCCTCTTCAAAAGCATTGAGAACGGCTTTCAATTCCTCAGGTTTGAACGACGGTCCCGCCAGTTGGGTCAGTTGCCTCAGCGTGATCACCGGGTATTTTTGGACCAATTTGCGTATGTATTCCTTTCTCAATTCCGCACGGTCAACACCCTCAGGAGGGAAGACACTGCGGAAGCCACCGCGGAAATCTTGGACGATATGCCCTGTTTTCATCAGCGGCTGAATCAATTTTCTGAACTCAGATTGGGAGAGCGCATGGCGTTCTTTGAACAGGTTGGGGTCAGAATGGTTGCTGAAGAATTCAACGATGTCCCACAACTCTTCGTCGGCCGGTTGGTTGCGGATGGCCAAGACATCTTGGAAGTGCTCGTAACTGGCCCAGACCTGATGGCCTCGAAGGTTGATGCCCTGATGCAGTCGATGCGCACTGGCCATGCTCTTGAGGTCCACACGGTACAATTCACACCGTCCCCGCAGGGCAAAATCATCGCGGATTTCATCCACTTCCTTGAGGGCAAGAATCTCGTTTTCCAAACGAGTGTGTTGGTGAAGATGGTGCTTGTGGAACAGAGCCCGCTCAGCGATTTCCCTCGGTTGCGGGTCCACAACTGCCCCGCGAATCATGCGCTCGCCCGTGACCTTGAACCCGATGGATTCCAACGCTTCTCGGGTCGTGTCGTCAAGGGACGTGATCGGTTCGCTGTTGAAATTGGAGAGCACCGACACATCGACCAATTGTGCTGCATGGTTTTCCAGCAACAGTTCAAACGCCTTGCAGAACTCGTCGAGGTAGGCCGTGGGTACGTGCAAATCCTTGATTTCGAGGTAGTCGTTGACCTTGAACATCAGCACCTTGCCAATGGGGTCAACGCCTTTGAAGATGGGTAAATACCATCCACGGTCGAGGACGCTTCGGACCTCCCAAATGAACCGTGAAACGTAGGGGTCGGATTGGGTGAGGATGCGAACGGTACGGTCTTCTCGGCGAGGTCGCTGAAGTTCCTCAACCTCATCGGGCGCGCAGAAGAAGGCCTCGGGCTCGGGCACCAGCGCCATCACTTTAGCGATACGGCCTTCTTTCTCGAGGTTCATCAGGGCAACCGTCAGTTCCTCAAAGCTGCGGGAGACGTAGAACCGAAGGGTGCTGGCCTTGACAGGTCCCATGCGACGTACAACCTCTTCGAGGGCATCCTCGAACGACATCGGTTCGTAGACATCGGCGACGCGATGGAAGAGCGACAGTCGTCGACGACGGCCGGGTACCTCTTCGAATTGCTTGACGACCAACATTTGTCGCTCAAGGTTGTTGAGGGCGTTCTTCAGGTCACGCTGGAGGGCGCGGTGTTCCTCTCCTTTGGGATAGTCATCCATGATCTCTTGGCGCGTGACATTCTCACCGGGCGGAATCTTAGTGAGGATTTCTTCTTCCATCGGGCCAACCCAAGCCTCGGGTTTGAGTCCCAAGAGCATGGAGATGTTGCGTTTGGTGGTGTAACCGATGCGATTGTGGAGCAGTCGACCCATGATGACATCGGAATCCAATTGAACGTCCGACCAGTCGCTGAAGGCAAATTCATCAACACGGTAGAGCAATTCCTGCTGCTTTTGGAAAAGCACGTGCTCGTTGAACGCAGTGAAACTGTCGCCGTATTGATGGAAGGACTTGTCCAAGACCATGTTCTGAATCCATCGGTATTCAACAACCTCTTCCTCTCCACCCGTCAGTCGGTGTTCGTCAACTTTGAGGATGTATTCAGCGTCGTTGGTTTGGATGTAGAAACCAACCGAAACGACGTTGCGGCCCTCAAGTTCGTGAAGTGCACGCTCGATCAGCGTTTGAGGGAAAGGCAGGCGTTCAACCATCTCGTCGGCCGTTTTGGGTCCTTCAGAACCAAGCATCTCGATGATTTTCACGCGCAAGGCTTCCTGGGGGTCGCCCAACATGCGCTCTTCCCATGCCGTGGGTTTGGTACCGTCGAACGAAGTGGCGATGGAATAGTTCAATCCACGGGTGTGAAGTTCGAGGAGGTTTTCGACCTCTTTGCCACCTGCTACCGCAAGGCACCCGAGGGTGCCGTGAATTTCGGCCATGTAGTTGGTGAACCATTTTCCATCCAACTCCTCTTGACCCGTTCCATCAATTTTGGTGATTTGGCCTGCCTGGCACAATTCCTCGACCCACTCGCGAATGGTTTCATGGGGGATATCGTTCAATTTTTCTCTATAGAGTGGGTTGTTGAATTGCCTATCAAGGCCACCACCATGGCTCATCAACCGGTACAAGCCTTTGGCGTTTGAGGGAACCGGCGCTTTGTCAGAATAGTAAGCCGACAATTGTTCGCTGGAAAGTTCGGTGGCCAAGGAGCGTGTCCCGAGAAGTCGCTGGAGGATGGACGGGTCAATGTCCTTGACCAAGAACGCCCGTGTCTTCATCGACATCAGGTCTTCAAACGCCGACATGAACAGGGACATGCCGAGTCGAGACGGGACGACCACCTTGGTGTGGACGATGCGCGCATCGCCGGTGCTGCAAGCCTGAAGGAAATCCTGCAACCCGATCAAATCGATGTCGCCAAACATGATCTCGTTCTTCGCTTCCCTCATCAGCAGGCTACCGTCCATGGTGCGGTGTTTCTGAAGCAAGGCTTCGGCCCGTTGTTGGAATTGCTGAGGGCTGATTTCTTCGGCGCCCATCCGCTTGGGAATGATAAGCGAGCGACCAGAAACCTCACGGAAGCGCTTGGCAAAGATTTGCGTATTGATGATGTAGCGCTCGATGACGTCGAGATGATTGTTGTCTTGGAACGCCGTGTACATCGTCCCAGGGTCGACTTCCTGCGATGTTTTGAGCAACAACCCGTTTTCGTCAAACGACATCTCGATGACGTTGATGTTGTTGGCTTCGGCCAGTCCAGCCATGTAGTAGCCCAAGGCCGTGTTGAACCCACGACCACGGCAGGTGGTGATCATGTAGGTTGGAAAGGCTCCCGTGATGACTTGTTCGACCAGGATGCGCTGAGAGTCGGGCACTTGGAACGAATCGAGTGAATGCTCTTCGAGGTGGCGAGCGATGGCGTTGGCAACCTCGTTTGACAACCCGTAGACGTCGCGAAGCAACAAGCGCGGGTCGTTTTCTCGACGAAGGGAGACCATGCAGTGCCCAATCAAATCCAACAGCGCTTGCGACAGTTCTCTGCTGCGGCTGCGAGCTTCACCGGACCACGATGGAATCGTTGGGCGATGACCGGTGACGCTGGTGACGTTGACACGCGTGCCTTGGATGTTGGTCACACGGTAGGTGGAACCTCCCAAAAGAATCACGTCGCCGGTGCGTAGATTGGAAACAAAGGAGCCTGAGAGTTTTCCGAGAATCGAACCCTCTGCGTTGAACACGAGGTAGGAATTGTCCGGG
>JALRLQ010000055.1 GCA_023254365.1 Candidatus Poseidonia sp. | reverse complement strand
ACTCAGGCTTGGACGCCACCAGCCGATGCAAGGTGGACGGCTCGATGAAGGCGGTTGACTTCGTTGGTCAATCCATCCATATCTTGAGGCAGTGGCCAGGTGTCTTTGGTCAGCGGCACGTGACGCCCGAGACCAGGGATCCGCTCAAGGGCGACGCCCAACGCCTCAGCGTCTTCGAGAAAGGCACCGCTTGCACCGGAATGACGCGCCTCCAAGCGTCGTCGCATCCATCGTTTGAGTGAGGGAAACATCTCGTTGAGCGTGCGCAAAAGTTCTGCTCGTCGCTCATCGTCACCGTCTCCTTCCGGAAGCAATCTCAGTGTTAACCGCAACAACCGGGCGACCCGAACATCACGCGGTTCAACATTGACGTGTTGCGCGAGTCCGCGTCGAACGTCCATGACCGCCGCTATTCCGTTCGTTTCGAGTTCTTGGGCGATGTCCGCCAACCCGAGCAGTGCAAGGAGCGTGGAGAGTTCACGCAAGGCATCGTTGGTGGCCTCTGTTGATGCAGGAGTCGTTGATGCAACGGGCTGCGATGCTGAAGCAACGACGTCTTCTTCCACCGGGTCAACCGTCGCTTGGACAGGTTCTGGAGCGATGTCCACTTCGACCGAATCCATGGAATCTTCTTGCTCTTCGTCCACCGGGGCCACCGTTGCTCGGACAGGCTCAATCGGAGGCACCTCCTCGACCGCCTCCTCTCCATCAACGTCCTCATCCAGGGACGGCTCCATGGCCTCGAGCATGGCTTCGTGTGCATCGTCAAGAACCGTTGTTGGCCGCAACACCGGTCGCTCCATCGCTTCGGGCACAGGCACCAATGTTGGGCGTTGAAGCGAAGGTTGCCACACACGGAGAATGAAGGCATCGTCTTCCACCGGCCGATTCGCGAGGTGTGTGGCCCATTGAGGAATGGCATTGGTCAACGCTTCCAAGCGATGAGGTTGTTTGAGTTCCATTTCAACGCGGAGGGCCAACGCCACATCTCGCTGCCAGGGGAGCCGTTGGAGACGTCGCCGAAGGGCGGCGTGGTGTTCGATGAAGGGGCGTGCGTTGCTCAGGGCGCGGGCGACTTCGACGGGGTTTTGAGCAAGTTGGTCGACCCAACTCGTCACGACCCAACCGTCCTCCACCAACTGGTCAAGTTCCTTTTCCAGCGACGCGAGAAAGAGCGGGGCAGTGGCCAATGGTGCCCCCTGGCCGGGCGTTGCTCGGCCGGTTTGCATCGTTGAGACATGACGTTCCAATTCAGCGATGGACATCTGTTCGGTTCGGCGTTCTTCGCCCAGCGTACCTGCGCGACGCATGGCGGCCAACTCCTCCTCAAGCATGATGCGATGGCGTTCCAACCTTCTCGTCGCACGGGCGAGAAACGCTTCCATTTCCTCCAGCACGTCAGCATCCAGGTCCTCTGAAGCCAACAATTGAACTCGGACATCCACATCGTCTTGTCCCGAAAACGAGACATCCAAATCGTTGAATGCACGCAGCAACACCACCCTTCGGTCCAACAACAACCGGCGAGCCATGATGCGTTCAAGTGCCCCCAACGGCTCCTCAAACACGAGTTGCCGCCAGTGAGCGACCTCAAGGCCCGCATGTTCGTAGTGTTGGAGGAGGTCCAACCCGTCCAATTCGGCTTTCTTCCACAACGCATCCAGTTCATCGACGACGTCAACCAAAGCAGCGGTCTGCTCGAGTTGTCCAACGAGTGCCTTGGAAGCCTCAACCCTCGTTGGCCAATACTGTGCAAAACGCTTCCAACGCTCGACAACGGCCAAATGGTCAGCAACGGAAGCCTCAACCATATCGTGGTTGGCTTCCCATTCCATGAGTTCGCTTGGATGCAGGTCACCATCGTGGGGGAACTGAATGCCTTGCGCCCGCCACATATCGATGGAGGAAGAGAGCGCCTTGCGTCGGTCTTCGAGTGTTTGAGACAACTGGTTGACTTCGGTTTGCAACGCAGCCAAGTCGTCTTGCATGTCAAGGTGGGAGAGTGCGTTGCAACGCTGTTCGAAATCCAGTGCCAAGCCCGCGTCAAACGGGGCGATGAGTTGCTTGATGCTCAAGCGAACCCGTTCCCTCGTGCTGTGGAACGATTGCCATGCATCCAGGGCTTCAAGGCCGTCAAGAAGTGTGTACTCCTCGATGTTCCCCACATCGTAGCCTTGCCGATTCAAGTCCTCGACGATCGAAGCCATCATCGTGCGTTGCCGGCGTTCATCCTCTTGGACGGTTTCCAAGTGGCGAAACACCTCATCGTACCGTTCCGGGACCTCAAACAACCGATGGAGCGCATCAACTGCCGCATCACTGGACGGGTCCAAATCCAACAACCGTCGATAAAGCAGGGCCCATTCATCACCGAATCCCAACCCGTACCACGTCGTTTTCGAACGGTTCAATGGAGGCTCCCACGGGGCAAGTTCCCTCATGGCGCGTTCGAACTGGAGGTAGGTTTCTTCGATGGTGAACGGATTGTTCATGACTCCCCGAAATCCATCGAGGGCCTTGAGGGAACGGGTGGTTGATTGAGCCATGGCCACCATCCTATCTTCCATTTCTGAAGCGGTGTCGCGTCGCTGTTCAAGCCACTGAAGCCGTTCTTCTCGGGCCGCTTCATGTTCGTTGAGGAACGCTTCCATGTCGTCCCGAGGGAATCCAAAACGCTGCAAGGCATCAAGCCGAGGCATGACCTCGTCACCCACATCGTCGTGTTCGTCCATTCGCCTCATCAGGGCACGGGGTCTTGAGGGCTTTCAATATGAACGGTGGTCGTGCCGCCGAAGCCATGGTTCAAGCGGTTCTTGACGTCAACGGCGTGGATGGAGGGGTGCAAAAACAGCGAGTTTCGGCTTGGATTCTTCCGCAGACCATAAAGCCAAACTGAACGGCTGAGGGACAATGAGTCTGCTCGCCATCGGTTTAGGAACGCTTTCAATCGGTCTTGCGGGTGCGGCCGGGTATTGGATGTTGACGGTGAATCGCAAGATGATTCGACTTCTCGACATGCAGACGCTCCTGAGGGAATCGCAAGCAACCCATTTCCACCATCTGAACACCGCCACCGATGTCGTGCGCAAGGATGTTCAGACGGTTCAAGCAACGATGAACGCCTTACGAGCCATCCATCCGGAGATCGACGCCTCGCTCTCTGTGCATCAGTTCCTACTTCACCACGAAGGCGATGAATTTCAGCATGTTGACATCGGCCAAGCGTGCGAAGTGCTTCGAGCCATCGTTCAGCACCAATCCACCGAGTCCTCGACTGAACCAACGCTCTCTGTGAACCATTTGAGTTTACTTCGTCGCCTTTTGGCCGTGTTTGATCGCCATCAGTTGACCATGACCACGCTTCATTTGGACGCGGACACGGCGCACCGCCTCGGACTTGCTGCCTGCCATCTCCAGCACTATGAATGGGCAGAACACGCCCTCGGTGTGGCCTACCAACTTTCTCCGGGACACGCCAGTGTCCTGGAAGGATTGGAGCATATTGCTCGCCTCCGTGGGGACGACGACCTTTACCGTCATTGGTTGGAGGCTCGGATGAAGTTGACACCCGACGACCCCGCCCTCCTTCGGGCTCATGCGCACTTGTTAGCATCCATGGGAGACGGCGAGGCCGAGCGTGCCGTACGTCGTCTCGAAGCACTCGGTGTCGATACGGCTGCTGACCGGTCCTTGCTCTCCGGGCTTCGTGCTCGAGCAGGTGCTCGTAGCGAAGCGATTGAAGCCATCACGCAAGCGCTCGAAAAAGACCCGGACCGCTCAGAAGACTGGTTGACCTATGCCCAGCTGTTGGAGGCCGAGGAAGAACACGAACTCGCCTTGGAAGCCAACGAACGATGCCTCACCCTCGACCGCCAATGCGGAGAGGCATGGGCCCTCAAAGCCCGCCTCCTGTCTCGAAAACAGGGGTATGAGCGTGATGCGCTGAAGGCCGTCACCCACGCCGTAGCCCTCGATGCAGGTGGCGTTGATTCGATTTTCCTGAAGTCGGAGTTGCTTGCGCTCGAAGGTTCAACGGTGGCTGCCGAGGAGACGTTGCTGACGGCGATTGAACGCCAACCCTCGAGCGGCGAGTTGCGTGCACGTGTTGCAAGCCACTACCTTCTCCAACACCGCATTGACGAGGCGGAAACCCTGCTCAAGAACACCCCGGACGGTATTGACCATGCCCTTCTCCACACGGTGGAAGGTCGCCTCCACCTCGCTCACGCCGACCGCTTGCGTGATGGCACGGGGAAGACGGACGAAACCCTCCTCCAAGACGCCGTGGAGGCGTTCAACGGTGCTCTGAAGTTGAACCGAGAATTGGGTGTTGCATGGCTCGGCCTTGCCCGAACCCAACGCATGCTCAAGAACCTCGAGACAGCCAGCGAATCGTTGAATCGAGCCAGCCGCCTGCTGGACGACAACAACCCGTCCGTCGCTTGCGAGGGGGCTCTTTTGGCTCTGGACATGGGTGAGGTTGAAATGGCGCTCTCGCACGTTGATGCTGCCGAGGTTCACGGACAAAACGCAACCACTGCTTACATTCGAGGAAACATTTCCGCTATCAAAGGACAACTGAAACAAGCCCTGTATCACTACAGCGATTGTTTGACAGCCGACCCGGGCCACATTCGTGGGCGCTTGAATCGAATTTCAGTGCACATGGGGCTGAATGAATCCCAAAAGGCGCTTGACGACGCCGATATCTTGCTTGATTTGGCCCCCCAGTTGGCGGTGGCTCGCGTTCGCAAAGGCGACGCCCTCATGCACCTCGGCGAGTGGGAATTGGCTTCCAAGGAATTCAAACACGTGCTTGAACAAGCCCCTCACCACACCCACGCCCTCACCCAGTTGGGTGCGTGTTACATGGGTATGGATCGGGCCGAACGGGCGGAAGGCCCGCTCAACGATGCACTCCGTCAATCACCCGACCATGCACCAGCGTGGCACCAGCGCGGGTTGTATTATCTCCACTTCAACAAAATCGACAATGCCCTGTCCGACTTCGAAGCGGCCGTTCGTTGCGATGGAAACCATCTTGACGCCCGCCTCCGAATTGCAGCTCATCATCACGGCTTGGGTAACATGGCCGAGGCTGAAACGGCTTGGAGGGCGGTGTTGAGCATTGATGCGGACAACCAATTAGCCAAGACGCGCCTGAGTGAGTGCGAGAAAAACTTGATGAAAAGCGCGTGAGAAGCCGACCTGAAGGGGGGTGGTTCGGCTGGTCGAAGAAAAGGAGTTGAACCTCACCGAAATCCTCACCGCTTTGCAGGATTTCATGACCCAGGACGGGGCCATTTCTCCTGAACAACGTACGTTTTACCAAACGTTTCGAAACCATTTGAACAACCACGATGGCGAGTTCACGATGGAAGACATCGAACGTTTGCTGATGGAAGCCAGGGGCGAAGTTCCCGACCTAAACGATGAGGAATTCATCGCCATGGGAGAAGCTATTCTCAACCGCTACCGAAACAAAAACGAAGAAGCCATCAACGAACGGATTCGAGCCCTTGCCGAGGAAGAAGCAAGGAAACGTGCACTTGCTGAGGCCGAGCGAAAGCGATTGGAAGAGGAACGCCTCGCTGAAGAGGCTCGCTTGGCGGAAGAAGAACGCTTAGCCGAGGAAGCCCGCCTTGCTGAAGAGGCTCGCTTGGCCGAAGAGGCTCGACTTGCCGAGGAAGCGAGATTGGCTGAGGAGGCCCGCTTGGCCGAAGAGGCCCGCCTTGCTGAGGAAGCTCGCTTAGCCGAGGAAGCACGTCTTGCTGAAGAGGCTCGCTTAGCCGAGGAAGCGAGATTGGCCGAAGAGACTCGCCTCGCTGAAGAAGCCCGCCTCGCTGAGGAAGCCCGCCTTGCTGAGGAAGCCCGCTTGGCCGAAGAGGCTCGCTTGGCCGAGGAAGCCCGCATTCAGGCTGAGTTGGAGGCGGAAGCTGCGGCAAAACAAGCGTACTGGGATGCTCAAAACGCCCTTCCAGCCGATGAGGCGAAGATCGTACCCGATTTGCCATCCAATGCGACCCCCATCGCCGAAACCGACCAAAACGACGGCGGTTTGGTGAAGAAAATCGCTGCAGCCGTGGCTGGGCTGGTGGTCTTGGGATTGGGCTTCATGTTCTTGCTTTGACGGTGAAGCAAGTGATTTTGAGGGATGAGTCCCACCGCAGACCATGACCCTCCAGACCGGCGACGCCGCACCACCGTTTGACCTCCCCAACGCCAACGCCTCGCAAGGCGAACCAACGATGTCCTTTGACGACGCCACCGGAGAAAACGGAACGGTGGTTGTGTTCGAATGCAACCATTGCCCCTACGTCGTCGCGAGCGTCGGTCGCATGAACGCCATGGCCGAAAAATGCCAGGGGCTTGGCATTGGGTTCGTGGGAATCAATTCCAACGACCCCGTCGTTTACGAGAACGACTCATACGAGAACATGGTCAAGCGAGCCAACGACGGCATGCCTTACCCCTATCTCCACGATGAAACGCAAGCCATTGCTCATGCTTACGGGGCGAAAAGGACGCCCGAATTTTTCCTCTTTGACCGTCATCATCGACTGGTGTACCAGGGCCGAATGGACGACAGTCCTCGACACCCCGGCGAAGTCACCACGTCTGAATTGGACGACGCCATCGTTGCGATGCTGGCTGGGAGCCAACCCGAGATCACCTTCACCGACTCCATCGGGTGTTCGGTCAAATGGAAGGCGTGAGCACCGTGACCGGTTGCCGCCGCCAATGCGACTGGGACGAGAACATGGTCTGCCGTTCGTGTGGCATTGACTACGCTCCCCCGAAGAACGAGGAAGAGTAACCTCAGTACTGCTCGAGCACCAATTCAGTGGTGGTGCTGGCAATTTCATTGGGTGCAGCGAGCCACATGCGGTCCAGCAGTGCACGAAGCGCCATGGTGTCGTCAACGTGAACCAGCGCAACAAGGTCGGTCTCTCCCGAGACCTCGTACACGATTTCAACACCTTCCCAACCGGTTACTTCAGCAGCAAAAGACCCAATTTCAGAACCCGGTGCGACTTTGATACGAACCAAAGCGGTCAGTCCGACACCACCTTCGCGGATCGTGTAGCCTCGAATGGTTCCGTTTTCTTCCATTGAACGGATGTGCGTCCGAACGGTGCGCTCACTTGCACCCACTTGGGATGCGAGGTCAACGTAGGACATGCGTCCATTTTTCCGAAGCTGGGCGAGAATGGCCCGGTCGATTTCAGCAATACGAGGCATGACCGCGCCTTACCTGTGTGCTATATCAAACCTTTTCTCGCGTTAAAAGCACAGAAAAGAAAAGATAGTTGCATAATCCATGGTATTTTTTTCCCGAAACTGGAAAATCCATCCAACATCCGAGGACTCAATCCATTCGTCGGGTTCAAAAGGAAGCCACTCCGTGCTCAAACTATGCCAGAACAGGAGGTCAGCGGTGATGCCGGCCTCCAGTCCTTCCTCGACGATTTAACGCGCTGCCGCCTGCCTCCTCATCAGCACCAGTGGTTCCAAGTGGATGTCGCCACCATGATGGCCAACACCCCCATTCACTTCCATGAATTGGACAAAGAGAACGGCAAATCCTTGCTGTTCCTCAACGAATCGCTCGTGATGTTGTGCCCCGAGCAACACGTGGTTCACCACTTCCCGCGCCATCTTGTCCATTGTTTCGTGGAAGATCGCCGCCACCATCTCACCGTCGACGATGACACGCAATTCAGAGCAGAGCTGTTTTCCATCTCCCCCCTTGAGGAACAACTGTGCTGGGTCGAACATTCCCCAAGCGTGCACGATGTTCCAACTATCCAGTCCAAAGTAGCCAAGTGGATGGCTTGGCTGAATCGCTCGTAAGGTGGCCCGTTTCATTCAAGGCCCCTGTGCCCTTCGCCTCAAACAGGGAGCCACATGTCAGGCCACATCTCCGGTTTGGATGCTCGAATGGTGTTGGACAGTCGGGGTCAGCCCACCGTCGAGGTCGACTGCTTTGTGGACGGCGCCCTGCTCGGTCGAGCCATCGTTCCTTCCGGTGCATCCACCGGTGCCTACGAAGCGCTCGAGTTGCGAGACGGTGACCAAACCCGATACCTCGGCAAAGGCGTCGACCAAGCGGTCAACAACGTCAACGACCATCTTGAGGAAGCCCTGGTTGGCTTGCCGGTGGATGAGCAACGTCTCATCGATGAGGTGATGATCGAACTTGACGGGACGCCCAATAAATCGAACCTCGGCGCCAACGCCATGCTTGGTGCCTCCATGGCGTGTCTTCATGCTGGGGCAGCGCACCACGAACTTCCACTTTGGAAGTACGTTGGTGGTGTTGCAGGCGGTTTGATGCCGGTACCGATGCTCAACATTCTCAACGGCGGTGCCCACGCCGCTTCCAACGTTGATGTCCAAGAATTCATGGTCATGCCGCACGGATTTGACACGTTTGAAGAAGGTCTGCGGGCGGGTGTTGAAACCTACCATGCGCTTAAGGCCGAGCTGAAGAAAGACGGTCTGCTTGGTGGGATTGGTGATGAGGGCGGTTTTGCTCCAAACTTGCCCACCAACGAAGACGGCCTGAAGTACATGGTTCGTGCCATCGAAGGGGCGGGCTATTCCACCGAACAAATCGGCATCGCGCTCGATGTTGCTTCAACCGAGTTCCTCAAGGACGACGGGTACCACATGGAGGGCAAGGTCCTCTCCTCGGACGACATGGTTGAGATGTACGCTGGATGGCTCGATACCTACCCAATCGTTTCAATTGAGGACGGCTTTGGAGAAGACGACTGGCGCGGATGGGCAGCGTTCACGAAAGCCTACGGTCATCGCGTTCAAACCGTGGGTGACGATTTGTTCGTCACGCAATCCGAGCGTCTGGCCCAAGGCATTGAATTGGGTGCCGCCAACGCCATGCTGGTGAAATTGAATCAAGTGGGCACGGTTTCGGAGACACTTGAGGCCATGGACCTCGCCACCACGAATCGAATGAACAACGTCGTTTCTCACCGAAGCGGAGAATCCGAAGACGTGACCATCGCCGATTTCGCTGTGGGCACGCGAGCAGGTCAGATCAAGACGGGTGCTCCTGCCAGGTCCGACCGGGTGGCGAAGTACAACCAATTGCTGCGCCTGGAGGAGATGCTGGGCGACCAGGGCGTCTATTTCGGCGACGGCATGCTGCTGAGCCGCTGACCGGCGCGGGTTCCGGCGGCCGACGAAGGTCTGGCCGCCGGGACTTGACATGAATTCCGGTTAACGCCGCCGATCGGGATTCTCTCAAATTTTCCAACAGGACGCGGCGCGAATCATACGGCGAAGCTACGGTTCGTTAGGCATTCCGGGGCACAGTGCGGAAACTGTGTTCTCGCGCTCAGAAGGAGCGTCGGTCTTGCTTGAACGAATGAAACCCTACCGCGTCACCCTGGCCCTGCTGCTGCTCGTCGCCTACCTGGGGGTCCAGGCGCTGACGGGCGAACGCGGCCTGCTGAGCGGGCATGAGCGCGATGTCCTGCTCGAGCAGCGCGCGAGCCAATTGGCGCACCTGACCGAGCAACGCCGCGACCTTGAGACGCGGGTGCGCTACCTGCGCAGCGACAGCCTGTCGAAGGACCTGCTGGAGGAGCGGGCGCGCGCCGTGCTGGGCTTTTCCGACCCGCGCGACTACGTGATCCACGTTCCCTCGCAACCGGTGCAGAGCTGAGCGCACGCGCCGTATTGAACTATTGTTACAGCCTGAGCCGCAC
>JALRLQ010000054.1 GCA_023254365.1 Candidatus Poseidonia sp. | reverse complement strand
CAAGAAGCAACGATTCGATGCCACCATCTTCCGCATCGAGTGTCATTTGAACAAGTTCTGAAATGGATTTCCAGCTTGAGGCTGAATCAAACACGGTTTGAACAAGAACCAAGTTGGAGTTATCAGGTGCCGCACCGAGCCAGGCAGCAACGCATCCAATTTGCCGGCGTTTGAATTCTTGGCGTGTCTTGAGCATTCGCATCATTCGCGCTTCAACGCCCTCTTTGGCAGAACACACGATTGTTTCCATCAGTAGCATGAAAATCATTTACTCCTTTTATGATAGAGATTTATCAAATGCATGTTTCACATCAATATTGCTATCTTTTCAATGCGCTATGAATTGGCCGTTCAGGATGGTTGCGGAAAACGGCGTTCCAGTTGGCCTGAGAGCAAATGCCTCCCAATGCGGCCCATCAACCACATTGAGGTTCGCGACGCCCCCTTCGACGATTCGCCCATGCACAAGGCCACTCGGGTGAGGCGTGGTACGTGCGGCGTTCACTGTCACGGCCCGAAGAGCATTCAGTGGGTGAACGCCACAACGCTGAACCATGAGCGAGCACATGAATGGAAGGCTCAATGTTCTGCAGTTTGGGTTGAAATCTGTGGCGAGGGAATACGTGATGGATTCCTCCTCAATCCGATCCATGCTTGGCCACGCATCGCCCATGGAATAGGGTGTGCCTGGCAGAAAACCCGTCACCACACCCGCCTCCTCCATTCGCTTTCGTACGTCCAACGGCGTGTGGTATGCGTGGTCTGCTGTATCAACCGCCAGTTCAGCAGCGAGTGCACCGCCCCCACCGTCGTTGAATTCATCCACGTGCATGCGAAGCGCTAATCCTGCGTGTCGAGATGCGCGGAGGAGTTCTTCGCTTTGCTCAACTGAAAACCAACCGGGTTCACAAAAGACATCAGCGGAGCGAGCAAGGCCTTGGTCCACGACCGCAGGTAGTTGTTGAGTGAGTAGTTCGTCAACATAGGCCTCAATGGAGCCTCCAGGGGGGGCATCGTGAGCTCCCATCCACGTGAGGTCGACACTCGGTACATGCTTGATGGAGCCCAATTTGCTGCCAATTTCCAAAAGCCTCAACTCATCTTCCGTGCGGAGGCCATACCCACTTTTTGCCTCGAGATGCGTGGTCCCCGTTGCCAGGGCTTCTCTGAGTCGCTGGTAACCCAATTCAGTCAAATGATCGTCGCTTGCCGTACGTGTTGCCTGCACAGTGTGGCGAATACCTCCACCCATGGAGGCTATTTCAGCGTAGGATTTACCCTCGCGCTTCCAGGCCACTTCCTTTGACCGATCACCAGCCCAGAGCAAATGCGTGTGAGCATCAACAAGGCCGGGAATGACTGCAGAACCCTTGAGGTCGTGTACTCGAAGATGGGTATCGCTTTGTTTGATGCTTTGGAGACTGTACTCATCTTCTACATCTTGTGAATCTTGAATTGATTCAATGACATTATCTTCTATAATAATTGCTTTACAATCACCACATATACTATCTTCATGGGATTGATTCAAACCTGCAAAATGAACAACAGGGCCGGAGTTGAACAAGACCCGCTTCGTGGTTCATCCAAGGAAGAGAGGGTTGAAGAACAATCGGTTGGTCGTCGGGCCATGGGCAAATGGACGCTCGGCATCGAAACCACGGCGCACACGCTTTCTTTTGGACTCGTTGACGCTGACGGCATACCCTATCCGGCGGCCTCAGACACCCTCCGTCCCGACCAAGGAGGAATCCATCCTCGGGAAGCTGCAGACCATCACAAGGATGTGGCTGCAGGTTTGTTTTCCGACGTTCTTGAAAAGCACAATTTGACCTCCGCAGATATTGGTGCCGTGGCCTATTCGCAAGGCCCAGGTCTCGGGCCGTGTCTCCGAGTGGGGGCGGCCATTGCACGCGGCCTTGCAACCAAAATGGAAGTCCCCTTGATCGGTGTCAACCATTGCGTTGCTCACATCGAAATTGGACGGCAACAATGCGGATGCGACGATCCAATTCTCCTGTATGTTTCTGGAGGGAACACCCAAGTGATTGCACGTCTCAATGGCCGATACCGTGTACTCGGAGAAACATTGGACATCGGTATTGGGAACATGTTGGATAAGTTCGCCAGAAATCAGGGCATTCCCTTCCCGGGAGGGCCGAAAATTGAACAACTCGCCAATGAATACCTCACTCGGAACCCAAACCCGTCCATGGAGGGATTGCAACTGCCCTATGCTGTTCGTGGGATGGACTTGGCCTTCTCTGGATTGTTGACAGCCGCCCAACGCCTCATTGACAATGGACAGCCATTGGATGCTGTCTGCTGGTCCCTTCAGGAACATGCCTTTGCATCCTGTGTTGAAGTTGCTGAACGTGCCATGGCTCACACCGGAAAGACAGAACTTCTCCTCGGTGGTGGTGTGGCATGCAACCAGCGAATGCGCACCATGTGCGAAGAGATGGCAACGGATAGAGAAGGTGCATCGTTTGCCCCACCGCGAATGTATTGCATTGATAACGGCACCATGATTGCACTTCTCGGATGGTTGGAATTGCAAAACCGAACGACCTCACTTGAACAAAGTGCAATCGACCAATACCTTCGTACAGACCAGACGCCAATCGTTTGGTCCTGATGCCAAGTGCATGCTAACGGTTTTAACTGGTCGGCTTACCCTTGCCGTTGGGGGAATCACCAATCAACGGACGTCGAGGCAAGCGTGAGGAGTTCAATCCGTTCGCGAAAGACGCCTCACAGCAGCATCGCAAGCGTCGTGATGAACGTGAGCGTCAGGCTGCTCGTCGTCCGACGCCTGTTCCAGAACAAACTCCAGCGGCACCCGCTGACATCAAAGCCGATTTTGAACGGAAGCAGCGCGAAGCGATGGAAAAATTGGAACAGAAGGGCGATGTTGCAGCACCCGTGGTTGCTCCCGCACCACTTCCCGCAGAGATTCAACGCCAAGAAGAACCTGAAAAACCAGAAAAGCAGTCTCGTGAAGATCGACTTGCAGAACTACGCCGTAAATCTGAGGCGCTCAAAAAGGCAGCCCCAACCGCTCAACAACAACCTGTTGTTGATCCAGTCATCGAAGAATTGGAGGCTGGCTCCGAACTACAAGGTGAGGATGGTTCAGTCGACGATGACTTGGACAACGAGGACGATGTTGTCACAATCAAAGCAAAGAACAAACGTGTCAAGAACGTGTTCAAAGAAATTGAAACCACGGTTGAAAGTAAACAAGATAAGCGCCGTGGGCGAAGAAGGATGGACAAAAAAGGAGGCGGCCGTCAAAAGCAGCAGAAAAAGCTGAACCGCCAAAAGTACCTCGAGTACAAGTATGCTGCAAAGGATATTCTGGATCACCCCCAAGTTCCTGAGGAACAACGTTCAAACGTGCTTGGACAGATTTGGGCAAAAGGTGAGCGACAAGGAGTGGATGATTCCTTGGAATTCATTGAGCAAAAAGAAGCCGAACTGGTTCTGCCACAAGAGGTGGGCGACTTGCTTCGGGATTTAGTCAAAGAATTGACAACAAGGAGATGAAAACATGAGCGACAAAGTAGCAGAAAATACCGTAGCATCCGTGCATTACACCGGAACTCTTCCTGATTCTGGTGAAGTGTTTGACAGCAGTGAGGGTCGAGATCCGTTGACCTTTTTGGTTGGCCACCGCCAAATGATCCCAGGATTTGAAGCCAACTTGATGGGGGCTGCCGTCGGAGAACGCCGCGAATTTACGCTGACGGCCGAGGAAGCATACGGTGAGCGAGACGATGAAGCCGTCCTTCAAATTCCACGCGATAACTTCGCACAACTCGAACAGGAAGACGGTGCGGCTCTTGAAATTGGCATGCAGTTGGTGGCTCAAATGCCTCACGGACCTGCTCCATTCACCATCACCGAACTCACCGAGGAAACCGTCACCGCCGATTTCAATCATGCACTCGCAGGGGAATCGCTGACGTTTTCCGTTGAAGTGGTTGAACTGCGTGAAGCAAGTGAGGAAGAAATCGCTCACGGCCATGCACACGGGCCTGGCGGACACCACCACTGACCCAAAAGCGAGTCTTGATGAAGTGCCTTGCTGTGTCAGCAGCATGGCCAAAGAGCGGAAGGAGGACTGGAGGACCCTCAGCGGTGTCCGTCTGCCTGACCCGTCAGGGCCTCAAGAGCGCCACGCTGAGTTGCCTGATGCTGGCCAGCCTCCCTACACCCGAGGCATCCATGCCTCCATGTATCGGTCCAGACTGTGGACGATGCGGCAATACGCTGGATTTTCAAGCGCCAAAGCCACGAACGAACGTTTCAAACTCCTCCTTGAACGCGGTCAAATGGGTCTATCTGTCGCATTTGACCTCCCGACACAACTCGGTTTGGACGCCGATGACGAATTGTCTTATGGAGAGGTAGGGAAGGTTGGTGTCTCCATCTCATCGGTCGAGGACATGAAGCTTCTCTTTGATGGCATTCCGCTTGAAAGTGTTAGCACATCGATGACCATCAACGCTCCAGCCATGGTGCTTCTTGCCATGTACATCGTCGCCGGTGAAGAACAAGGCGTGGCCATGGATGCACTACGTGGGACGATACAAAATGACATTCTCAAAGAATACATCGCTCGCGGCACCTACGTCTTTCCACCTGCAGAGAGCATGCGATTGATCACCGATATCTTCCAGTTTTGTGCCGAGTCAGTACCCCTCTGGAACACGATCTCCATCTCCGGCTACCACATCCGGGAAGCAGGTTCAACGGCCATACAGGAAGTGGCGTTTACCCTGGCCAATGCACTCGCCTACGTCGAGGCAGCGATTGGGAAAGGTATGGCCATCGATGATTTTGCTCCTCGGCTCTCGTTCTTCTTCAACTGTCACAATGACTTCTTTGAAGAAATTGCCAAATTCCGAGCGGCGCGCACATTGTGGCATGATTTGATCGCAGAACGCTATCAGCCTACAAACCCAAAATCAACCATGCTCCGATTTCACACCCAAGTAGCAGGTGTAAGTCTCACAGCACAACAACCACTCAACAATGTCTCACGTGTGACCATCCAAGCACTCGCAGCCGTTCTTGGAGGGACACAAAGTCTGCACACCAATTCCTATGATGAAGCCCTGGGTTTGCCAACAGAAGCCTCCGCTACCGTCGCATTGCGGACACAGCAAATCATTGCAGAAGAGTCGGGTGTAGCCGATTCTGTGGACCCGATGGCTGGTTCATGGCATGTTGAACACTTGACGAAAGCGATCTATAACGAGTCCTTGGCGCTTATTCAAACGATTGAGAACAAAGGTGGGGCCATGGCTGCTATTGAACAAGGCTGGCAGCAACAAGAAATTCATTTGTCGGCTTATGCATATCTCAATGAAATTGAGGCTGGAACGCGCCGAATCGTTGGCGTTAATCACGGTACGATGGATGAATTGGATGAAATTCCAGTGATGAAAACCGACCCTTCTCTTGGGGAATCTCAAACCAAACGTTTGGAGGCTTTGCGCCTGTCAAGGGACAATGAGCTCGTCCAACGAACATTGCAAGCGGTCAAGGATGCTGCTGAAAATGGTGAGAATTTGTTTCCGCGAGTGCTTGACGCAGTCCGCTCTCGGGCGACGCTTGGCGAGATCATGGGTGAATTGAAAGCCGTGTTCGGCACGTACATGGCACCCAGTGGATTTTAGAGGTGAATCTATGACGTTTGGACCCATTTACATCGACCATATTGGCATCGCAACCAACGACCTTGACGATGCCTCTACGTTCTGGAACCTGCTCGGTTTGGAACAAAAGAAAGATGATGAAACCGTCGAAGAACAAGGGGTCACCACTCGTTTCTTTTCGACGTCCGTCACCACCACCAACCAATCTCCCGCCATGGTAGAATTGTTGGAGCCCACCGGCCCCGACACCCCGGTAGGTCGGTTTCTTGCGAAGCGCGGGCAGGGAATCCAACAATTGTGTTTCCGTGTTGGAGACCTCCATGGCCTCCTCGCCCACCTCAAAGAAAATGGGGTACGTCTCATCAATGAGGAACCCACAAAAGGGGCTGGTGGAAAATTGATTGCGTTCGTCCACCCATCCTCAACCGGTGGAGTCTTGGTCGAACTGACACAAATCAATTGACGCATTTGCATGCCAACACCTATAATCGTCCAGCAACTCAAGTATATCGATGAGGACCTGTATTGACCAGTTGCTCGCCATGCCCCACATTGATGCACCACGCTTGAAGGGGGAAGTGCACTACCTCGCAGGACGTTTGGAGGAATTGAGGGTGCAGCGCACCATCACCAACGAGGCCTACCTCGACGCAGGTGCTATTCAGGGTGCCATAGAACTCGTGGCAAACATGATTGATATGGGCGTCTCTCAATCTGAAATTCAAGATCATCTTCGTTCCACCCTCCAGAGGGCTAATCGCATTGAGACCAAACATCCAGGGCTAAACTGGGCTGTGGAATCCGGCCGTGCGAGTTGACCAGATGGCCAAACCGCTCCTTCACGTCAACAACGTCTCCAAATCTTTTGGAGACATCACTGCGCTCGACCGCATCAACTTGGCAATTCATGAAGGTGAAATCGTCGGCCTTGTTGGCTCCAACGGGGCAGGAAAAACCACACTGCTTCGTCTTCTTGCGGGTGTGTATCGGCCCACCACGGGCCATGTCCTTACCGCAGACGGTGCAGCCATTGAACACGCCAGAGGCGTGCTGGGGGTCGTGCCGGAAAACACAGGCCTCTATTCGCGCCTAACAGCTTGGGAAAACATCCGTTATCACGCTCGGATGCAAGGCGTTGAAGATGAGCTCGCATGGAAACGCACCCTGTATTTTGCACACCACCTCGGCATGGAAGAAGCCCTCGGACGCCACACCAAGGGCTTCTCCAGAGGTATGCGGCAGAAAACGGCCCTTTTGCGAGCCCTCGCCCACGCTCCTCGCGTCCTCCTCCTCGACGAGCCAACCGCTGGCCTCGATGTAACAAGTGCCCGAACAGTACGTGAGCTGGTTCGGCAACTGGGGGAAGACGGTGGCACCGTGATTTACTCAACTCACCAACTCGCTGAGGCTGAACGTGTTTGCGACCGCATCATCATCATTCACAACGGTGAAGTTCGAGCAGACGGAACGCCGCAAGAATTGCTTCAAATGACCGACACCGATCATTTGGAAGACGCTTATGTCAAGTTAACAGCCGATACGGCAAGGCAACGTCACGAGGACGACAAGCCGCTTTCGAAATGGTCCACTCGGTGGAGAGCACTGTTCACGCCAAAAGTACCCAGTGAGGTGATGGAAGATGAGTAGAGTTCGTCGCATCTCGACCATCGCGAAAAAGGAATTGGTTGAGTTCGTGCGGGACTGGCGAACAATCGTGGCAATCTTGGTCATTCCTTTGTTGATGTTCCCTTTGTTGTTCATTTTGTTCCCCCTCCTGCTCGAATCCGAAGCAGCAGAACTGGATGCCATGGAGGTTGATGTTGCGATTCAAACCGATGGCATTCCTGATGAATTGGGGGTGGCGCTCAACAGCTCAAGCCTCAACATCACCTATGAGCCGCTCCCAAACCTCGAGCAACTATCAGAACCTCAGGATGATGTGGAACGCTTGAGAAACGGTTCAGTGGACGTTGTTCTGCGAATGCAAACCAACGGGACCATCGTGGAGTATGCACTTTTGTACATGTCAACCTCGGAGCAAAGTTTGGAAGCGAGGAGTCGAACCTTCGTCGTTTTGGCAGATTGGGAAGCAAATGAAACGGTTCGGCGAATTAGCGACGCTGGACTGGATCCGAACATGACCTTGGACCCGCTTCGTTGGAACGGCGACATTACCGAAAGTGATGTTGCCACCCAAGGTGAACAAGCTGGCATGGCCTTGTCACTCTTTATCCCCCTCGTGTTGGCGGTTTGGACGTTTTCCTCAGCCATTCAACCTTCAATCGACATGACCGCGGGCGAGCGTGAACGTGGCACATTGGAAGCGTTGTTGGCTCTACCGTGCACGCGAATGGAGTTGTTGATGGGTAAATGGCTCGCTGTAGCCACCATCACCGGGGCGGGCGTGTTGCTCCAGATTGCTGGTTTGTTGTTCGCAATCGGTTATCTTGCCTCATCGAACATTCTCTCAACGCCGGAAGTATCCTTCCTTGCCCTTTTGTTGCTCTGCCTCGCAGTGTTGTTGTTTGCAGTGATGGTTGTGGCCCTGGAGTTGGCCCTTGCCATGCGCTCGCACAGCGTCAAAGAAGCCGGTTCGATTCTTGGCCCTGCCGTGCTGGTGATTTTGTTTCCAGCCTTGTTCACACAAGTGATCAATCTCGATGGAATAGAAGCATATTGGTTTGCAATTCCCGTGGTGAATGTTCTTCTTGCGCTTCGTGAACTGTTGATGAACCGAATTGTGGTATCGCATATTCTTGTGTGGTCAATTTCGTCCACCGTGTATGCGTTGAGTGCTGCATACTACGCCTCTCGGCAGTTCAAGCGAGAGGATTTGGTTACAAGCCTGTCCTAGCCTGGAAAGCAACGATGGCTTCTCGGACGATGGTGACGAGTAAATCGATTTCATCCGATGTGATGTTGAAGTGGGGTGTAAAACGCAGGGCGTTGACGCCACCGTGAATCACGCCCAACCCTCTGCGCCGACACCAAGGTTCAACCGCATCAAAACCAACCACAGGAAATCCTGTGGGCTCCAATTCCATGCTACAAAGGAGGCCTGTGCCTTGGACCTTGGTGATGATCTCAGGAAACTCCTCTTGGAGGCGTGAAAACTTCAGAACCATCTCCTTCCCACGCTCACGGATGTTCTCTCTCAAGGCTGGTGTAATGCTTTCCAGAACCGTCGCAGCCGTCTCCAGCGCTCTTGGATTGGTTGTCATGGTGTTTCCATAGATTCCCGTCACGTACAACGAGGCGGCCCGTTCGTTCATACCAAGAACGGAGAGGGGATATTGTCCAGCATTCAGGGCTTTCGACCATGTCTCCAAATCGGGGGCTTCGCAATCTTGGAATCCTTCGTAATCAATGACGGAGAGGGTACCTTGTCCGCGGATACCTGCTTGAATTGAATCAACGAGCAACAACGAGCCGTGTTCTTTGGTCAACTTCCGCGCAGCATCGTAGAATTCTCGAGAAACGCATTGACCAGGATTGCCTTCACCTTGGACTGGCTCAATGGCCATCAATTCAATGAACACTCCGTTGGATTCTGCGTGGTGGAAGGCTGATTCAAGTGCTTCAACATCGTTCGCTGGGACCAAGATCAAATTGTCCCTTTGTTGGAAGCTAGCAAGCACCTGATCGTACTTTCCTTTGCAGGAGTGTGACATCTGCGCAGGACGATCGGTTCGACCGTGGAAACCTTGTTCGATGGCGAGCATTTTGATTTGGTGGCCTTCGTAGCGCCCACCTTTCTGCGTCATCAGTTTGGCATTGACATCCGCAATCCGTAGGCTCACCGTAACAGATTCAGAGCCGCTGTTCATGCAGATGAATTTTTGAAACGGGCACGAACCTCGTGTGTGCCCGAGTTCTTCTCGAAGTCTGTTGTCCAGCCTTTTCTGGGAAAACGATGCGGTCATGACGTTTGCCATCACCCAATTGTCGGCCATAGAATCAATCACGTGTTGGGGTCCGTGGCCTGCGCCCAGCATACCGTATCCACCGTTGTCATGGACGACGGCCCCATGGGAAGTAATGATCCATGGACCACGCGCAGCAAGAGCGACATAGGGATTGACCGTTGCAGGATTGTAGAAGTTCACATACCCCTCCTGCAAGTGCTCGATGAGTGTTGATTCGTCGGACCCTTTGTACACCGATGAAAATTCGTTGGAAAACGAGTCGAACCGATTGGCAGCTTCGGAAAGCGCAAGACGTAGCGAAGCATCTATTTCGTAAAAATGAGAAATTTCTTCTGAAGTGAGCCCCAACGTGTCCCGTCGTCCGACATATCCACGAATGCGTTCAAGCACCGATAACCCGGGGTGGTCAACTGCCTTCTGCATGCATGATTATGCGTGACGGAGCCCTTTGAACATTGGCACGATACGGTCACAACGACGCGAATATGTGCCTAAAATATTACTAAGGTAATATCATACGAATACTTATATGAGGTTGGTATGAGGCCA
>JALRLQ010000053.1 GCA_023254365.1 Candidatus Poseidonia sp. | reverse complement strand
ATTGGACTCTTGGGTCTCTCGTTGATGGCCACAGGCCTCGTGCTCCAAAGCGCCCAACGCTTCCTTCGCTTGTTGTTGGTTCGCGAGTTTGGTTTGGACTGACCCCCACTTCAGATGAAGATGGGGAGAATGAAACTCAGGGCGAACAGCCCAAAGAAGACGAACATCCAAATCCTCACGCTCCGTTGGTTTTTCTCATCCTGAACATTCTTGTCAATGCACGTTTGGTCTTTGCACACCCGTGGCTCAGCGCTCACAGGAATGGGCTCGTAACAAATTCGGCAGTGTTTGTGAGGCGGTACTTTTCCTGCCACCTGCCCCATGAACTGGTTTGCTTTTTTTGCCGCCATGTCCTTCACTTTTTTTGCGTCCACCATACGATTACCTCATGCCTTGATGACGGTCCCTTCAAACAAGTTGCCTTCGAGCGCATCGTCCAAGCGAGCAAGATCTCGACCGTCAAGGACGGCGAGGTCAAGACCTGCTTCCATGGCCACCCCAACGGCGACAGGGTCAACAACGGCCGATGCGCCGGGCTCCAACGGTTGACCTACACCGGTGATGGCGGCCAGTTCATCCAACGTCATCTCGGAAATGGCGACAGCATCATCGTTGGTTCGTGGGTCCTTTGAGTAGACGTGGGAGACGTTGGTGGCGATGATGCAGTGACGAGCGTGGACGGCTGCGGCCAACCGCACAGCCACCGTGTCGGTGGTATGGCCTGGAACGGTCCCGCCCATCACCACAACATGGTGATGGTCCAGAAGACCTCTCGCCTCATCGATGGTACGGGGCACCGATGGCGCGACATCGCATCCGATCTCAAGCAGGACTTGCTGGAGGACGGTTGCGTTCAATCGCGTACCTGCAATACCGATTTCATCCAAGCGACGAGGGTCGTTTACGCTGCCTTTGGCCAGTTCGATGCCCTCTCGGGCGGGTAAGCCGCCACCAACGACAAAGGCGATGCGCCGTCCGTTTCCTTCGAGGTGAACAACAAGTTGACGGAATCGTCCCATCCACATGGACCGTGCATCGGCTTCCTCGGGACGAAGCAAACTTCCCCCAAGCGCAACCACATGGACGGTGCTCATGGTCGTCTTGCACCGCGGCCATGTTTTCATCCTATCCCTGCCAATGACACGCAAAGGCCAGTTCAGGGCGAACAAGGGAGAGGTTTGAAGTGCCCTGCCTTGACCCAAAGGACGGGGGACACCATGGCAGACGATGCGAAACAGTCTGCGCGCCGTCTCCGGCTCAAATTGGCGCTTGAAGATTTGAGGGAAATGAAGGGCTTCGGGACCGAATTGGTGACCCTGATCATTCCACCGGACCGGCAAATTTCGGATGCGAGGTCCATGCTCCAAAACGAGCACGGGCAGGCGGCCAACATCAAATCAAAGGGCACACGAAAAAACGTGCAAGGGGCCATTGAATCGGCCATCTCAACCCTCTCTCGCTTCAAAACGCCCGGGGAAAACGGGCTGGCTATTTTTGTTGGCTCCATCATCGTCGGCAACAACAAGTCACGCATGGTGAACATCGTGGTCGACGACCCACCTCAGGCGTTGATTTCGTTCCGCTACCGCTGTGACTCTCGGTTCGAATTGACCCAACTCGAAGAGATGCTGGTCGACAAGAAATCCTACGCCCTGTTCGTGATTGACCGCGCCGAAGCAGCCTACGGTATCGCCACCGGTAAGCGAATCCATGTGCAAGAGCATTTGGTGTCAAACATCATGGGGAAACACCGCCAAGGTGGTCAATCAGCTCAACGTTTTGAGCGTTTGATCGAAGAAGCAGCGCACAATTTCTTCAAGCGCGCCACCGAACACGCTTCATCCTACTGGCTTCCCCACCTCGAGAACATTCAAGCCGTCATCGTGGGAGGTCCGGGTGCGACCAAGGATTTCGTAGTCAAAAACGAATACTTCCACCACGAGATTGGAAAGAAGATTGCCAAAACCACCTTCGATGTCGGCTATTCAAACGAATCTGGTGTGCGAGAACTCGTTGAGAATGCGGGACAACTCATGGGAGAAATCGAATTGGATGCCGAACGTCAGGTGATGAATCGGTTCTTGGAAGAACTCATTCGAACCCATCCAAAAGCCACCTACGGTGAGATGATGATTCGAGACGCTTTGGGCCAAGGTGCCGTTGATTCGCTTCTGATTTCTGAAGGATTGCGAGGCAACGTTGTGGAAATGGAGTGCAAGAAATGCGGTCATGGAAGCGATGGAACGTGGGAGGCTCGTTTGACTCGTCAGCAGGAATTGCCCGATTGCCCAACCTGTGAGGCCTCCGGTGACAGCATCAAAGAGCGTCAAAGCCATTCCATCATCGACACCTTGACGCAACTTGCTGAGGATGGAAACTCAGAAGTGGTCTACATCTCCGTTGATACCGAGGAAGGGGCTCAGTTGATGCAAGGGTTTGGAGGCATTGCAGCCATCTTGCGCTACCCGTTGATGTGAGGTGATCGTGTGCAGCTTCTCAAAGGTCAAGTGCAACCGCTGGTGGAGCAGGCAGTGGCCAAACTTGGTGTCGACCCAGGGCTCGTTGAACGTTTGCTCCAACCGGCGAGAGAATTGGATCAGGGCGACCTCACCTTGCCTTGTTTCCCGTTCGCAAAAGCGCTCGGAAAATCCCCTGCAGACATCGCACAAGAGGTGTGCGAAGCCATGGAATCCCACCCCGCCATCCGGGAAACGCTCGCCGTCAATGGATATGTCAACCTCCGTGCCGACCCTGCATGGTTGGCTCACCACCTCCTCAGCAACGGTCTCGACAACGGGACGCGGAGAGAGCCGAGGACGGTGCTCATCGAACACACCTCTGCCAATCCAAACGGACCGTTTCATGTTGGCCGAGCACGCAACGCCATCCTCGGCGACACCCTCGTCCGACTTCACCGGCTCTGGGGCAACGAAGTGACCGCTGAATACTATGTTGACGACATGGGGAAACAAGTCGCCGTTCTCGCTTGGGCGCTTGAAGAATTGTCGTCCGACCGTGTTGAAACGCTGTTGAGCGAACGTGAGCCGGCCAACCCTCAATGGGTTCACAAGGCTGACCATCAACGGGTTCGTTGGTACCAAGCAGCGCAATTGTTGCGCAAGGAAAGCGAGGACGCCGCTGCCATCGAACAAGCCATTGGAACATTGGTTCACGCCAGTGAAAACGGCGACCAGAAGGTTTTGGATGCGTTTGAATCTGCTTACCAACCCGTGCTGGACGGCATGTTGGAAACACTGGGCCGACTGGGCATTTCCTTTGACCGGTTCACCAAGGAGTCGTTGTTCGTGACCAACGGTGACGTTGCTCAACTGATGGAGGAATTGGGTGCATTGGACATCAACGGTGTTGCCGACAACGGTGCACAATACCTCGACCTGGGCGCTCGAGGGCTCAAAGGAAAAACCGAATTCTTCTACCGCAGAGGAGACGGTTCGTCGCTGTATGCCACTCGGGATGTGGCCTACCATCGTTGGAAATGGCAACAGAGCAACGAATTGATCAACGTTCTCGGTGAAGACCACAAGTTGCAGGCACAGCAGGTCGGTCTTACCCTTGAGGAGTTGGGAGAGCGCAGGCCGGAAGTGATGTTTTACTCCTTCATCAAGCTCCCCGAAGGAAAGATGTCAACGCGCCGTGGTAACGTCGTGTTCATGGACGATTTGCTCGAAGAGGCCAAAGCCCAGGCGGCTGAGGTCGTCTCCACGCTCCGTCCCGACTACACGGCCGAGGCTGTTCAGGACATTGCCGAAGCGGTCGGTACCTCGGCTGTTCGTTTCAACATCGTCAACGTCAGCCCCGAAAAAGGGTTCACCTTCCGTTGGGAGGACGCTTTGAGTTTTGAGTCCGGCTCAGCCCCGTTCATCATGTACAGCCACACGCGTGCCTGTTCCATTCAACGAAACGTGCACGAAGTTGATGCATCTGCATTGACCACCAATCCTCCCCACGTTCCCGGCACGGTCATGCCTGAGGGCTTGGTGGCGCTCCTTCGAACGCTTGCCGTTCACCACGATTGTCTCTCCAAAGTGGTGGCTGAACATCGTCCGCACCTCTACGCAGAGTACCTGCTCAGCCTCTCAAATGCCTACAACAGTTTCTATAGAGATTGCCACATCATTGAAGATGGCCATGTAAACACATTTTATTTTGCCATCTCTGAACTTGCCCGAGAAACCCTTCGAAACGGCATGGTTGGCCTTGGACTCGTGCCTTTGGACACCATGTGATCAGGCATCTTGACGGTACCATCCCTCTGGAAGTTCCATCGGATCGTTTGGACGTGCAGCCCGTACCCGTCGAACGATGTCCAACCTCATGGCGTCAAGACCGACATTCTCGGTTGCCGAGAGACAGACCCTATCGGCGTGGTCTTTGAGCAACGGCAGGTCAGGTTCGCCTTCCGAGCCGCTCGCTCTCCACGCCTCTTCTGCCTGATGCACTTCGTCCCACATAGCAGGCCGTGGTTGAAGCAAATCGGCTTTTGAGGTGACCAACATCAACTCGGTCTCCGGCAACAGGGTGCGAACCTCTTCAAGCAGGTTCATTTGTTCCTCGTAAGGCGTGCCGCACGATTCACTCTCGTCGACCAAAAACAGCACCAAGGAACCGATGTGTTCCAAGGCCGCAATGGCCTGCATCTCGATGTGGTTTCGTTGTTCCATTGGCCGGTCAAGCAATCCTGGCGTGTCCACCATTTGGTACTGCAGGCGACGGTGGGTGAAGTGCCCGACGTGAATTTGCTTGGTGGTAAACGGATAGTGGTTGACTTCCATCTTGCCCGTACTCAGTGCGGAGATGAACGCCGATTTCCCGACGTTTGGTGCTCCGCAGACCACGACACAAGGTGAAACGGGGTCAATTTTTGGAAGGCGCTTCAGCGTTTCTCTCGCTTCGCTCAACCAAACGAGCGAGGGCCCGACCTGTCGCATGACTGAGGAAATGCGCCCGTACGCCTCGCGGCGGGCTTCGTGCATCAAATCGGTACGGCCGGTTCGAATGATCTTCTTCGCGTTCTGCCCCGCAATACGCTGCACTTGACCTGCGGCCCACTGCAACGTGGCCAGGTTCTTTCGATATTCATCACAGCCCACACAAGCATCGATCATCGCCACATCGAACAGCGGCGACTGGTCCAACGAAGGCCACGCAGCGACGAGTTCAAGGAATTCGGTGGCGATGATGTCGGCAGCCGTTTGCACCATTCGCGTCATTTGTTTTCGAACCCGGAAAATCCGGTCACCGTCATCCACACGATCGGCAGCCTTCTTGGCACGCGAGAACGCCTTGTCCAAGACTTCGTCCTCCAACAACACCGTGCCGAGGGTGCGCCAAGAGACATTCATCGAGAGACCTCATGCGAAGCCCGACCTCTCCACTTCATGAAGTCATCCATTCACGGAAGGCTTTCCAACCAAAAGGGGAGGTTCAAGTACGCTCGCCGTCTCCATCTGAACATGGCGAAGAAGAAAGGTATCGACCTGCCCGACTGGGCCAAAACCATGTGGGAAGACATGGGCTCGCCAGAGCTTGAAGGGCTTCAGCCGGTGCACAACGGTGATTTGTTGGAACGCCGACAAGGCCTACGAAGGGATGATTTCGTTGAAATACACCTCAATGTCCAAGCCTTTGCCAATCCCGAAGATGCATTTTTGCGGGGTCGATTGATCTCGAGTGGCAAAAGCAGTTTGGAGGTTCTTGGAGAGGACGGTCAGTGCCATTTCATCTCCCGTGAAGTCATTGTTCAAGTGACCTTGGTCGCCCATACTCGACCTGCGTACATCGATGATAAGGAATTGCTTGCTTACGAACGGGAAGACATGAAACGACGTTCAAAACTCCACGAAAAGGTGGAGAAGGAAACCACTGGCAACGACGACAGCCACCTTTGGGGTTGACCATCATGGACCATCCCGATGGATGGGACGAGGTGGATGGTCGCCTGATGCGAGAATATGCGTTTGAGGACTTTCTTTCTGCCAAAGCCTTCATCGATGCTGTCAGTGAACTCTGTGAAGCCCACCAACATCATGCAGAGTTGCATTTTGGTTGGGGGTATGCGGTGGTGGAAATGTTCTCTCACGACACCAACAGCATCACAGAACGTGACCACAACCTCGCCATTGCCATCAACCAACTGGAGGAAACGGCATGACCCGCGACCCGAAGGGTCGTCGTGAACCAGGATTCCAGCGCCACGCCTTTGTTTGCGGCCATGAACGAGGTGAAGGGGCTGCTCGCCCGTCGTGTTTGCCAAAAGGAAGCCTTGACCTGATGAAACAACTCAAGCAGGATGTCAAAGCGTTGGGTCTCGCTGAGGTGAGGGTGCAGAAATCAGGTTGCCTCGACCATTGCGAATACGGACCCACCTGCGTGGTCTATCCGGAGGGGGCATGGTACGCCCTGACCGATAAGACGGTCCTCGAGGCCGTGCTTCAGCACCTCGCAACCGGAGAAATTGACGCAGGGTCGACGCTTCAGATGGACTGATCACAGTTTCACTGGCCGGGTTGCACCGCAGGCCTGACACTTGAGCAACGTGGTCCTGTCTTCCTTGATGAAGTGCGTGTCTGGTGCAGCACACTGACTGCACTTGATGTAGGTGTTCACGTAGTTGGCGATGGTTCCCTTGATTCTCTTGGGAGGAATACGACCCTTGAATCGAGCACGTGGGCCATCCCTCGAACCAGAAGTACCCAACTCGTTGAGGATGTACTGGTAAACATGGTTTTCATCGCGGTCCATCATGGAAACAACTTCGTTGAAATTTCGAAAAATCGTGTTCGAACCTTCGATCATGATTTGAGGGGCGGGCAATCGCCAACGAGACTTTGAGGAAATTTCCTCTGGGATGTTCTCTCGAGCACGGTCGAGAAGCGTCTCGTAGTCAAAGTCGGCCATGGTTCTTCGCCGTGCCTCCCTCCCTTCAAGACTTTCGCCACACAACATGAACTTGGGAAAGCATTGATGTGCATGGTTCAGTAGGGGTTTCTTGAGCAACATGGTGTTGAGCATTGAGGAACTGAAGGTCCTTGCGTCCAATTTGCGCAAGGAAGGCTTGAACACGCAACAAATCGCCGATGAGTTGTCACTTTCACAAGACACCATCACATGGCTGTTGTCCGGAACGGGGGAAGAAGACCGACCCACCGATGTTCGCATCGGTTGGCGAACCCTTGGCGTACGACCACAACGCATTGCTGCCGTAGGTTCGATCATGGCCGACGTAGCGGACGAAGAGATCGGATACGAAAACATCGACACCGTGGTGGGCATTTCAATCAACGGCATTGCCTTCGCCTACGAAGTCGCTCGAACCCTTGAGTCGGACATGACCGTTTTTCGAACCACGGACGAAGGGTCGGGTAGTGGCTCGCTTTCAAACAAGTACGGCCAAGTGGCTGGAAAGCAAGTGGTCATCATTGACGACGTGCTCTCCTCGGGCGTCACCATGTCCAAAACCATCGAATCCATTCGTGAGGCAGGTGGCGAAGTGGTCCTTGCCATCGTCTTGGTCAACAAGACAACCCGCAATGAAATCGATGACGTACCACTACGAGGATTGATTCGAGCCGTTGCCGTTTGAGGTGGAACCATGCACTGGAGCGATGTGGTTGCACAACGCCTCGCTGCGCAAGGAACCAAGCACATCGTCGCCACGGGGATCACACCAAGCGGAGAATTCCACATTGGCCACCTCAGGGAAATCCTGACCGGCGACATGATCGTCAGGGCGGCGAACAACGCCGGCCTGGAGGCCGAACTGGTGTTCGTCGTTGACAACGCCGACCCGCTCCGCAAAGTCTACCCGTTTCTCGACGACGAATACGAGGCGTTCATCGGGCACCAACTTGGCTCGATTCCTGCACCTGACGAGGACGGAAAACCAAATTGGGAGAGGTATCACAACGAAGGATGGAGCTACGGTGACCACTTCCTCGAACCGTTTCTGAACGCTCTTCGGCAAATCGGTGTGGAACCCCGCCTCCTCCCCAATCTTCAAGCCTATCAATCCGGAAAGTTTGCACATGCCGCAAAAATTGCGTGCGATGAGCCCGATGTCCTGCGAGAGATCATCGAGCGGGTGTCCGGCCGTGAACTGCCCGAAGATTGGTTTCCATGGCAGCCCTTGGACTCAAAAGGTTCGCTTGACGGTTTGACGATCACCGGGTACCAATACCCTTTGGTCCATTGGAAAGACGCTCACGGGAAAGAAGGGCATTCGGACATCACCAAAGGCGAAGGAAAACTTCCGTGGCGACTTGATTGGCCTGCAAAGTGGGGCTTCAACAACATCACCTGCGAACCGTTCGGCAAAGACCACGGTGCCGCCGGCGGGTCCTATGACACCGGGAAAGAAATCGCCAGGGTGTTCGGGCATGAGCCGCCTGCACCGCTCACCTACGAGTGGATCAGCCTTCGTGGACAAGGAGCCATGTCTTCTTCAACCGGGAACACCATCGGTCCCATTGAAGCACTGGAACTTGTTCCGCCTGAAATTCTTCGGTTCCTCATCGCGAACGCAAAACCCAGCAAGGCGATTGAATTTGACACCGGCATGGGTTTGGTGAATCTTGCCGACGAATTGGAACGTTGGTCTTCAAGGAACATCGAAGAAGAATTGTTGGACGATGGTCTCAGTCGACGCCAACGGGTCCAACTCGAAGATATGCAGGCAGCGTTAGCCTTGGCTGCCGTGGACGCCAACACCCACATCGAATCTGCATCGGTCAGTTTCCGCCACCTCGCCCTCCTTGCGCAAATCAAAGCGGATGATGCGTCGGTTTGGGAGAGCCTTGCGACCTCTCACGGCATTGACAGTCCAACGTCATCCTTGATTGACCGCCTGCGCCGCATGCGAACATGGATCGGTTCCAAACATTTCCCCAGTGAGATGCGGGTTCACGTTCGCACCAGCCCCGATGAATCCGCCATGGCGCAGTTGAACGACGACCAGCGCGCAGTTGTACGCCATCTCCCTGCCGCGTTGGCCGCTGCTGATTGGAATCCGGATGGTATCGGTGCAGCACTCAAGCACATCAGCGAAGCACACGGACTTGCCATGAAGGATGTGTTCAGAGCCTGTTACGCCGTCTTCATGGGAACCGAACGAGGCCCACGACTCGCCCCCATCCTCGCCACCTGTTCCAAGGACGAGTCGGTCGCTCTTGTCGATGCCTGTGCTGCGTTGTGTTGAACCCGGCCAGTTCTGTTCAATGGCAAACCAAAGGGTCTGAACAAAACGAAACACACCCTTCAAAAGGTGTCACCTTTCTTGGATGCACATGGGAGGGGTCTATTGTCCGACCTGCGAAGCGGGCGTTGAAGTAACGGCCAAATTTTGCCTCTCATGCGGTCATGATTTGACCGGCCAAGGTCCAATCACGGCCACCGGTCACGACCTGAATCAACTGAAGGACGTTATCCGAATTCGAGAAGACCTCTCCATGGCGGAGAAGTTCGACATGATTGCTCAAATCGAAACCGGTGCAGACCCCATCGCGCTCGGCATCGCTGCGGCCGGAGATGAGGAAGGTGTTGCCTCGCCATCAAACGAAGCGCAGGCCCCTTCTGTTGTTGCTCCCGCCTTGCGTGAAGCAGCATGGGGGCACGATGCAGCCGACGCCGCAATTGATTTGGCCACCCAAGGAACCAAACTCGCCGATTTGAAATCTTCTGGCTCGTTTGAGCAACAATCCGAGGTGTTCAACGAAGCCATGGACATTGGTCGAGCAGCCACATTGCACTTGCTCGAAGTGTCCCAAGGAGCGGTCCTGCCTGCAAACGATGCGCTGCAGGCACTCCCCATCATGCAACCTCCCAACAAGAGTTTCTGTCCAAAATGTGGATCCGACATCCATGCCAATGCTATGCTCCAATGGAAAAAGTGGACCGACACCTCAACCGATGCGCTTGTCATTCAACTGGAAGCAGCCATGAAAGCCTCCCTGATGCACTTGGCCACTTCGTACCGTGACGAAATTCAAGACCTCAAGGATCAACTTGCCGATGCCGCCACGCAAGCAAGTACGACCTCGCTTGCTGCGGCTCCAAAAGAAACAGCGAAGGACGAAAAGAAAACGGCCGAAAAGAAGGAAGAAAAGAAGTCCGGAAAGGAGGCTGCCGTTTCCACATCCGAGGAGCCAAAGAAGGAGAGCAAGCCTGCTCCTAAACCCAAGGCAGGTGGTTTGTTTGGAGCCAAAAAACCGAAGAAAACCTACGAAGGTGAACCCGGTGGCAAGGCCGATTGGTTCCTCAATGAGGCGCTCGATACCGTATACGATCCACACGGCACGGGTAAACCCATCAAAGCGGCGATGATTCTCGCTCGCTCCGCAGAAGGCAACGTTCGGGTACGTGATGTGATTCGCGTCTATGCTGTCGAAGGCGAGGACGGCATCTCCGAACTGGCGTGGACCAGTCCGTTGACGAAATACCTCATTGAAGCCTACGATGCCTGCTGATGTGCCACCGCAAAGGCATTTGGAGCGGAATCCTTCTTGAGCCTGCACCACTTCACAGCACCATGGAGGACGGGGTCTCTGGACCAGAAGCCTTGCGCCGTTCCCTTGACAACATAGCCTCATCCATGAAATCAACCTTCAACGGACGTTTGGAGAATCTGTATTCCACCGTGTTGGCTTCGCCAGGAACGGTCCTGCTTCTGTTTGTGGTCATCAGCGCCGTCTTTGCACAACAAGGGATGGCCTTTC
>JALRLQ010000052.1 GCA_023254365.1 Candidatus Poseidonia sp. | reverse complement strand
CCCAGGTCACGTTGACTTCGGCGGCGACGTGACCCGTGCCATGCGTGCTGTTGATGGTTGTTTTATCCTCGCTTGCGCGGTTGAAGGCCCCATGCCTCAGACCGAAACAGTGGTGCGCCAGGCCCTCAAAGAGAAGGTCAAGCCCGTTCTCTTCATCAACAAGGTTGACCGCCTCATCAACGAGTTGCAGGTGACGCCCGAAGACATGATGGCCCGTTTCACAGAGACCATCAAGAAAGTCAACAAGCTCATCAAGCAGTTTGCCCCTGAAAACAAGAAGAAAGACTGGCAAGTTTCCGTGCAAGACGGAACGGTTGCTTTCGGTTCAGCCTACCACAACTGGGGCATTACCGTTCCTTACATGGCCAAATCGGGCATTTCCTTCAAGGAGATTTTCGAATACTGTAACAACGAGGACCAAAAGTCTCTCGCTCAGAAAGCACCCGTTCACGAAGTGTTGTTGGACATGGCTGTGACCAAACTTCCCGGTCCCATCGAAGCCCAAGAATACCGCATCCCCAACATTTGGACGGGCGACCTCAACTCCGAAATTGGAAAGGCGATGGTCAGTTGCGACCCAGATGCAGAACTCGCCATGATGGTCACCAAGATTTGGATGGATCCTCACGCTGGTGAAGTCGCTGTGGGCCGTGTGTATTCCGGTTCCATCAACCAGGGCGAATCGGTCTACGCCATCGGCGCAGCCAAGCCCGAGCGAGTGCAACAGGTGGCCATGATGGTCGGTGGCGATCGCATCACTGTCCCCAAGGTCGTTGCTGGTAACATCGCGGCTGTCACCGGTATCCGTTCCGCTGCTGCCGGTGTGACCTTGTCCCGAGACAAGGATTTCACGCCGTTCGAAGCCATTCGCCACTACTCCGACCCGGTCGTGACCGTGGCCGTTGAGCCCAAGAGCATGAAGGACTTGCCCAAGTTCATCGACGCCCTTCGCTCGTTGGCCAAGGCAGACGCTTCCCTTCAGGTCACCACCAACCAGGAGACGGGAGAAGCTCTTCTCGCTGGAATGGGTGAACTCCACTTGGAGATCACTGTGTACCGTATTGAAGAAGAACAGAACATCAAGGTCAAGGTGAGCCCGCCCATTGTGGTCTACCGTGAAGGTATCCAAGGGAACAACCGAGGCAATGCCTTCGAAGGCAAGTCCCCGAACCGCCACAACCGCTTTTTCTTCGAGATTGAACCACTCCCCGAAGAAGTGGTCGCTGCTCTGCGAGCCGGTGAACTCGGAGATGGACCTGTCCGTAGCGGTGATGCCAAAGAGGTTGGCAACCGCTTTGGTGAGTACGGCATGGACAAGGACACCATGCGAAAGATCTACGCCATCAACGGTACCAACGTCTTGGTGAACGACACCAAGGGTATTCAGAACCTCCACGAAACCCGTGAGCTGATCATCGAGGCGTTCAACGAAGTCTGCGTGAAAGGACCCATTGCTGACGAACCCGTTCAAGGCATGTACGTTCGTTTGGTTGATGCCAAACTCCACGAAGACGCCATTCACCGCGGCCCCGCACAGACCATCCCCGCCGTCCGAAACGGTATCAAGGGCGCCATGATGCGTGCCCGCACGGTTCTTCTCGAACCCATGCAAAAGGCGTTTATTTCGGTGCCCAACGACTGGCTGGGTCAAGTGACCCGTGAGGTTACGACCCGCCGTGGAATCATCGAAGACATGCCTGCAGACGGGAACGTCACGACCGTTGTCGGTGTGATCCCCATCGCTGAGACTTTTGGTTTCTCCAACGATATTCGTGCTGCCTCGCAAGGTCGCGCTGTCTGGAACACGGAAAACCTCGGTTTCGAGATGCTCCCGCCCCAGTTGTTCGACAAGGTTGTCGGTGAAATCCGACAGCGCAAGGGCCTCAAGCCCGAGCCCAACCCCGAGTCCTACTACGCTGACTGAGGCGAACACCGATGCCGGGGTCGGTCGTGGGGTTGCACGTCAACCCCATGGGCGGCGTACCCAAACACGCTGTGACCTCGCTGGACATCACGTCAACCGGTTGCATTGGTGACAAGCAAAACGATCGTCGTCATCACGGCGGTCCGTTGAAGGCGGTTTGCCTGATGGAGCGTTCGGTGATGACGGCCTTGCAAGCAGCAGGCCATCCCATCGGCCCGGGGACGACGGGTGAAAACATCCTTCTTGACGGGCTTGATGACGTGACGCTTTCAACCGGAACAGAGCTGCATGTTGGCGGGGTTCATCTTCGGATCACAGGGGATGCACCACCGTGCAAAACCATCCGTGCCTCGTTTGTGAACGGTGCCTTCGTTTCGCTCAGTCACAAACAGCAACCCGGCATCACCCGCTGGTATGCTGAGGTTTTGAAAGAAGGGACGGTCTCTCTGGGAGATGTTGTCCACGCCCTCAATGAAGACGAGCGAGTTGGAAATCTGTGAGTTCACGCAAGGCCACGAGGGCAGGCCCATCATCAAGCAAGTCCAAACAAGCATGGGCTTGTGCGTGGAAGGACTCAGCCATCTCTTTGGCATAGGCAACCGAACCCAACTCTGCCAGCGCTGCAAGTCCATCTGCCAGTGCCTCTGCCGAGACATCATCGCCTTTGCCGAGAACGGCGAGGAGGCGGTCTTTCACCGGCCCTTCTGGTTGGCGAAGGGCGTGAATGACCATCAAGGTCCGCTTGCCTTGGGCGATGTCGGACCCTGCAGGTTTACCGAGGGTCGCTGAATCCGAGAGCACGTCAATGACGTCGTCCATGAGTTGGAAACAAAGGCCCACGGCCTTGCCCCAGTCAGCCATCAACAGCACTGTTTCTTCATCAGCCCCGGAGATTCGAGCGCCAATTTCAGCGCAAATCAAGAACATCACGGCCGTTTTTCCCTCAATCATTTCGAGGTAGTCTTCTTCTGAAACATCCAAGCGATCTTCGAATTCGATGTCCAATTGTTGACCTTCGCTGACGCGACGAACCATCCAAGCGATACGATTGACAAGCGGAGCCACGTCTTCGGGTTCCAAATTCTCGGCTTGGACGAGGCGCTCAAAAGCAATGGCCAACATCGCATCGCCTGCGTTGATGGCCGTGGGCATACCGTACTCCACGTGCACGGCGTTGCGACCTCGCCGCAGTTCATCGTCGTCCATGATATCGTCATGAACCAGCGTGAAATTGTGCACGGTTTCAATCGCGGCACCGATGTCGAGCAGGCCCGAATGGGTCTCGCCAACAGCTTTGGCAATCAACCATGGTAACGTCGCTCGCATGCGTTTTCCGCCCCCTTCAATGAGGTGCATCATGGCGTTGCCGAGTCGTTGATGGCGGGAAGCACGTAGACTGGATTCAATGCGTTCTTCAATCAAGGGTTTGACCTCCATGATGGAAGTAAGCAAATCCGCACCTTCTGCGTTGGGTAGCATATGGGTGATGTCACCCATGTCGTGAATGCGGTCATCGGCAAGTTCGGCGAGGGCCGCTGAGTCGTTGTAGGCTGACCACCAATCTTCGTTCATGATCAAAGCTGCAATGCAGCGGAACCATGGCGCAATGGCTTGTTCTGCCGGGCGCTCCTCAATGAGCATGGCCTCAAGTTCTTCTCGAGAAACCCACATCGTGTTGGCGACTTCATTCGGGTTCGGGCTCAGTTCAACATCGGCACACATCACCAGGATGTGGTCGAGTTCGCGCTCGATCCAAGTTTGGTTCATTCGAGCAGCATACCGCATTTTCGTCATGAACGTCATGTCGGCAACATCGATGGTGCTGGGGTCAATCCCAAGTTCCTGTTCCAATTTTCGAACGGCTGCTCGCTTGACGCCCATGGCGTTTGTCTCCTCGAGTTCCTCAGCACTGTGCAGCGGGTGTGAACAGCACGCATTGGCCCAGACATGCGGGAAGGTGACTTTGTCGCCCGAACGTTGTTGCAGCAACATGTCTCCCTTTGAGTTGAAGAGCAAGACGCTAAAGGCACGGTGGAACAAGCCCGAGCCTCGATGTGCTTCTAATTTTGAAAGTGGGCCAATGACCTCGTCTCTTTCGGTGACCTGAATGACAGCCTCCGCCATCAATTCTGCTTGAGCGGGGTCGGCGCCGCCAAGCGAGGATTTCTCGGCCTCAGCAAGGTCGAGATGGGGGACATCTCCGATTCCGTACCCCGTCATGTGGTCACCAGTTCTTTGCAGACGCGGCGGCTACATGAAGAGTTCTCTGTTGATTTATGGTACCAAACGTGTGCCTCTCACCTCTCGGCCAAGACATGCATCCCGCACACGTCCTTCGTGCTCTCCACTCACCAACATGACCTCAATTCCGGATTCAAGCACTGAGAAACCGCGGTCCACTTTGAGGCCAATGCCACCCGTCACGTCAAGATCGGAAGCATGTTCTCCAGTGAACGCCTCGTTGCGAGACAAGGTTGGCAACAGCACCTGGTCCTCGTCTTCCCGAGGGGGTTGTGCCAACACGCCGTCGACGCCACCCATGGCAAAGACCAGTCGTGTCACGCCGCCCACTTCCTTGGCAAGACGAACCACCAAGTCATCGCCTGAAAGAATGCCAAATCCACGCTCGTCGGTGCAATCAACAACATCACCGTGCGTGACCATCACGATGCCCTGCGGTGCAGCACCAAACAGGGACACATCACCGTTGAAGGTCGGCCCTGTGTTGGTGGCCCATGTGTGGGGGGCGAGCGAAACGGCTGAGATATCGTAGGTCGTGAGTGCCTTCATGACGTGGTCGTTCAATTCCACCATGTCGTTTCGCACCTCTTCAACAGCGTCGAGTTGCGTGTAGCCCTCGTCGAACTGTGCATCATCAACACGGCCTTCGGCCAAGCGATATTGCTTCGCTTTGAGGTGGCCGAACGAGCCCGCCCCGTGAACCAAAATCACATCGACACCTTCCGCAAGCACGTCGGTTAGTTGTTCCGCGAGCGACGCCAGCACATCGGTTCGCACGGTCTTGAGAAGGCCCTTTTCCGTGATCAATCCCCCTCCCCATTTGAGGACGATTCGTTCACGCATGACCCGTGCATTGGTCGGAAGATGATGAGCCTACCGTCCTCGCCGGGTGGCAAGGTTTGATGAGGCATCGGCCGAGTGGGTGAATCATGGCCGAGGAACCGACCGTTGACGCGTTCATGCGTCACTTGCAGGTTTGTCTAGATGAAGCGCAAACCATTGCCGATGGCAAAGAACGAGAACAACGTCTTTGGCAACTGGAATCGGCTCTTCAAGAAGCCATCATTTACAAAAATCGGGTGGAAGAATTGCAACGCCACGGCATTGACCCTGTGCGTTTGGTGGATACAGAGGCGAACCAAACGCCTGCTCCGTCTCCCAAAAAGGTGGAAGCCCTGATGTCAGGGCATGCACACTGCGCAACATGCCGAGCCGTCCTTGAACCGGACCTCGCGTTTTGCCCCGCTTGTGGAGCGGAAAAGTGAGGATTTCACTCCTCTTCTTCGCGTTCCCACTCTTCGACCATTTCCACGATCATCGGGTCGTCATCGTCAACCTTGTACAGGTATTCGCCGGGAACTTCGTCGGTGAGGTAGACCGTGGTGCCTGCTCGGTAGATGGTGTGGCCGTCGGCGATGGCACGGGCGGTATCAATTTCGAGGATGGCTGGCCGGTCGATGCGAACGTGTCCGGCTTCCATGGCGTTGTGGATGGAACGGGAAAGATGGACGTTCTTTCGGTCACCTGCGGTGAGGCCAAATTCAAGAAGCGTGCTCACCTCGTCGTTTTCACACGGGAAGTAGAGCACTTCAGGGATATCATCGGTTGGTAGGTCGAGGTCGAGTTCAATCGAGTGGCCGTACGTGGCACGAATCATTCCGTTTTCAACTTGATAGCGACCCTTTTCATCAGCGTTGGCGATGGCTTCGAAATGCCATCCGCGCAGCCAGTGATAATTTCGGCGTTGGTTTCCGATGGCTTCGGACAGTTCACGGGTGTTCACCCAGCCGTTGATGTCCATGTCAACGCCGAACTTTTCCGGCGCGTGTCGCAGCACAAGGGCGAGAATGCGACCGAGCGAGTTGGCTTCTCGGTCGCTCATGATGAATTTCCCTTCTTCGTTGCAAACGGCACAGTTGGTTCCTGAGAAGTGTCCATGAGCTCTGCATTGGCGTAGCATAATGTCCATGCGGGTGGGGCCTGTTCAAGAACCCTGCGGGTTCAACTCTCTCAGAACACCACTGAACCGGAGGAAACGAGCCGTGGGTATGAAATGCCTCTTCCACGTGCATTGACCATGGTGGATGTCGCCGTGGTCGGTGCCGGCCAAACAAAGTACGGGAATCATCCACAAGGCCTCAAAGGAATGTGGGCGGAAGCCGCCTCCCACGCCTTTTCGAGCGTTGACGGTGATTTCGACCCATCGATGATTCAAGAAGCCTTCATCGGGAGTTTGGCTTTCGGCGGGGCTCAATTGGGGAACACTGCGGCGTTGTTGACCGAACATTCGGCGATGGACGGTGTTTCCGTACGCCGAGTTGAGAACGCTTGTGCTTCTTCGGGATTTGCGTTTCGTGACGCTTGGATGGCGATCAAGAGCGGCCAGGCCGATGTGGTCGTGGCCGGCGGAATTGAGAAGATGAACGATCTCACACCTGAACGGCGAAGGTATTGGCTCGGAGTCTCGGGTGATACCGAGTGGGAGCGTTTGGCAGGACTCACGTTTCCCGGCACCTATGCACTCATGGCTCGTAGGTACTTCCACGAGCACGATTCAACCCATGACGACCTCGTCCATATCAGCGTGAAAAATCACCTTCACGGTTCAATGAATCCATTGGCCCACATCCAGAAAGAGGTCACGTTCGAGAAAGCGGCAGGTGGCTTCATGGTCGCTGACCCACTCACGTTGTACGATTGCTGTCCGACGTCCGACGGGGCATCCTGCGTGATTCTGGCGGCAGACCATGTTGCCAAGCGGTTGACGGATACACCCGTATGGGTGCGGGGCTCTGGCGCCGCCTCCGACCATTTGGCGCTTCATGACCGTCCCTCGATTACGCAGCTTCGAGCCACGCAGCAAGCCAGTGCGAAGGCCTACGACATGGCAGGTGTTCAAGCCAGTGACATCCATGTGGCTGAAGTTCACGACTGTTTCACCATCGCCGAAGTTCTTGCAACCGAAGACCTTGGTTTCGCTTCACGAGGTTCCGGTGGTCGTTTTGCCCGAGAGGGTCGAGGTGTCATCAACCAAGGAGACACAGCCATCAACGCCAGTGGTGGACTGAAAGCGAAAGGACATCCCCTCGGAGCGACCGGAACCGGTCAAGTTGTTGAGGTGTTCAAGCAGTTGCGAGGCGAGGTCGGCAACGAACGTCAGGTTCGCGACGCATCGCTCGGCTTGACCCATAACGTCGGGGGTTCGGGAGCCACCTGTGCCGTCCACGTCTTCGGGAGGGACCGGTCATGACGGCAGAAGTGTGGATGGGCTATTTGCTGGACCATGAGCCCGATTTCACCGTGATCCAATCGCCCTTTGTCCTCAACGGCACACGGGTGTTTGGGGCTGACAGCGACGCCACCACGTTGGCCGTCGCTGCGATTCTCCATCGCCAACAGCACGAGACTGTGATGGCCGTCAGCGTTCCTGAAGGCATCGATGCTGAGACCGTAGCGGTCGCCTGTGGCCTTGCAACCAGCGGAGAGGACGGCAGGGGTGTTGTAGACTGGGACCTGTTGCTCAGCGATGAAGCGACGCTGGTGTTCGCACGCAGCGGAGCCGACGTGGCCATCAGAACAATGGACGTGGAAGTTGAGGTTGACCCTGATTTTCACGCAGCCATGGAGGCTGCTTGGGGTGCTGAGTTGGCATCATCTCACGTCAGTCAGGGTGCTTATGTTTCCATGGCTCAATACGGAGAGGCTGCCGCACCCCGATTAAATCTCCAAGGGCAACAGTCCGTTTCTGGGTTGGTGTGGCCACCTCGATTCACAGACCAAGCGATGGGACAAGCCAGCACCCATCACGCGTTACGTCGGCGAGGTGTCGTACTCTCCTGGACGACCTTGTCGGCCGCAGGTGCTCCGTCTGAATTTTCACTGCGGGCACCCGTATTGGATGGCGTGAGCACGGTCCTCTTGGAGTTGGAAGATGGTCCCAACGGGGTGTTTTTGACCGTCGATGATGAAGAATCCGACCTCGATTTTGGTTGTTCAATGGAACTTGTTCTCCGCCGAATCTATGCACAAGAAGGATTCATCCGGTACGGCCTCAAGGCTCGGGCCATACAATTCTGACAAAGCATTCATAGAAAGTCAAGGCCACCCAAACGCATGGCGGGCTTTGGCGGATTGCGAAAAGGTCGGGAAGAGGCAAAAGACAACCTAAGTTACAACGAAGGCGGTGATTGCCCTCGATGCGGTGGAAACGCTCAGGATTCAACCATGGCAGGTTATCTCCAGTGCGGTTCGTGTGGTCATGAATGGGCCGACCCGAACTACGTGGAAACCAAAAAGCGACCCGAACCGCCAACCCACCGACGTGACGCTGAATTGATTGAACAGTTCAAGCAAGAGATGCAGTCAGGCGAACTCGCCAACGTCCTTGGAGTCAGCAAAAACCTAACCGGTGAACAAGAGCAATCACTCAAGCGCCTTGAAGATAAGTGGATGAGCGGCATGCAGGGCCACTACAATGCCGCTGCTGAAGAGCGAAAACCGCTGATGATCAGTTTTGACGATGACGATAACATTCTGTCCACGGAAGTGGCCTCCATCACCATTGTTTCAAACGGATTTGACGGCGGAGAGGAAATTCGTCTCGAATACCCAGGTCGGGGAACGGAGTTCTATGCCTACAACGAACGCAGCCCGACGGGATGGAAGCGAGGTCCAAACGCCGAGACCACGGCACGTTCCATTGCCAACGTCATCAACCGGTCATCAAAGTTGGTCTATGCCAACCTTGAGGGCGTCCGAATCTCGTTTGAATTGCGAGACGACAACCTCAATGCGGCCTCGTTCGTGATTTTTGTAGACGACCCGGGCGGCACCGATATCGTCGCGGAGAAGGGTGGTGTTGTTCTTGACCACCGTGATTTCTCAACGATTCAAGATTATCGCAACGTGGTCGAAATGGTCCTTGAGGACGGGATTATTTCACCAAGTGAAGATCAACTGCTCTGGGCCATGCGCGAACAACTGGGCATTGACGATGCCTATCACATTCAGATGGTGATGGATATCTGTGGTGCACAGGCTCTCAAGGAGTGCACCACGTGCGGAGGAATGGCTGAACTCTATCCCGAGTATGCTGCATGGTATTGCCATCCTTGTGAGGCATGGTGTTGAAGTTTTTACTTTGCAAAGGCGCGTTCTATAGATTGTGAATGTCCACCATTTGAGGCATCTGCGAAGCATGGTCTGTAAATTCATATGGGCACTCTTCATAAACTCAAGCGGTATCCGAAAGCCAGTGAGCCTATGGCGAAAGATGTGTTGTATATCGGAATTGACTTGGGAACCTTCCGCTCTGTGATGGTTTCTTCAGACAGCCACGAAGTTGAAGAATTGACGGTTATTGGTACACCCAAAGACCCGATTGCTCGCAACTTCCTGAAGCGAGACGTTCTGTTCGGTAACGATGCGCTCAAGAACCGCTTGGCATTGAACCTCTTCCGACCACTCGAACTCGGTGTCATCAAAGACACACCCGAGGACCGAGAGTACATCGCTCACTTCATCACCCATCTCATTGGTCTTTCCGACCCTGAGGAGTACGACCGTGTGGTCGCTGTGATCGGTGCCCCAGCCGAGGCAAGCCACGTTGACAAGACGGCCATCTTTGATGCAGCCGCAGGTTCCGTCAACTCGGCCATGATCATCTCTGAACCCTTCGCTGTTGCCTACGCCCTTGACATGATCAACCACACCTTGGTCATCGACATCGGTGCAGGTACGACCGACCTTTGCCGCGTCTACGGCACCATTCCAGGTCCTGGCGACCAGATGCACACCGGCTACGCTGGTGACTACGTCGACAACGCCCTCATCAAGGAAATTCAGTCCAAGTACAACGGGGCACAAGTCACCAAGGACATGGCTCGACGCTGGAAGGAAGAGTTCTCCTTCGTCTCGACCGCTACGCCAGATGACCCGATCCTCGTCGACTTCTCCATTGAAGGAAAGGCCATGACACTTGACATCACCGACTGCATGCAGCGTGCTTGTGAGGCCATTGTTGACCCCATCGTTGAGAACGTCAAGAAGCTCATCGCTGGTTCCAACCCTGAATACCACGACGAGTTCCGCAAGAACATGGTCCTCGCCGGTGGCGGCTCCTCCATCAAGGGCCTCGGTGCCATGATTGAGCGCCGCTTGTCCGATATGGGCGATGTCAATGTTCACGTGGTTGACGACCCCGTCCGCTTGGGTGCCATGGGCGGTCTGCGACTCGCCATGGAAGTCCCTGAGGACATGTGGAAGAACCTGACCCTCGCGACCCGCTGAACGGGTCACGACGGCAGGTCTCGGACCTCGGCCTCCCGGTCGAGGCGCATGATTTCTTCAATCAGGTCGCCCTTTCGAGCAGCGGGGATTTCAACCACCGCCACCCACGAGCCGTCCGACAGCCACTCTTCACGGCGCAGGTCCTCTCGAAGCAGTTGCTGGGCCCGTCCGAAGGCCGAACCTGAGACTTTGAACGCAAGTCTGAGCCGCTCGAAGGAGAGGGGAATCAACGGTTTGAGCACCGCGATGGCCTCCTTCACCTGGGCGTCGATGTGCTTGAAGGGATCCACCGAAAACCGACTTT
>JALRLQ010000051.1 GCA_023254365.1 Candidatus Poseidonia sp. | reverse complement strand
TCGGGTCGAGAGCAGGCACGCCGGGGAAGAGGGTGCGCAGCACCGACTCGATGCAGGTCAGTTGTCGAAGACGTCGTTGGGTCAAGTCCGTGCGGTCAGCGAGGTCCAGTCGGACGCCGTTCAGGCGCTTCGAGAGGGTGCCGAAGGCCGTACGCAGCAGGGTCGTGGCGAAGTTGGCTCGGTACTCTTGAGCCATGTTGCCGTAGTCGTTCTTCACTTGGTCAGCGTCGTCCAAGAGGATGGTCTCGACCGCATCCTTGCTGAACAAGGAACGGGCGACCTTGGCGTGGAGGAGAGCGTAGCGGCCGATTCGGGCGGTTCCACCGAGGGTGGTTTCGACCGTACCGATCTTCCCGCCAGCGAGTTCAAGCGCAGCTTGCCACCAAGCGAACTCGTCGGCCAGGGCCTTGGCTTGGAACTGCGTACGTCCCTCAGCGAGGGAGTGGTCGGACTTGCCACCACCGATGTCGTTGGCTCGGTGGAGGTAGATGTAGTGGGTACCGGAGCCGTAGATATCGGTGTCCGAGAAGGTGACTTCCAAACCCGTGATGTAGCCGAGGTGGTTGAAGACCACGGGCGAGACCTGGACGCCGAACTTCACGAATCGGAGGTCTTGGCGGAGGTGGTAGCCGTTCTTGACGTCGGCCAGGCCGAGTCGCTCGAGAGCGGTGACCAGACCCGGGGTTGGATCCTTCACGAAGCCGTTGGTGAGCTTGTCGTGGTCAGCGCCGCCCAGGACGGTGATGACACCGAACTGGTAGGGACGGCCGTCTTGGTCTTTGGACTTCACTTCGGTTGCCGAGCGAGCCGCCTTTTGGAGGAACTCGATCGCTTGGGGCAGGAAGCCGGTCACGCCCAAAGCAGGGTCGTACCCTTCGGATTGTTGGGCGTTGCTGGCCGAGGAACCCATTTGGAGGATAGCGCCGTGCAAGTGCATCTTGTTGTAGTGGACGTAAGCCATGGGCTCGCCGTTCAAGCGGGTCATTTCTCGAGGAGTTTGATCGTTCACCGCCTTACTGACCAGGTGTTGGCCCGAAGCGATGGGTCCACGGGTCAACTGACCGTTGTTGTGGAACTTGAACAGGCTGTGGAACGAGGCCTTTGGCCGGTTTGGTCGAGCAGCGGACTGGCCGGTTCCGGCCGTCGTGGCTTCGGGCGCCTTCACGGAAGGGGTGGAGGTTTGGTTCGCCTTGGTCATGTTGTTGGTGAACTTCTCGGTCACGAACTTCTGGAAGGACTTCTGGAAGTCAGCGACTTCGCTCCCGCTATCGGTCGTTGACGTAGAGGAGGTCTTCGACGCAGAGGAATCGGAACCGAAGAGCGACCAGGTTTTGGTCTCCTCGTCCTTCTTCTCGCTGGAGAAGAGGGAGGTGTCAAAGGTTGGGTACGATTCGTCGGTCATGGTGATGGTCTCCTTTTCTTCTGGAGTGGGGATGAAGGCGTTGGTTTGATTCAAATCCTTGGTAACCGGATTTGGATTCGAGGTCGTTGGGTTGGAGGTTTGCGCTTCTCGGAGCTTTCGGTCGACTTGATCGACGGGGACCAGGATCTTGCGCTTCAAACGCCCACCTCCCGAGCGATGTTCTCCACGGTTGCGAGGTTGGCCTGGAGTTCGTTCACGAGTTCGAGGGTGTCTTGACGGAGTTCGTCTTGTTGGGAAAGAAGGATCTCAAATTGGGAGCGCATCATGGTCATCATTTGGCCCACTTCGCTCGCTCGGTCAAAGTCTTGGAGCATACCTTCAAGGTCCTCAAATTGAGTGAGGAGGGTATCGTGGAAGGCCTCCTTCTTTTCGATGGAATCGACCATCACGTCGTTAGCGTCCTTGAGAATCTCCTTTTGCTTGAGGTTCGACACTTGGCGTCCGATGAGTTCCTCTTCGACGTTGTTGGATTGAATGCGCACGCCGTATTCAATGTCGTCAAGAATTTCTTGCATGTCCTGGATTTTCATGATGGCCGCTCGCTCACCGCGATTGGTTTCGGCCTTCATCTGCTCGTTCTCGGTCTTGATCTTCTTGACGTAACGAGCTGCCCAGAGAGCAGCCGCACCGCAAGCGACAGCGAAGCCGGGGTAAGTGGAGATGGCGTTAGCGATTATCTCGGTGTTCATCTGGAGTGGGGAGGTTGGGTGTTTTCGAATTCAAATCCGGACCGTGCCGATTCAAACTCCTGACCTCATGTCGGCGCCGGACCGGTCTTCTTGGTTGGTCTGATTCGCATGTTGAACGGAGTTCAAAGAGGAGGACTCGAAAGAGGTGATCAAGCCACCCCGAGGTGTTTCAAAAGTTTCATCGGGTCGAAAAGAATCCAAATGAGAAAGCCGTTACTGGTAATCATCTGGAGCGAGGCTAAACGCTGCATGATCTGCAAGCAACATGAGTTGTTCAGCTCGAAGCCCGTTCATGTGGCTCAGGATTTCAGAAAATTCATCATAATCTTGGGAGGCTGCTGAATGCAAGCCTTTGAGGAGCGGTGTTCGATCCTCGGCCTCAATCAGAATGAACGCCACATCGTTTGAACCCGTACGGGTTGCTTCGTCCAAGGCTTCTTCGAGGATGGTGACTGCCCAAGTGTCGTTGCGAGCGTTGGCATAGTGAAGGAGGAATTCCAGATGTGCCTCGAGCGTTTCTTTGTCGGAGGCCAATCCCCAAAAGGTCAAGCAAAATCCAAGTGAAGAATCGACAGCAGCTTCCAAGTCCATGGAGGTGACGAGGGCGACGTTGTCGAGGACCAACGACATGACTTCCACCGCTTTCTTGACCGCAGAAACCTCGGCATTGGTAACATCCAATTTTGATTCTTCGAGACTTCGTTGACCAACTTCACTTTCGAGGAACCCTGAAAGCATCCAGCGATCGAAACCCGCCCCGAAAAGGGGTTCAAATCCATCGTCTTCCAATTCATCCAACTGGGAAACCATGAGTTCACGCACCAAGGTTCCAGTGGTCAATCCTCCGGTGGCCACGACAGCCTTGATGAAGGGCTTCAGCGCTTTCATCATCCGCATTATGTCCCGCATATCCTTCAACCCTCTGCGGTGGTCTAAACGGCATGGTTCGGATTCAAATCCGAACCCTTCAGATTCAAATCAGAAGGCAACGTTTTCCTACACCATAGAGAATTCAAGATTCTCCACGAACAAAATTGGGGATTGGAAAAAGAGAGAAACTGTTGGAGCATGTATTTTAGGCATCGGGGCCTAGCGGATGTGTTGCAGTTGGGAAGCGATTGCAGGAGATGAAATCATGGACGGAAGGATTCGGGCCCAGATTGCGGTGGAAGACGCTTATTGTGGCAAAGCTCTCCCCGTTGAAGCGGGCGAAGAAGAAAACAACGAAGTGTTCGACCTCCTCATGCAACAACTTCTCGGACTTACGAACGGCGGTGTTGACCTCACCGATACTGTTGTCATGTCAGGTGACGAACAGGTCGATGCGAGCGACCATGATCGTCGAAGCAAGGAAGAGGAAATCCGTCAACGCTACGGCGAGTTGGTTTTGAGTTTGAGGCCGAAGATTCAGGACGCTCTGTTTGATGCGGTTGATGAAAACCCGGGGAAGGTGGCCTTGCAATCTTGGCGCGAGTTGCAGTCGTTCGCTCAAACCTTCCCATGCTGTCGTGAAAAAGACGGCCATGAACACCATGTTCGGTATCATCCAAAGTACTCGAATCATGAAGTCCACTTCAAAGATTTCCGAGCACTCGAAGAACGCTTGGTTAACACCTACGGGCTTGCTCGTCAATCGACGTATTCCAAAGTGAACATCGATTCATCCTCAGAAGATCCCGAGGCCAAATTGTACCGTTACGCCGTCAACTGGGGCGAAGTTCGTCAGTTCATTTCGGAACAGCTTAAGGTGCGGGTTGCTAAAGGTGGCATGCCATTGACGCCGGCGGAACTCAAACGCTTGGAGGCTGGACATTCCGATGTGAAGGAGTTTGTGCTTCGGCTTAATGTCTTGCAGCAAAAGGTGCTTCATTGTCGCCATTGTTCCACCTCCTATTGGAATCAGGAAGATTGGGTGCTGCCCCCTCATGTCAGCGAAGACGCTCCCGATGAGCGAAATCAACGCCTTCAGCCGTTTGTTTGGGGTGCCATGGCAGATAAAATCACCCGAGCCGTGGTGGAAACCTGTGTTTCAAACGCTGTGGTTCGGGCCCCCAAGAACTTGGTTTTCAAAGATGAAACCGGCAAAAAACACACCGTCATGCTTGGCGGTGACGATGACCAATACGCTCGTTCCATCCTCGGTGAGGCGGTCCTGACCGGTTTCCGAATGTCCAAAGAAGTCAGCGTGAAGGTAGATTCCACCGAAACGGCTACCTGGACCGCCCTTCAATCAGAACAGAAGAACTTGGATGTTTACGTCGCCTTGGGAACGAGTGTTGTCGAGCGCCTTGCGGGTTTCCTTCAATCGTTTTACACCCCTCTCGCCGCTGCCTTGTCGAACGGTGAATCCGACCGAGAAAAGTGGTGCAAGTCCCGCGCTGTTCAACTTCTGTACGCTGTTCAGCGTTCAGGCGCCCTCTTCACCGTCGAAAAGTCTCGAAGCGCACGCTATCTTGACGGCTCCAAACCAAAGTTCACACCAAACATGATTCGTTTGAACCACACTCTTCACCGTATAATCCAGAATGAGTTCGTGGAAAACGGGACGAACTTGCTTCAGCAGTTGTACCAACACGAGCGGCTACCGCCCATGATCTGTCCTCCCGCAAAGCGAACCCTCGAGGTTCCCGACCACGGAGGCTTCCTAACGCCGGGTTTGCAGGCCAAGAAGCCCATGATTTCCGATTCCTCCGGCCGTTCTCATCAGGATGCCCCACGCTTCACGGCCAGCGATGAGGCCGTTGAGGTCCTCAACGGTCTGCAAAACACCACATGGACGGTGGACAAGTACACCGCTCGGGAGGGGCAGCCCTTGGACACCTACAGCGTGGCGAGGACCGTCCTGAATCATGAACTTCAGGAAGGCATCCTCTCCCACCTCCGCATCGTGGTCGATGCAGATAAAGCCACGCTGGAGTTTGACGATTTGGCTGCCGTGAAGAAAATTCGCCACGGTCAAGTTCGTGAGTGGTACGACACGTTTGCCTTCATTGAACACCTCACCACGGCCTATACGGGGAAGCCTCACTTCTGGCACGCCTGGCAGTTTGATTGGCGCGGTCGAATGAACACCATGACCCCCATCCTCTCGCCACAAAACGACGACGTTTGTCGCGGGTTGTTGCGATTCGCTGAACCGGTGCGCCTTGACGAAACCGGATTGAAGTGGCTTGGCCGATTCACGGTTTCCTTGTGCCGCGATTTGACCGGCTTTGAGGCGCTGCAAAACGGTGATGCCTATCAAGGCCTCATGGAGAAACTTGAAGATAAACGGTGGAGTTCGTACGACGAGGTTGCGAAGGACCCGTTGTTCTTGGAAATGCTCGACCAACTGTTGACCATGCCACCGTTGGAGAGTTACGTGCATTGGGGGCAAGGTCATGTCTTCCGAAAGAAAGCGGAAGGCTTCCAACGCTACGCAGCCATGAAAGAGTTCCATCGAGTGATGAACGAAGGTGGCGTGGGTGCCGAAACCAACCTACCCGTTCATTTGGACGCCTCGTCGAGCATCTACCAACACGCTTCAGCGATGCTCAAAGACACGGCCATGGGCCAGAAGGTTAACGTGGTGGCTCAAGACGACGGCGGCCCTTCAGATGTGTACATGCACGTCGTTGACGAACTGCGCTCGATTTGGGACCAGCAAGGATTCCTCCCGTCCTTCGAGTTGGACCAGGCCACCAAGGACACCATCAAGGGGGAGGTGCTGGAGCGTTCCGTCGCAAAGGGTCCCGTGATGACCAAGGGATACGGAGCCGGAGCCGATTCCATGGTCCGTGTCATGCTCACACATAACGGTGACGAGGACGGTGAAATGGGAGTCGCCGAGAAAGATGGTAAGACGACCCTCTACGCGCACCAAGACAGCACCCTCGGCTTTTTGCACGGATTGAAGGTGCCGTTTGAACTTCACAACGACATTGCCAAGGAGGTCGTGAATGGATACAATGAGGCCATCAAAAATGTCCTTCCTTCGTTCGATAACGTTCTGAAGTTGCTCAAAAAACTCGTGGGAACCCAGAACAAGAAGAACAAAGCCCCGCTTTCATGGACATTGGCGGACGGCTCCCAAGTCGTGAACAGCAAGTGGAAAGAGAACCGATCCGTTACGGTGAGTCCCTGGTCAGGGGCTCGGGGCGTTCGAGACTCCGTGCGTGCAAAATTGAGTCGCTTGGGTTCAACACCCTCCGAAGTGTTGCGGGAGTTGATACCACCGACACTGACGCTGCCGGTGAATTTTGATGCGCTTGAAAACAAGTTTGGAGAGGTGCCGGCTGCGGCGCCGTTGCTGAACGATTTGAAACAAGACGAGACGAGTCGATACCAAGATTTCTTGTCGTCCCTCGGCGATCATGACGTTCGTTCCTCCTGCTCCGATGAGTACAGCGGACTCCCATGGCCGGAGCTACGCAAGGCCCTCGGCCTGTCAACTGCGAAGGACATCGAAAAGCCCCTTTCATACGATGAACTCAATACGATATCGACCGAACTGGTGGATTCCCTGAAGACCTATGTCTATCCATATGAGCGGCGCTTTTCTTACCAGGAAATCAGCATGTTGCGAGATTTCAACGCCGAGCGGCGTGGAATTGCGCCAAACTTCGTGCACTCGTTTGACGCCCTTCACATGCGACGATTTGTTCGTGACATGCAACGAGAAGGGCACCACGATTTGTGGTCCGTACACGACTCGTTTGGATGCCATGCGAATCATGTTGAAAAGATGCGAGCGATCCTGAGAAACCAATTCATCTACATTCACAATCTTGGAACGGATGAACCGAACGTTCTGTGGTCCCTGATGACCGGCCTGTTGATGCCGGACGAGCAACCCAAATACGCCAAGCTAGGTGCCATGTCTCACCAAGACATCAATTCGGAGTATTTTGTGAATTAGGGTGATTCCATGAGTGATGAAAGCGCAGCAACGAAGAGCCAACACAAGAAAGCGAAGGGGTCGGGCATGTTTCAAACAAGTTCGCTTCGGTCAAGGATGAGCGTGATCACGAACGAAATTGAGGAGCGACTGGCAACTCCAGGCATGAGTGCCACAGCCCTTGCGACACAAATCGTTGATTTCTACGACTTTCGACGAGACCTTACGCACGATTTGGAAGTTTCCGGAGCGGGCAAAAACCGCTACATCACGCCCTCCCACTGGGTGGTTCTGTTTCGAGAAGAGGTGGTTGATGAGCTAATCTATCATCACTCGGAACCGTTTGAGTCCAAGGATGAAGCGATGGAATTCCTCACCGAGAAATGGGGGCCGGTTGACGACACGCTGTTGGGCTATTTGCTGCAGGAATACGTGCACCGCCTTGATTTCAAAAGAAGCATAGACGAGCCCTCGGAATACAACAAGATAATCGGAAACGTGGCTGACACGATCAACACGTTGCGAAAACTTCACTCCGATGAGCGAGCACTTGGTTACCCGGTGAATTTTGCCTCTGAAGAGAAGTTTGTTCAATATCTTGAAAACAAGCAAAGTGCTGAGTTGTCAATCATCGGAAATGCCCTGAACAAAGTCGGTGTAGCGAAGCGAGGTGAGGAAAAATCACTCATGACCGAATCGGAATGGCACCAAAAAGAAGGTGATGTCCCGTATCCGCTGAACGATATTGAACCGCTCAAAATCAGGGTCAGCCCTAGTCAACAATTGTTCACCTTGATGGCCATTGAGGAATACTTGTTCAACATTGAGGATGAACCGATGTTGTTTTCCCTCGCCAACTCCCACTCAAAGTTACACAAAAAGCACGATGTTGACGGATTTCGGCTCAGTTTGAATTCCAAGAAGTCTCCCGTCGGTGCCGTCGTTGGACAAGGCGATTCGCTGAAGGATCTGGTGGAATACATGACATCGACGGGTTTCGATTACCAACCCGTGTTCGACAAAGAAGGAGATGAAGGACGCTGCATCGGGACATTGGAATTGAAAAACGTGATGCTCTATCTCCAAAACAAGGGTAACGACTTTTCATCGTTCAACACGACCATTGACGCAACAACGCTGCGTCGGATGAATTTGTTGAGCCCTGCACCTCCAACGCTGGATGCTCGATTGCCACTCCACCGTGTCGGAGAAATCCTCTACAGTGCAAGGAACATTGGGTGCGTCATGGTTGAATACGTCCCAGACTTGTGGGAGGAAGCTGAACGGGACTTTCTAGATACACATCTAGAGAAAGGGTTCCACATTTTCACGACGCACGATTACGTGATGGCGTGCATTCACAAGAGTCGTCAATCCTGAAGGAAGAGCCGTCAATCGTGAAGGGATTGATTGCTCAAACCAGGAGAGCCGTCAAGACACTTGACGGAACGAGGGCCATCAGCAGCACGGCGGAGATTTCGAGACTGACGCGGGCCTCAAGTTTGCGCAACATGGCTGTCAGAACGGGTTCGGGTTCAATCAACAAAGCATCCGGGACATGGAGGCCTAGGTCTTGGTAGTGTAGCGCCAACGAACGCAAACCGGCCGAATCGAGTTTTTTGATTTGGAGCAAGGCGTACAGCGGCTTCATTCGTCGCTCGATGTAGGCAACCAATCCCAGAGCGAAATGCAAACCGAAGAGGACCAAGAACAACACAAACGGGTGAGTGATCATGCTTCCTCCTCCTTGATGTTCGAAAAGGGTACAACCATGCTCTGAAGACGAAGACGCTCCATGGCAAAGACACGCCCCTCGCCAGGACTTGCTTCAAGGCTTTGTTGGAGCCGTCCGAGCTCTTCGTAGGCTGCATCGATGTCAATCTGATGCTGAACACGCTGTTCCCATTCACCCATGAGGTGATGAATCAACACCAAAGGGTGGGAGAGGACATGACCTGGAGGCAGCGTTGCCATCATGCATTCAATCCAATGTCGATGGCCCACCAAACGTTCGCGCATCAGGGGCCACGAGGTGCAACTTGCCGCAAATTTTCCAATCATCAACTGCGCTTCTCCCGAAAGGAACGTTCGAGTTTGGGACGGGAGCATCCCCTCAACCAGTCGTTCGGTATGAAATTCAGGATTGGGCTGTTGTTCAATCCATTGGGAATCTTGATGAGCGGCAAACAGGCGAGAAAACCGCAGCAAAAGGGGTTCAATCATGGGTGAATTCGGTCGGGCGTCGAGTTCCAACATCAGTTGCTTGAGGCGCGTTTGATGTTCAACCACGGTGCTCGTCTCTCCTTGAATCGCACCAAACAACAAGTGAATGCTTGGCGACCACACCACCTCGGTTGTCCGAAAGATGCGCTGAATCAAGGAGAGATCTTCATCCAGTAAGGTTGCGAGGTCTTGGAGGTGCCCAAGATGCCGCTCAATCGCCGAAAAGACACCTTCCAGTTGGAGGCAGGCCTCTTTCATACCTTCACGCTCCATGGTTCTCGACCTCCTTCCACGATGTGAGTTTCAGTGCCGCTTCAACATGAGACATGAGGGCTTGGACCGTACATTCGGGGAACATCATCTCCGTATGGTGAAGGATGGTGGCGGCTTCAATGCCGTCGACCAAAACGGGCAGCACCTGACGTTCAATGCGCTCTGCGAAGATCGCGCAATACGGAGCCAATTGATGATCAAAAACCCCTTTCAATCGCTCGACGACCTTGACGTGGTCGTCCATGAGTCGATGGAGTTCGGCCAATGTCTCGGTTAGACAGGTAGACTCCCCTGAAGTCGATACCATTTCAACCACCCGTGACTCCCCCCGCATCAATCCCGGGGAAGAGGCCAAACTCGCTGAGCAAAGCAAGCATGACAAACACCGCGGTTGCAGCAAAGTAAACCGACATCACCCCGAACGTCAAGAACGATGCTGCAAGCAAGACGGTGGCCACAAACACGAACCCAGCGCTGCTCTCTTGGTGGTCATAGGCGAGCAAGGCGAGAAACGGCGTTGAAATCGCAAAACCAATGAGCATAACTCCAAGCGTCATCCCTTGATGAGGAGTGATAAGGTTGGCAATTCCTGCCAAGAAGAGAATTGGCGCGAGGAGAACACAAACATGACAAAGGAAATACATGATCAGTTGGAGGACATGGACCGTTACGTTAGAAACCAAGGCCAAGACAAAAATCAGAAACAGAGCCACGGGTGCTGCCAAAGCGAGCATTCCGATCAAGATTTCAGTTTCCATCTTCGCCGACCTCCTGATTCAATGGCCAAAGAGCCTCCATGGCTTGGAAGGTCGGTCCGTGGTTTTCTTCGGAACCCAGCACCGCGTGGAGGAACTCGTGGTAAATCGTCGCCTCCAAACTGCCATCGTTTCGGTGCACGAGTTGTCGGTTCACGAGGATACGCCAGGTGCGTTCCCCCGGCGTTGCGGTTTTGCTACGCCCCTTTCCTCGAGCGTAGGAACAATACCCCAGCAAACAGGACGAACCGTCGCGCAGGAAGCCCAGGATGGTGGTCTCCAACGAACTGAGGTTCACCGTGTCAAAGTGACCGCTTGCCTTCATGTCGTCGAGCACCCGTTGTGCAGCCTCCAGAAGAGCAACACGCTCCTGGAACGTGCCAATGTTCTGACGCCCTTCCCTTCGTGGCTTGCCGTCAAGGGGGACGTAGCGTTCCTGAACCTGTTTCATCTGGAATGGGTCTGATGTGGCTGACGCGATTCAATTCCAGCGTCAATGGTTTCAAATTCCAAATTTTGTAATAACCATATTCGTAGGTAAAACCATGCTCATTTCAGACTTT
>JALRLQ010000050.1 GCA_023254365.1 Candidatus Poseidonia sp. | reverse complement strand
CCACGCACGTTGGACGGTGGAAGACCACGGGAAGGACGGTGACTCCAGCATGGCGAGAACGACCGGTTTGGTCACCTACGCTTGCGTCAAGGCTTGGGCCTCGAACCCCTTGTTTGAGCGCGGCGTTCATCCACCGGAAGACCTCGACACGCAAACGGTGTCCGACGTCATTTCCACCCTGCGCGAGGCGGGCGTTCGCATCTCGTGCGATTCAACCTCGGCAACTCTGCGGACCACCCATTGAGACCGGAACCGTCCTGTCGTATCGCTTCAGCGATTGAGGTTCAACTCCACGGCCTGGCGTTCAAAATGAATCATGGAATGAAGAATGGTGCCCGTCAACAAGCGATGCTTACGGTTCATATCGTCCACTTTTTGCCGGGTCTCCAACTCGATTCTCCCCACTTCACTGGTGATGGCCGTTAGATCGGCAAAACCGTTCCAAACAATGATGCTGTAGAGCGTTTCGAAGGCTCGGTGCTCCTCCATGATGAGATCCGTGTATTGGGTCAAGGTTCGAATCGAAGCGGCGGCGATCACGCCCACAAGGAGCGTGACGCTGATGGAGATGATCAAAGCGCTTTGATTCCAATCAAAAAACGAATTCAAGCCGCCCGTCCCCAACACCAAAGCGACGGTCAAAAACCAGCCCATTTGGATGACCTGGGTTCGGATGGCGGACAGTTCTGAGTTCACCGCAATGGCCGTGTTCATTTTCATCTGGATGTAGGTGATGATTCGGTCAAGGTTGCGCCCAAGGAGGATTTGATTCAACCCTTCTTGCGTGGTCTCGGTTGATTCCTTGATTTCCGGGAGGCCACCGGGGGGTTGAACATCGATCATGGCCTTCGGCCCCGGCGGTTGAAAGGTGCTTATAGGCATGGTGACGGAAAACCAACCCATCCTGCAAGCAGGCGGATTCAAAACCGGCCCAACGGCGCGTCTTCAACCGTGAAGCACCGCCCGTACGGCTGCACGGGCGTGGGGCTCGAGGCGAGGTTCGATGTGTTTGGGCTCTGCACCGGGGCCGATGATGCCAAGGCCGATGGGCTTGTCGTGTTTGAGTTGAAGGTCCAACACGGTCTTGATCACCGCTTGACCCATCGCCAAACCGTGCTGCGTCTCGCCTTTTTCGATGATGCCCAAGCAGGCAGCTGCGTCGTGCGTCGCCAACATGCGGTCCAACGCCAGCGGCACTTCCATCGAGCCTGGCACCCAGACGATCTCGCCAACGTTCAACTCGAGAAGCCCCGCTTCTTCCGTGGCAAAGGCAAGCATGCGTTCCACTTCATCGCGGTGAAACGAACCGCAAACAAAGCCAACCCGCTTGCCCATGGTGGTCCCTCTCAGTTCTCCTGTTTCATCATTCGCTCAACGGTGGCGACCACCGTTTGGGTCATGGCATCGATTTCAATGTTCACTTGGTCGCCCACCGCGACCTCCCCAAACGTGGTCAGGCGCAGGGTTTCTGGAATGAGGTGCACGTTGAGTTCGGCGCCGCTGCATTGACCAACGGTCAACGAGGCACCGTTCAAGCCGATGTAGCCCTTTTCGTGAATGTATTTGAGCAGCTTTTCAGGACATTGGATGGTCAGGTCCCGCCCATCACCAACCTGTACGGCACGGGTCACCACGCCCACGCCCATGATGTGCCCTGAGAGCAGATGGCCTCCCAATTCATCCCCCATCTTGAGCGACCGTTCCACGTTCACGGCCGAACCGATTTCAAGCGAGCCAAGGTTGGTGCGCTGGAGCGTTTCAGGAATCACGTCAAACGAGACTTGGTGGCCGTTGATGGTGGTGGCCGTCAAACAGACGCCGTTGACAGCCACGCTCGCCCCACGAAGCAATCCTTCTGCATCAGGCAACTCGATTCCGAACGTCCATACCGCCGGGGTCGTGGCCACGGAAACCACCCGTCCCGTTCCTTGAACAATGCCCGTGAACACCTTCATGCCCCCTGCTTTTCAGCCCGTTCCAAAATACGGGCAATGATTTTTCGAGTCCCGTCCAAATCGTCGCTCAGTCCCTCAACACGAACCACCTCGATGGAGGCAAAACCACGTTGGACGAGCGCCTGTCGAATGTTCTCTTCCGCATGTTCTTGGTCATAGCCCAAGGCGATCACATCGGGTTGGATGACAGGGAGAATATCGAAAATAGGGACGTCCGGTGGGTTTCCAATCACCACCTCGTCAACGGGTTTCAGGCCCGCCACCATGCGTCGGCGGAGGTCTTGGTTGGTGACGGGTTCATGCTTCCGCTGGCGAACCGTGTCGTCGTGGGCCACGACAACGGTGAGGTGTTCGCCGAGCGCTTTGGCTTGTTCAAGATAGTGAAGGTGCCCCGCATGCAGCAGATCAAACACGCCAACCGCCATGATTCGTTTCATGCAAGCACCTGTTGGGGGGGTTGGGGCGTCGCTTCAAGAGGATGACGGTGACGCTTCGCCTTGGAGGGCGGCCACCACATCGGCCCCTTCCAAGAACGGAATGTTGCGTTGAGCAGCCCATGCACGCGCATCGCCGACCGGCAAGGCGTGGTCGCCATCGGGCTGCAACATTTCGGCACCGATGACGACGGGCGTCGTTTGAGCCAAGCGAGCCAGCCCAACGGCCAGTTCAGTATGGCCTTGCCGGACCGCAAGACCGCCTTTGGCCTCGCGGCACACGGGAATGTGGCCGGGGGTTCGAAACTCCTCACCCAGACGTTTCATCGCCGGCTCTCCGGCCACGCCTTCCCTTAAGCAAGCAGATGCTAACTCCGCAAACCTTCGGGTCGTCAAGGCCCGGTCGTGGTCGGTGATTCCCGTGTAAGTGTCTCGATGATTGAGGGACAGCGTGAAAGCCGAACGAGCGTCGTAACGCAGGTCGTTGGTCACCAAATGATGCAGGACGGGATGCCGGTCAAGAGCGGCGTCGGTGGTGTGAAGGTCTTGAAGAAACGGCAATCCAAAACATTCGCCGACCTCGTCGCCGATGGCGAGAAAGAGCAATCCGCCGCAGTCCTTGCGAAGTTGACGCATGGTAGCGGGCTCAGCCGTGGCTGCAGGGAACAGAAGGTCGGTCTCACCTTCCCGCTTTTCGGAATCGAACAGGCACACGGGATGACCTTGCCGGAAGGCATCAATGGCCTGTTGGACCCGAGGCTCCATGGTCATGGCTGAGGGCTCACCTTCATGAAGAGTCGTATGTGTTCACTCTTGCAAATCAACCCGTTGGTGCCTGAAAAGCGGACAGCCAACAGAAAGGGATTATCATGTGGTGCCCCTTGGGTTGGTTTCGGGGGAGGGGAAAGGATGTCAGTTAAACTCGGTCCAGCAGGTGTTCCGCTTTCCTGCAAAGGTCGCACCATCGTTGAAGGAATGGACGACATTATCTCCTTGGGCTTGGAAACCATGGAGGTGCAAACCGTGCGTATGGTGGCGCCTCAGCACTTCGAACAGTATTGGCAAGCCGGCGTGCTGGCCAACAAAACCGATTTTGAGATGAACATCCACGGACCCTATTATTCAGAACTGCTCGGCAACAAAGTGGAACGAGGGCGCTCTCTGGCAAAGATTGAGGCCACCCTCCAAGCGGCACGAACCATCAATGCTCGACACATCACGCTTCACACCGGTCACTACGGGGAATTTGGACGCGGTCAAGCGGCGAACGAACAAGTTGCCAACGTTTTCTCAGGTATCGTTGACCGGATTCACGAAATCTGGCACGATGACGACGATGAATTCCCTGTCTTCCCTTGGATCAAAGATGGAACCCCGTCAAAGATTGGCGTTGAAACATCCGGTCGTCAAGAACTCTGGGGCAGCCTCGAAGAGGTGTTGGAAGTCGTCAATCACGTCGAAGGCACCGTCCCGGTGCTCAACATTGCCCACATCCACGCACGCGGCCACGGCCAGATGCGAACATCAGAGGATTACGGGGAACTGTTTGATTTGGTTCGAGAAAGCATCGGTACCAAAGAATTCTACTGCCACTTTTCGGGTGTCGAACACCGAACGGGGAACGCCCTGCACTACACGCAAATCAAAAAATCCGACCTCAACTTTGAGCCCCTTGCAGAATTCATTGTCGAAGACGGCGGTTGGCTGGACATCACGCTCATCTCGGATTCCCCCTTGTTGGAGCACGATGCCATGTACATGATGCAAAACATCGAGAAATCCCGCCACAAGCAACTGGAACGGAAGGCCCGAGAAGACCGTCGACGAGCGCTGGCACTTCAAACCGGCAAATCAGAGGAGGAATTGCGCTCCAAGGAAACCCAGATCGCCAATGAGCGAGCTGCACCTGAAGCAACCTCTCCTCCCGCAGAACCTGAACCGGTTGAGGTGAAGGAGGCTCCATCGGCCGAAGAAAAGGTCGCTGAGACGCCCAAGGCTGAACCTGTCAAGGAAGAAAGCGATGACGTGTTCGACTTCGAAGAAGACGACGACGACTTGTTCTGATGGCCGGAGAGGAGACGGCTTCAAACCGTTGCCTTCGTGCAGAAAATACCCCGAAATGGTATAAACCAATGAAGGAGCGAACCAAACGATTGAGATGGCGAGCATTGCGGTCTTGGGATTGGGAAATTGGGGGACGGCGATTGCTCGATTGTGGTTGCTGGAAGGTCACAAAGTGAAAGGATGGACCATTGAACAAGAGGTCTACGAATCCATCATGATGAAGGACGTGAACGAAAAGTACCTGCCACATCATCCCGTCAAGGGACTCGACGTGACCATGAGGCTCGAGGATGCCTTGGAAGGCAGCGAAATCGTCGTCCTTGCCGTGCCTTCCTCGGTGATTCTCGACGTGATGGAGGATGTCCTGCCTCATCTTCAACCGCGCCATGTTTTGCTCGATTTGGCCAAAGGATTGGCACCGGGAAACCAGTTGATTTCGGAAGCCATCCACCAACGCCTCAAGGAAGAAGGCAAGACCAATTCCTTGGCGGTTCTCACGGGCCCCACCATCGCTCCGGAGGCAGCAGGCGGCGTCATGACAACGGCCTTGGTCGCCAGCGAAGACAACGCCATCGCCCAGCGTTTGGCGAAGACCTTGAGCACCCAGACATTCATCCTTCACCCTGCAAGCGATCCCGTTGGTGCGGAGTTGTGGGGTGCATACAAGAACGTCGTTGCCCTTGCCTGCGGCCTTGTTGACGGATTAAAGCAGGTGGGTGACCTTGGTGGTGACAACTTGAAAGCGGCCATTTTCATGTCGGGTTTCAAAGAGGGGTGCTTGCTCCTTGACAACTTGGGTGCTCGGCACGACGTGGCGTTTGGACCCGCGGGGTTGGGGGACATGTACGTCACAGCCACCTCGCCGCACGGTCGAAATCGAACCATGGGCGAAAAGTTGGGAACGGGCCTCACCCTTGACGAAGCGCTTAGCGAAATGCACATGGTGGCCGAGGGGGTTCGAGCGACCCGGATGTTCTTCGATCGAGCCGAGGATGCCAACCTGGACATTCCCTTCACGAAAGCCCTGAACACCCTGCTCAACGGCGACATCGACGCCGAGGAATGCTGCCGACGAATGGTTGCTCTTGGATGAGCCTCCATCGGTGCTATTTTGAGGTTGGTGCCCGTGTCACCACCATGGCCGATGAGTTGACGCCCTTCGAAGCAAAGGTGCTGAAGTGGCTTGTGAAGAGTGACTTCCACGTCCAACCTTGGTCCACAAAGGATGCTGCAAAGGCCTTCAAGGTCAGCGAAGACGAAATTTACGAGGCGGTGGCTGCACTTTCAAAGAAGGCATCCGACCAAATTCAAATCTTCTACAAAGACGGTGCCATTCACATCGCTGCTGATTGAATCACTCCGATTCATCGACATCTTCGCCTTTCTTCATCGGCGTTGGATGCAAAGCCGAAGAAATGGCGGCAGGCAAGAACAAGGAGGACCAGGCGGGACGGTCAACATCGCCTTCTTCGGTGACCGCTGAACGAATGGTCATGGAGATGAAATCGATGACGACCACGACAAGGAACACCACCAACAACAACGCGAGGACCTTGTCGTACTGGGCGAGTTTGAGGTAGGTGTTGATGTACAACCCGATACCTCCCGCACCGACCAAACCAATGACGGTGCCGTGGCGTACGTTGTATTCGAACATGAACAACGCATGACTCACGAGGTTGTTCGCAGATTCTGGAATGGCAACCAACCATGCCGTTTCAGCACGCGAAAGGCCCATCGCCTTCGCAGCTTCAAGCGGGGCGTTTTTGATGCCCTCCATGGACTCAAATTGCAACTTACCGAGATAGCCGACCGTGTAAAACGACATGGCAAAGATGCCAGCAAGCGAACCAACATCGAACACGATGACGAACAACACGGCCCAGATGATCGACGGTAAGCTTCGCATGCCAGCGAGAAGGATGCGGGTTGGAATGGCGAATTCAATGGGCGAGAGGTTGCTGGCTGCCAACACCGATAGCGGTAAGGAGACAAGAAACCCAATCACGGTGGCAACGAAGGCGATTTTAATGGTCTCAACGATGCCAATCCAAGCCACTGAACAGGTGAACGCGAACGTGGCTTCACAGACCGGGTAGGATTGTGCTTCGAGAACCGACCAGTCGGGTGGCCACAGGCTTTCTTGGAAGAATTGCTTCAAGTTGCTCCATCCCCCGCTCAAGCGACCCCAATCACCGGCGAGGTCCAAGAACAACAGGAAGGTCAAACCGAGGAGGGCAAGGCCGCCAATGGCGAGGCGACGGTTCATGCCACATCCTCCTCAATGAGACGACCGTCAAGGATTCGCCAAACCCTGTTGGCGACTTGCTTGGCCAGTTCCTCGTGGTGCTCCACCATCACCATCGCTGAATTTTGGGCGTCAATGGCCGCTTGCACCGTTTTCATGACAATTTCCACGTTGTCATCGTCCAATTCACCCAAAAATTCGTCTGCCAGCACCAGTTTGGGTCGTTGAGCGAGCGTTCGTGCCGTTGCCACACGTCGCTGCTGGCCTCCCGAGAGGATACGAACAGGTTGCTCGGCAAGATGCGCAATGTCGAGGTCCTCCATCGCCCGCTCAGCATAGCGTTTCTGTGCGGTAGGCACAGGCAAGAAAGGAAGATGCCAGCGAGAGAGTCCGACCCTCGTCCCCATCTCCACATTGGAGCGCACCGTGCTGTTTCCAACCAATCCGAGCCGTTGTGGGATGTAGCCCACGCCACCTCGGGGAGCGACACCAAGTTCAATTTCCCCTTCCAACGGCCGCACCAAGCCAGCGATGGTCCTCAAAAGCGTGGTTTTCCCGATACCAGAAGGGCCCAAAACGGCGATGACATCGCCCGCCATGATCTCGATGTTGATATCAGAAATGAGCGGTTCGTCGTACCCGACGCTCACATCGTGAAGATGAACAAGGATTTCCTCCAACATCATCACTCCGAGGAATACTTCTCGCCGAGATACGCATTGATGCCTGGAACGTGTTCGATGAGGCTACCGTACGAGCCAAGATGTTCGGCTGTGGTGACTTCTACGATGCCCGGGGTGTTCAGTATGTTTTCCAGAATGGATTGCCCGTCTTCCGTGGTGTTCAAAGCAAGCAGGGCCTCAACAATGAGGTCGCGGGTTGCGTCATCGACCGAGTTCGGCTGGTACATCAGCGGATGCGAAGGGGCTTGACCAAATGCAGGCAACGCAACATAGCGGCTTGGGTCCAAGCACCATGTCGCTCGCTCTCCATCTTCAGGGCAATACGTTTCCACCGAACTGTCCTTTGCGAACGCCACGGCACCCTCCCCTTCCGAAAGGCATCGAAGGGCACCGCCGTAGCCGTAGTACAATGTTCCCGATTCAGGAATGACCGCATCGGGAGAAAAGTGATTGAAGATGGTTGAACGAAGAGATTCAATGTCCTCCTCATCGCCGACGACCTCTGCATAGCCCTCACCAATGAAATAGCCCATCGGGATCAACATCCCGGCTGACTTGAGCCAACCCGTGTGACAGGTAACACTCCCTGCGAGGATTTCGAACGGATCGGTCGTTTCATCATCGTCCATGGCTGCTTGACCGGCCTCGCTGTCGTTGAGGACCCAAGCATGGGCGCTGTACGATGGGCGGCCATCGCTGTTGAGACTGGCTGCCATGGCCTCCAGTCCGTACTGCTGCCAGCCCATCCAAGCAGCACCTCCGTCCAAGAACGCCATATCGGCTCCGCCAAACCGGAGGGCTTCAAGAGCCAGTGAATCTGAGGTGATGGCGTAAATCTCAACGTCTCGGCCGGTCGCCTCGCTCAGGTAATCGGCAAGTTTCTGCGGGTTTTCGTCGAACGAGGCATAATCGTCCTTGACCGAGAACGCAATTCGAAGGACGTCATCGTCTTCTCCGCCAAGGCAACCCGACAGACCTGCACTGACCATCACGAGGGTCAGGAGGGCTGCATAAAGACGGTTGGCCAGCACGCGATTCCCCTCCACAACCACCGAGTTTAGGTCGCCCGAAAAATCACCGGAATATAAGATTTAGGTCACCCTAAACCTACACCAAGAACACGAATGATTGGACGGTTCCACGGCGGTTGGTAGTCCCTCCCGGATTCGAACCGAGGTCGGAGGAACCAGAATCCTCCATGATGGACCGCTACACTAAGGGACTTTGGTCGGGCGAAGCCCGTCGCCTTCTTCAATTCAGCGGTAAAACATGAACCATCAAACGGTTGCGAATCGGAACAGCACCTTGGAGACCCATGAGAGCATCATGATGATCATGAACGAGGCAAGCGCATACTTTGCCCACGGTCGGGCAGGTTTGGTTTCAGGCCAGAGGTCAATGCCCATCGCCTCTGCCTGTGTGACCAATTCGGCCAGTTCGGCAAGGTGTTCCTCAACCGAATCATGGGTCATGGTGCGAGGTGAGTGCTGCGTTATTTCAATGCCACGCCAAGGTGAAGGGTGCACCAACCTCCACAGAAACTGAGAGCGACTTACAAGCCTTTGAAAGTGCAAACAACGACGGAGGTTCATGAGTGAGGTCCCACAAGGCGTCAGCCTTCCAACACCGGCACGGGGGCCTCCTCGCCCAACGGCCACGATGACCCTGACCCGTGACGGTCCTGACGGCGTTGAAGTGTTGCTCGGTCTTCGAGCTGCCACAATGCGGGCCTTCCCCAGCTACTGGGCTTTTCCCGGCGGAGGTGTTTCTTCGGTGGACAGGAAGGCGGTGGACACCTTGGCTTCGCTTGATGGGCCGGAAGCAGGCGCCATTGCGTGCATTCTGAGAGAAATGAGCGAAGAATTGGGTCTCGCTCCTGCCGGTGATTCGGTGGTGGCCTTGGACGAGTCAGCCCGGCAAGCCATCGTTGAAGACAAAAACCAATGGTTGCCGTTGGCTCAACGCGGGGCGTTTGCTGTCAATCGTGAAGGCATTCGGGTCCTAAGTCACCGAATTACACCTCCGTTTGGCCCTGTTCAATTCGACAACGCCTTCCTTCATTTCCATGCGGGTGATTGGACCAGCGTCCCTGACATCGACCTCGAGCCACAAACGGAGTTCACCGAGGTGATGTGGGCCAAACCAACCGATGTCCTTGAGCGTTGGAAAGCACACGAAATCAAGGTCGCCCCACCGGTGGTGACCTTGCTGATGGAGATTGAACGAACCCTCAATCGCTGTGATCGCGACATGCACGCCGCTGCGGAAGACATCGCTCAGCGGCTTCCCGGACGGCGCTCCATCTTGTTCGCTCACGGCGTGGAGGTCATTCCCATCAAAACGGCTACCTTACCGCCTGCAGACCACACCAACTGCTACCTGGTCGGTGACCCCCGAGGCGAATACGTCATGGTCGACCCTGCCATTCGAATGCGAGAGGACATGGAAGCGCTCGCCACTGCGGTTGACCGGCACCAAGGCAGGCTCATTGCGGTGGTGTTCACGCACAGCCACAGCGACCATTTGCCTGATATGTCGTTGCTTCGAGAAGCCTTTGACGTTCCACTTTGGGGCAGCGAACACACGTCGAAAAGCGTTCCATGCGATCGCATCCTCACCGATGGCGAAGTGCTGCAGTTGGGCGAGCAAGCGTGGGAGGTTCTCATCACACCTGGCCACCATCCCGGGCATGTTTGTCTCTTCAGTCCAGCGGGTTTGGTCGCAGGCGACATGTTGGCCGGCATCGGCACCATCCTGATTCCACCTCACACCGGCGACATGAACGAATACCTTCGTCAGCTTGAACGATTGAAGGCGCTTCAACCTCATCTCGTCTTTCCCAGCCATGGCCCCGTGGTCCCCATCCCTGAACGGTTGATTCAACATTACATCACGCATCGCCTTGCACGCCATGAACGGGTGCTAGATGCGGTTCGAAACGGAAAACACCGCCTTGAGGACATCGCCACCCACGCCTATGCTGACTCTCCTGACGCTCATCCAGGACTGACCGTTGACCAAACCCTCTCCCACCTTCATGCGCACTTGGCAGACGGTCACGTTGCACACACATCGGTCGGATGGGTTCTGGAGGGATTGTAATGGGAAAAAAAGTGGTGATCAAAAAGGCGGGTGGCGTGCATTGCATCACCACCGTACCGATGGAACCACCCACGCCAAACGACGGTGAAGTGCGTGTCCGTGTGGCCTACGCAGGCATCAATTTCGCTGACTTATTGATGCGCATGGGATTCTATCAGCCTCGCCCACCTTTCCCGTTTACCCCCGGCTACGAGGTCAGCGGCACCGTTGATGCTGTCGGCCCAGGAGTCGAGGGTTTGGAGGTCGGGCAACGGGTCGTGGCCGCAATGAGGAACGGTGGCCAAGCCAGCTACGTTCTTGCACCGGTTGACCGGGTGATTCCTATCCCCGACGGCATCTCGTTGGAAACGGCAGCGGCGACGCCAGTGACCTACTTGACCGCCCATCACATGCTTCACCATCTCGGCCATCTCACACCGGATGAATCCGTGCTCATCCACGGCGGTGCTGGTGGGGTCGGTACCGCTGCCTTGCAGCTTTGCAAATGGGCCGGGGTCCGCAAGGTATGGGCAACGTCCTCCAAAGCAAAGCACAGCATCATCGAGTCTTACGGTGCTCGTGCCATCGACCGGCACAACGAGGATTTTGCCACCATTATCCGCCAAGAGACCGAAGGACGCGGGGTCGACCATATTCTCGACCCCATTGGGGGCGACCACCTTCGCAGAAGCCTCTCCTCGCTGGCCGAAGGAGGGCGCCTCTACACCTACGGGATGTCGTCCGCTGCCCCCTCTGGCAAACGGTCTCTGCTCAAAGCCATCGTTGCATTGCGACGAACCCCCAAGTTTGACGCCCTGCGATTGATGACACGAAACAGAGCCGTGTTTGGCGTGCACATGGGCACGTGGTCCGACGAAGGG
>JALRLQ010000004.1 GCA_023254365.1 Candidatus Poseidonia sp. | reverse complement strand
GGAAGCATACCGATTGGCGAAGACCCGCATCGATTTGGCCAACGCCATTGAGGGTGGCTTGGCGGTTCGTGCAGCCGCCATCGCCAACTCAGCCCATCCAGAGGTTGAAGTTGAGCGACGAAACATCATGGGTGTCGTCGTTCCAAGTGTGAGCGGTACCAACCTCAAATCGACCTTCGCAGAGCGTGGCATCGGTTTCATCGGCTCGTCACCCTACATCGACGAGGCCAGCGATTCCTTCAGCGAACTCATCGAGAAAATCGTGACCGCCTCGGAAATGGAGGCCACGCTGAAGCGCCTTCTTGCTGAAATCGAAGCCACGAAACGCCGTGTGAACGCGCTCGAGTTCAAGGTCATTCCAGAACTTGAGGAAGCCAAGGTGTTCATCCAACTCCGCCTTGAAGAAATGGAGCGTGAAGAGACCTTCCGTCTCAAGCGATTCAAGAACAAGTGAAGTTGTCCAACGTGCCTCTCCAACGAGGGATTCATGGAGGATGGGTCGTACCGAGTTGATAGGGGGAACGGTTGATGGACGACGAACAACCGGTCCAAACAGGCCTTCCTCATCAAAAAAAGGCCTGGTCACAACACGATCTCCTCGCCTCGGCGTTGTCATCGTATGTCGTGGTTCTTGGCGAAACAGGTGGCCGTTGGCCATCGTGGTCGGTGCGAAGCAAAGACGACGACATCCACGGTGATTTGCGAAAGGCGAACGCCCACTTGCAGCGGCTTGGATGGATGGGGAAATTAACCAAAGACGAAGAATGGGTCATCACGGTGTTTCCAACACCAGAACGGCAGTTTCCACGGCCAAAGACCTTGCTAATGTTCTGGTCGCTCTCCTTGTTGACGCTCACGCTTGCGGGGCATCAATGGATGGAGCCCAGCCGGGAAGCGAACGGATGGTTTCATGCGTCGTCCTTCTTTGATGCGCTGTTGGGGTACACGCTGCCCATTCTTTGTGTTCTCCTTCTCGCATCCTTTGTTCAACGAGCCGTAGCGGCCCGTTTCGGCGTGCGAAGCGGCCACTTGGTTCCTGTTCCTGATTTCACCATCGCCTTGTACGCCTTGGGCGTCTTCCCTTCATCGTGGTTGTTCTGGCCGTTCGGTTTGTTCCTCATACCGACGCTGCCTCGCATGGACGCCCGTGCTTGGCCCGACCGTTCTTCATTGGGCTTTACGGCGTTGACGGTGCCCACCGTGCTCGGGATTTCAGGGGCGTTGTTGTTCCTCGTCGGATTGCGAATGACGCCGGAGTATCTCGCCTCATCCCTCATGCCCTTGATCTCAGCACCCCCTCTCTTCGTGAGCCTGTTAGCAACGGAGCTTGTAGGAAACGATGCATGGGTCCGGTTGTCGTGGGCCCATCCCTGGGTTCACGCCGGCGGCATGCTGATGCTCTTTGCTTGGATTTCCATTCTCCCCATTCCGACCTTCCCCGGTGGTCGTTTGTTGATTGCTCGAATGGGCATGCTCGACGCACGAAGTTCGAGCACCCAGAGTTTGATCCTCGTTGCGGTTCTCTTCTGTGCCTACGTGTTTGGCGTGTTCGATGCGTTCTCCTTGTGGTTCCTTGTCTTCGCGCTGCTCTTGCCGCTCCTGTTCTTCCTCGGGAACGACCTTCGCATCCCCATCATTCTTGACGAAACCACGGGCCTGAGCGAGGAGGATCATCGTCGCATGGGCATGGTGCTTTTGTTGGTGTTCGTGTTTCTGCTTCCAGCCTCTCAACCAGTCGTCCACGACGATGGCTGGGAGGACCCCATGACATACACCCTCGTTGACCCGGAACTGGCCGTGCTCCAAGACGACGGTCGCTGGGTTTCACGAACCCTCGTCCAAATCACCAACCCTTCTTCGTTGGAGCGTCCCTTTGCGGTTCATGCCGAGTTTGAACACACGGGCCATGATTGGCTGGTTGAATGGGATTGTGACGGTGAAGACGACCTTGACATCAACGGTGAAGGGTGCGGAACACACCTCCTTCCCCAACGAACGGCCAAGTTTTGGTTGAACTTGACGTGGGCGGGAACATACCAACCCACCAAAGCCTCTGGCGTGTACGTCGTCCACATCAACGACGGGTACGACCTCGTTCCCTTTGAGGTCGAACCTGCTCTTGAGGTCCTTCCCGGGCAGCAATGGTACGATGAGTCCAACGGCGCAACGATGCTGAGGTGTGTGGACCTGAGCGGCGCCCTGGTCAATTCCACCTCCGTGAACATCGAAATAGAAGCCTCCGCCGTGGCTGACGTTCAAACATCGTTGGTTCACCTCGAAGGTGAACAAGGGTTGATGGCCAACCTCTCCGATGTGCCCCAAAGGGTGTGTCTCTCGGGACTTGACCCTCTGGTGTTCCAACCTTCACACGGTATCCTCCGAATCAACAACGACACCTTTGCTCCACTGCTGCCAGACCGGCGGCCGTTGGTGGCCTATGTTCCAGAGCATGGCTGGACCATCACACATGAGGGGACACAGGGGTGGGGTGCCTTGCTTCAAGACGGCGGCAACCTGCAAATCAACGCTGACCGATGCCCGGTGAACGCCAGCATCAGCACGCCACCACGCCCGCTTGAGGGTCAATGGATTTGGGACACGGACGTGTTCGCCTCAGGTCACCTTCCGGTGATCGAGGCCGAGCAAAACCTCACGTTGCTCATGACGGCAGGCAGCAACGTTTCCTTGTGCAACGAGGGATACTCTCCTTACCCGCGTGTCAGTTTTGAAGTGGAGTCAGGTCCCGAATTGTTGGTGACATGGATGAACTCCATCACCCGATTTTGGTCCACGCCATGGGCCATTGCGGCCAACGGTACGTTCGTCAACGAGGGCATGGGTGAGTTGACCTTCCACAACCCAAGTACGGCGGACGTGCCCTTCAGGTTGGCCAGAGAAGGAAGTTTAGGAGAAGACTGGCAACACGATTGGAACGGCCAAGCACTCGCTCCTGGCAACACGACCCTTTCGCTCGTCCCGCCGTCCACGCCGCTGGCAACGATGTGGTTGAGCCTCGAATCGGGAACCGTCGTTCTCCATCTTGCCAGTTACCAGTGAGGGTTTTCATGCGTGTCTCCATCCTCGGAACGGGTTCCATCGGGAGCGTGTTTGCGGCAAGCTTGGCCTCCACGGACCACGAAATACACCTTCATGTCCGTGGCGAGCGCGGCGCTCGTCAAATCCTGGAAGGCATCGATGTTTCCGGCTTTGGCCTCCAACCGGTGCCTGCGAGTCGCTTCTTGTTTTCCTGCGAAGAATTGGAGGTTGAGCCTCACCTCCACGGCGGTTCAGATGTCGTGATTTTTTCTTGCAAATCGTATGCCATTCCTTCGCTTCTTGAATTGGCTCAAACAATGCTTCGAGAGAACGGTGTGGCGCTGGCCATTTCCAACGGATTGGGACATCCAGAACAACTCGCCCGGGCCTTGGGTCCGCAGCGCGTGTTGGCTGCGACCACCACGCACGGGGCCTTTACCGAAGCCGAAGGCGGAGTGGTGTGGGTGGGCCAAGGCACGGTGAACCTCGCCTTACCTCCGTTTGGTGCCGGTGAGGAAACGATGGCCCTCGTTGCCGAGCTGTTTGATGTTGCTCAACTTTCTCCAGTGGTACGTGACGATGCAGCCTCGATGGTTTGGGAGAAAGTCCTGCTGAACCTCGCCATCAACCCCATCGCTGCCCTTGCTGGTTTGCAAAACGGGGAATTGCTGGCTGACGAACTGTTGAGCACCTGCATGATGGTCTACCGTGAAGCAGCTCGTGTTGCGCGCTTGCAGCGGGTCGCTGTTCCCGACGAGGTTGCGTTTGAACACCACCTGCGAGCGGTCTTGACCAGCACCAAAGACAACCACTGCAGTATGTTGCAGGACATGAAAGCAGGGCGGAGGACGGAAATTGAGGCGCTTAACGGAGCCGTGGTTGAACTCGCAGAAGAACACGGTCTTGCGGTTCCCCTCAATCAGATGCTGACGGCCCTTGTTCAGGCGTGCCATCCTTGAGCAGGTCAACGTTGTAGTGGAGCCCTGCATTTTCCTTCTGTTCCAAGGCATTGGTGACCACCAAGTGACCGATGAGGGCCAGGTTTCGCAATTCAACGATGGCACGACTCGGCAGCGAGGCTTTCCAAATCAAATCCACCTCCTGATTCAGCAACGCAAGTCGTCGCTGCGCTCTTCGCAACCGTTGGTTGGAACGGACAATGCCCACTTCCTGTGACATGGTGCTGACCAAGCTGGTGCGGTCGTGGATGATGGGCGCATGCTCTCGCAAGCGATGCAAACCATCGGCTCTCCATGCCGGGTGCGTACCTTCATAGGTCGTTGGTGGATGATCGATCAAGTGCTGCGATGCACGGTGGGCGTAAACCACGGCTTCAAGCAAACTGTTGGATGCGAGGCGGTTGGCACCGTGCATACCGGTGCATGCCACTTCACCGATGGCGAAGAGATGCGGCATGTGCTCGTCCTTGCCTTGCAGGTACGCTCGTCCAATGGAATCCACGCGGATGCCTCCCACCATGTAGTGAGCAGCAGGAACCACAGGAAGAGGGTCCTTGCCGAGCGTCAAGCCTTCCTTTGTTAGGCGTTGAGAGATGGTGGGGAATTTTGAGGGAAGATCGATGTCGTTGAGATGGGACGTGACCAAGTAAACGCACGGTTTTCCAGTCGTTTTCAGTTGTTGGTCGATGGCTCTTGCAACGATGTCTCTGGTGGCCATCGACCCGGCAGGGGAGTGCTTCAACGTGAAGGAGAACCCGCTGGGATGGGGCGGTTGGCTGCCTTCGGCTAACGCCGTGCGGCACGCCTCGTCCCATGCTGCCAATCCTGCGTCGTCAAGCAGTTCTGCTCCAACACCACGAAGCGCTTCGGAAATCAAAAACGGTCGGTGTTCGTTGGAATAAAGGGCGGTCGGATGAAACTGAATAAACGCCAGTTGTTCAACGGAGGCTCCTGTTCTATAGGCCATGGCCAACCCGTCTCCGGTGGCGACGCTCGGGTTGGTGGTCTGCTTCCAGAGGCAACCAACGCCACCCGTCGCGAGGATGACGGCATCGGCTTCGAGGGTGAGAACTTCCTGTGAGGTTTGGTCCAAACACCAAACGCCAGCCACGCCCTTTGCCGGGTTGCCGTGCTCGCGCTGAATGAGGTCGATGGCCAGTGTGTTGGGCCGAAGTTGAATTCGTTCGTGTTGGGTGGCGTAGGCTGAGAGCGCCCGTTCGATTTCTCGGCCCGTGGCGTCTTTGGCGTGAAGGATTCGCTTTGCAGAATGACCGCCTTCCTGCGCCATGGAGTACGCTCCATCGTGCTCTTTCTCGAACTCGACCCCGAGCCGGATCAAATCCCGAATTCGCTCTCCTGCTTCCTCGATGATGCTTCGAACCACGTCTTCATCGCATCGTCCATCGCCGCATTTGAGCGTGTCCTGGACGTGGGCCTCCATGCCCTTCAGGTTGGTTTTGTCAAGGATGGCGGCGATGCCTCCTTGGGCCCAATTGGTGGAGGAATCTTTGGTGCGTTTCTTCGTCGCCACGGTCACATCATGGCCCGAATCGGCAAGGCGGGCGGCAGCGAACAAGCCGGCAATGCCGCTTCCCACGATGACCACGTGCGCCATGACCTTCTCCTCGGGAGGGGGCTCGTGTCACCCCTTCTTGACGCTGATGGCCCTTCCTTCTTTCCGCCTACCTCAAAAGCACTATGAAGCAGGTCCGCATGGTCACGACGAGGACCTCGCATGGTGTTTGGAATCAACCTCCGAAAAATCATGACACTGTTCGGTGCGGGGTTGTTGCTGTTCGTCATCGCCAACGTTCAATTCGGGGCGGTTGCACCAAAGGTGATCGACGGTGCCGACGGTTACAAGTTGGATGCCTTGCTGATGTTTGAGCCTGCATGTTCGCCCTCAACGGTTGAGGCGGAATTGCGGGATTCGGGAACCTCGTACTGCCTCGGCGAGGTTGGTCAATGGTCAGGTGCTGACGTTTTGATGCTGATGGAGGGGTTGTTCTTGTTCGTCTACGGCTTTGAACTCCCACAGAACAAATCGTGGGCCAAGCGCATGCGCAAGGCTGGGTTCATCATGGGCTGTGTGCTGTTCGGTCTGGCCATCCTTGACCGTCTTGCGTGGCTTCCCTCGTCTGCCAATTCCACCAGCCTCGCCGATCTTTCTCCCGTTCCTGTTCAGCCCTGGGTGGTCCAAATCCTCTTTGCGGTGTTTGGGGCGTTGATGATGCGAGGTCCGAAGTATTGGGAAGCCGAGGCGGTTGTTCAGACACGCGAAAAATTGGAACGACGGCGTGAGAAAGCCGGAAGTTTCAGGACCTCGTTTTTTAGCAAAGAAGCTCATTCAAAGAAAGACATTGAACGGTCCGAACGTTCACGTTTTTTGCAAGCAGACAAGGATTTGGCGATGAATCGTCGACGCAGCAAGTTGCTCGTGATGGCCACCTGCCCGTACTGTCAAGGTGCAGGGTGCAAAAACTGCAACAATCACGGCGTGTTTTGAGCCCCTTCGGCGCTTGATTTCGCCCCTCCAAAACCGTTGCACTGAGCCTTCATTCTTCAAATTGTTTAAATCCTGTAAGACACGGGTGTTCAGAACGTGGTGGACTTTTGTTCCATCACGAGAGGGATAGGGATGTATCTGAAATCACTTGAAGTACTGAATTTCAAATCGTTCAAAGGGGAAGTAACGGTCCCCCTTGATCGTGGTTTCACCGCTATCACGGGTCCGAACGGTTCAGGAAAATCGAATTGCGGCGATGCTATTCAATTCGTTCTTGGGCCGAAATCAAACAGGGTGATTCGGGCCCAAAATTCCACCGATCTCATCTTCAACGGCGGGAAGAATTCCAAACCGGCACGGGAGTGTTCGGTCACGTTGGTCTTCGCCAATCCGGTGATGAGCAACGGGCGACGACGTTTACCGTTGGATAAAGAAGAAATTCGAATGTCACGAAGCATTCGGCTGACGTCTTCCAACAATCCAGTGACCACCTACAAACTCAACGGCGAGGAGAGCAGTCAGAAAATCTTCCATCGCTTGTTGGGTGCAGCCAACGCTCGTCCAGACGGCTACAACATCGTCCTTCAAGGTGACGTGACCAGTTTGGCCAAGATGACGGCCAACGAGCGCCGCAAAGTGTTGGACAACGTTGCTGGCGTCACCTCCTACGACGATGAAATCCGCAAGGCCACCAAGCAGAAGGAAAAGGTCGAGAGTTATCTCGAACGCATCGGGATGCTCGAGAAAGAGCAATTGGAACGGCTGTCCACGCTGGCCAAGGAGCGTCACGTGGCGCAGAAAGCCAAGGACGTTGCCGACGGCATTGCATTGACCAATTCGATGCTGCTTCAGGCTCGCTATGCCACGCTCAAAAACGAACTGACCTTCCACATCGACCAACGGCAACACTACCTCAATGAAAGCCAAACGCTCCTCGACGAGCACAAGGCAACGGAGAAAACCTTGCTTGAACTGGACGACAAAATCGCTGAACTTCAAGATGAAATCAACAAACTCACGGGAGGGGAAACCTCGGAGTTGGGTCAAGCCATTCAGGCACTCCAGGTCGCCATTGAACTGAACAACGATCGCATCATCGAAGCCAGCAAGGAAGCGGAAGATGACAAGGAGGAGCTCGAACATTCACAACTTGAGTTGGGCGAGGCGACCGAAGAGTTGGATGCCTTTGTGGCCAACCTCGCCACGGCCAACGAAGCGCTGAAAGACGCCCTCACGGCCCTCAGTGAAGCACAAGACGAAGAGGAAAGCATCCGAAGCGCCTTGGAATCGGTGGGGCAGAAGAACCAAGATCTCAACACCGCCTTGACGAAGGCTGAAGCCGATGTCGACGCCAAAATGGAAGCCAAATCGGCTGCACAGTCCGATGTCGACCGCCTGGCCGTCGAGGCTGACCTCATCGGTCAGCAGTTGGGCGATGCCCAAGAAGAACACGAAGCCCTTCGCCTCGCCGTTGGCGAGTTGGACCTTCGATTGGAAGAATTGAACGATGCATCGCCTGAGTTTGACAGGGACGCCCTCGCTCGTTCATTGGTGGAAGCTCAACGAGCCGAAGCCCAACTCACGGAAGATCGAAACCGAATCGAAGTCAAATTGCGAGACGCAGAACGCTCCTTGAGCTTGGCAAAAGCGGAAATGGAACAAAAGTCCGGAGCCAAGGGCCTTGCTGGCGGTGCAAGTGCCGTCATCGCTGCTCGTGACCGACAGGAACTCTCAGGAATTATCGGCACCATCGCTGAACTTTGTGCGCCCAAAGACAGCGCCCACGAGGCTGCGTTGGCCACCGCTATCGGGTCGGGCATGGCATCGGTCGTGGTGGACACCGATGAGGACGCAGCCCGAGCCATTCGTTGGCTGGCTGAAAACAAGGCAGGTCGCGCCACGTTCTTGCCGTTGAACAAACTCACCAACAACCGAGCCGGCGGCAAGGCGGTCATGGTTGCTCGCAAGGAAGGCGTGCTTGGTTTCGCTCATGAAATGCTGGACTTTGACCCACGCATTGACATCGCGGTCCGTTTCGTTTTGCGAAACACGCTCGTTGTTGACAACATGTCCGTGGCACGTCGGCACATCGGCGGCGTTCGCTTGGTCACGCTTCGGGGCGACGTCGTGGAAGCCGGCGGAGCCATGGTGGGTGGCTCCCAACGAAGAATGTCCATCGCCTTTGGCGGACGGATTCAAGGTGCGTCCGATGTCGAAAAGTACGCTGCACAAGTGGACCAATACACCCTCATGGAAGCCACGGTCAGCGAGGCGTTGCGCGAAGCACGCTCGAATCAGCAAAGCATTCGTGACAAAATCAACGCCCTCGTTGATGATTCCCACGCCACCACGGTGCGTGAACTCCAAGCCGAAAAGCGACAGTTGACGGCGAGTCACAAGAAAGCGACGGACGCCGTCACCGCTTTGGAGGCAAAACTCGACGACCTCCGTCTGGAGGCACAAGAAGCCCTTCGTCTGCTCGACGCTGCTGAGCAAGCGGCCCAGAACGCCGTTGAAGCCAAGCGAGAAGCGAAGGAAGCGTTGGAGGCTGCAAGCCCTGAACATCTACGCAATCGCATGCACGACGCCAACCTGAAGCGTGTCACTGCTCAAGCCGAGAAGGAAAAGGCGGAAGAGACGCTCTCCAACGGGGCCTCTCACCGAACGGTGCTTCAACGCAGGGTTGACGAAATCAACAAGCGTATTGGCGCTCTTGAAAGCAAGAAGGTCGCTCGTGAGGAGCGAGTGGACGAATTAGAAGCCACGCTTGCAACCGATCGTCTTGAACTCAAGGCCAAGAAAGACGAACAGGCCGTTTACCTCGAGGAAAATCAAGGACTGGAGCAGGAGCGACAGGAACTCACCGACCAGCGGGCGACCCTGCGTGTGCGAAACGAGGAGCGCTTGTCCAAAGCAGAAAACCACCGACGCCTCGCCCACGACTTGGGACGCACGATTGGAGAGAAGGAACAGGAGGTGCAGTTGATGGCCAACGAACTGGTTGATGCTGGCCTCTCGGTTACCGAAATGCCCGATGACTTGCCAAACGTTGGGGAACTTGAGCGCAAACTTCGACGTCTTCAGCGCACCATGGAAGACTTTGGCGATGTCAACATGCTCGCCATTGAGCAATACGATGAATGCCAGGCACGTTTGGATTTGATGAAGGATGAATTCGCCACCCTCCAAGCTCGAAGAAAGCACCTCCTTGAAATCACCGATCAACTGGAGTCCCAACGCAAAGAGCGCCTGTTGGAGGTGCTCGAAAAGGTCAATGAGAACTTCAAGAAATCGTATCATGAACTTTCAGACGGTGGACGCGGTGAACTCTTCCTTGAAAATCCAGAAGAACCCTTCAAGGGCGGTTTGGAACTTTGGGCTCAGCCTCGTGGGAAGTCGTCAAAGGTCAGCCGGCAACAACTCTCCGGCGGTGAACAATCGATGGCTGCGTTGGCGTTGATCTTCGCCATTCAGGATTACGACCCCAGTCCGTTTTACTACTTTGATGAAGTCGACCAAAACCTCGACGCCTACAACGCTGAACGCATTGCGAAGATGTGCCGAAACCGCAGCAAGCGAGCCCAATTCATCATGGTCACGCTGCGAAAGGTGTCCCTCAAACTGGCCGACCACCACATCGGTATCACCCACGGTGGCGACGGTTGCAGCCGACGCATCCTCGACTTCGACCGGGAACGAGCGATTGCGTTGGGTGAAGCAGCCCTCAAGGAGGCTCAGAAAGACGTCGCCAAGAACGAATCGAGGATTCAACACGCTGTCGCAGCAGCCGAAGACATGCCCCGCGTTCCAGATGAGCCCAGTGTTCCAAAGAGCCTCGGAGGGCTGCTCCCACACCTGGAAGCCACGGAGGCAACCGAAGAACAGGGTGGCCTTGACAGTTTGATTGAGCGAACACAGGAAACCTCTGAGGACATTGAAGAACGGTCCGAGGTGGCCTCTCAAGTCCTTGAAGCCGACGAGCCTTCAGCGATGGTCGAAGAGATGGATGCTGTGGAAGTTGAATCCGAAGAACAGTGAGGTGATGGTGTGGCCGAAGAACAAAGTCTGCTCGACCGATGGTTCCTCAAGCAGGAAATCATCGATGAGCTCCTCTCTCACGGAGAGGACAGAGAAGACGCAGAGTTGTTCGGCCAACGGATTGCAGCGATTGCAGCCACCGAAGAGGCCGAGCATCAGAGTCTTCACGACCCCTTCGATCGTTCAGTCGCCTTGGTCCTGTCCTTGGTTCGCGAAGAAGCCTTCAATCCATGGGACGTTGACCTTTCTGCGTTTTTGAGCGTGTTTTCTCGCCGTGTCAAAGAAGAAGACAACCTTGACCTTCCAGCATGCGGGCGATTGATTCGTCTGTCATGGGAAGTGCTTCATCATCAATCAGCCGTGCTGTTTGACAAAATACAACCCCCGGTGGAAGAAGACCTCTGGGACGAGGATTTCTCCTTTGGTTGGGAAAGCGAATACGACGATGAAGCGTACTTGTTCACCCAAACCATCCTGACGGGACATGCTGACGATGTGTTGCCGTCCTTGTTTGACGAGCGCGTTCGCCGCGATGAAGGGCGCCCGGTCACCCTCGCTGAACTGCTTTCAGCGTTCAAAGATGCAGCCGACGATGCAGCAGAGTTGAAGCAACGAGAAATCAACCGTCTGGAGCATCAACGGGAACTCAGTGAGTACCTCGACAACGTCGGCGGACGGATGCACAACGAAGACCTTGAAGGCGATATCGAACGGTGCTGGAACGCTTTGAAACAAACGTGCACTGAGGCGGGAGCCTCCACGGTGCCGTTGCTTTCCGTCATCGAGAAACTGAAGCCGGTCCTGATGGAAACCTTCGGATTCAAGATGGACGAAACAGAGAGTGAAGCCTTTGTTGCTTCCTTCATCGCTGGATTGTTCCTCACCCACCGTCGCATGGCCAGTATTTCTCAAGAAGGCGAAGATGTCGCCAACATCATGATCGAAGACCTCTGGCCCAACATCAATGGTTTTGTTGAGGTGCTCGAAGCGGTTGAAGAGGTCATGGCCAACGATGCTGAAGCGTTGGACGGGCAAACCACGGGCTCTGAGCATCGCATGGAAGCCATTGCCGAACGTGCTCGTCTTGCTGAGGAGCGAGAAGCTCGCCGTCAGGTAAAACTGCAAGCAAAAATGGATGCTGAACAGACCCCTCCGTCAACGGCTGAGGAGGATGTTGCTGAGGCAGCTCCCATCAACGATTCATATAGCCTGAGTGAACATGATTGGTTAGTGGAGTAAGGCGGTGAATCACGATGACTGAAATGCCTCTCGAAACGCTCATCGAAGCAACCCTGTTCAGTTCAGGTAAATCCATGTCCGTTGAAGAGCTGTCCACCGTTCTCGGGTACGACACCGATGAAATGTTGGATTGTTTGGGTTCGCTGCAAGCCACGCTTCGCCGTCGTAAGGGTGGAGCACTTCAACTGGCAGAGGTTGGTGACCGTTGGGCGCTTGAAGTAAAACCCTCAATTGCTGCTCATCTTCCGAGGGAAACAAAGACCGACATGCCTCCAAAACTGCTGAAGGCAGCCGCTCTCATCGCCTATCACCAACCCATGCCCCAGTCAAGGCTGGTGGAATTGCTCGGCCAGAAAGCCTACGATTATGTTCGGGAATTGGCGCAACTGGGCATGGTTGACCGGCGCAAGGACGGGAACACTCGCAGGTTGTCGACCACTCGCCGGTTTTCGGAAGCCTTCGGGTGCCCCCACACCGATCGCAAGAAAGTCAAAGCCTGGTTCCGTGAACAGGTGCAAGCTTCGGGGCTGCTCGACGAATTGCGAGAGAATGACGTGCTGAGGGAAGAAACCGCTCAAGACGGCACGGTTCAAGCCTCACTGCCGGTGGCTGAGGAAGAGTGAAGCCTCAACCGTTTCGCATTTCGTTGAGCCACTGCTCCACCAAGGTTTGAGTTCGGTGCCCCTCGTGAGCCTGCAGCCTTTCGGCGAGCACGTCCACTTCATCCCCAACGGCACCGGCACTGACGGCCATGTTTTTGGCATGGAGTTTCATGTGCCCTGCTTGAATCCCCTTGGTTGAAAGGGCTCGCAACGCTCCCAAATTTTGTGCCAAACCAGCACAGGCGATGATACCGGCCAATTCTTGGGCGGTTTTGACGCCGAGGAGAGCGAGGTTGGCTTGAGCAGCAGGGTGAACCTTGGATGCTCCACCAACGATGCCTACGGCCATGGGCGTTTCGATCCTTCCCACCAAATTTCCTTGTTCGTCCTGCGTCCATGAGGACATGGATGTGTACTGGCCTTTACCCATGGTCGTCCATGCATGGCATCCAGCCTCAATGGCACGCCAGTCCTGTCCGCACGCCAAGGCGACGCTGCTGATGGCGTTCATGATGCCTTTGTTGTGGGTGGTGGCACGGTAGGGGTCTTCAACGGCAAATGCATGGGCTTCGAGAATGCCCTTGATGACGTCCAAACCCTCCTCTCGAGTCCCATCGGTGGACATCTCTTCGGGCGTGAACACGGCTTGAACACGTGCCAAGCGATGGCCTGCGAGGTTTGAGAGGATACGAAGGTGGGCACGCCCTCCTGTGAGCGTCTCGATCTTTGGTGCAACCCGCTCAACCATGGTGTTGACCGCATTGGCTCCCATGGCGTCTCTGCAGTCCACAAGGAAGTGAACGACGAGCATGGGTCCCACGTCACTGTCAAGTTCCCTGCAGACGATGTCCTTGCAGCCTCCGCCCAGGGTGATCATTCGAGAGGGGACGTCGTTGCAAAACGTCATCAGCGCCTCCTTTTCACCGAGGATGGCGGCAGAAGCCGCCTTGATGTCGCCAAGTTCGAGGAGTTGGAGTTGCCCGATCATCACGGGTTCATCGCTTTGGGTGGTGAATCCGCCGTGTGCGAGGCATCGCTTGGCCATGTTCGAGGCAGCCGCCACCACACTCGACTCTTCGAGGCAGAAGGGAATGAGGTAGTGCTCTCCATCGATGACAAAGTTCGTTGCCACGCCAACGGGGAGCGACATGGTGCCAATCACGTTCTCAATCATACGATCGGCAGACGTTTCGTCCAATTCACCACTCGACGCCCATGCATTGACGTGTTCCTGGTCCAAGCCAGCGGCTGTGGCGACGAGGGCTCGTCGCTCCTCTACGCTCATGTTGTACAAGCCTTTGATGCGGCTGTTGTCCACGGGCATGGTTGGTCCTCATGGTGACGGTACGGGTGCCGTTCCTTGAACCAATCGCTTCCGGCGGCTGGCGTTGAAAATTAACGGGATTAACGCTTTTCGTAACGCGTTAATTTTGCGTTAATCATGCGTTAAATCAGGCTACAAACCAGCGACGGCGACTTAACTAACGCTTTCTAACGCCTATGTTGGACAGCACGTTTTGATGAAACATCAAATACTTGGAGTTCGTTGGTCGTCTATGGTCACGAAAGCACGGACATTTGGCTTCCCTCTTCTGAGCGAGAATCCTTTTTCCAGCCGCCCCTTGGAATCGGGTGAGGCGGGAAAACTGGTTGGGCGGGATCATGAGTTCAACCTCTTGAGAGATTATTTACGCCTCGGAACAGCACGAAAGGTGATGCTCACCGGGCCACTTGGCTCGGGTCGAACCTCGCTCGTTCGTTGCCTCAAACCCTATGCGGGTGCCTTTGTGTCCATCGACCATCTCCCAGCTCACTCCCCTGCACAAGCGTTGTTGGAAATGTGCTTCCAGCAACTGATTGGCGGCGAACCTCCCGTGGACCGAAACGACCTGGTGAATCGCTTGGTCACGGAAATGTACGCCTACCGAGACCGCCTCCCTTTGGTCGTCATTGATGTGCCTGCAAGTGATGTATCCGTCCTTGACGTGGCGTTGCGAGATGCGCATTCCTCGCTCGAGCGATTGAATGCCATCATCGTCTTGGTGTGTGATGTCATGGAGCGAAATCACCTCGCCCCTGCGGTCGTGAACGGCTTCCAGCGCTTCCAAATGGCCCCGTTCACACCGCTTGATGTCGTCACGCTCGTTCGCCAGCGTTTGAATTCGGTTGGCGTCGTCGACGCCGATTTTTCCATACAAGATGCCACCTCGATTCTCGAGGGATGTGACGGCTACCCTGCATCGGTGGTGGCTCAACTTCGAGATGCTGTGGACACGGTACGGCTCAACCACGCAGGGGAAGCACCGCTTCCCTTTGTCGACACCTCTGCTCAACCTCAGCCACGAGAAGAACCGGACCGTTTGGGTACGCTGATGGGAAACAGTCCTGATGAAGCAACCCCCTCAACGTCAACGGGTGGCGGCACTGAGGCTCAACAGGGGCCGTTTGCTTCTCCGCCAACAACGTCCATCATCGACGCCTCGGTGAATTGGACGGAGCGAGGAGGGTTGTTCGATGACGGCGTGGTTGAAACGGAGGTGGACAACGACGCTGGAGCGGGTGCAGATGAGGAATCAGAAGAAGGCGAATGGGCCGGCTTCGGGGGTATGTTCGATTTGGACATGGAGGCCTTGAACGAGGCACAAACGAACGACGAGCCGTTGCAGCCGACACCCTTCACCACGCCCATCATCGATGCGTCCGCCGTCAGTCCAGCTGGCACAAGTGCCGCCAAAGGGATGTTCAAGAATTTGGCTCAGCGCAACAAAGATTCAATGGGTTATTCCTCGAAAATCAAGGAAGAGGCCTTGAGCACCCCTCAAATCTTGAAGGAAAGCGGCCTTCAGGGCGATTGGTGGGTAAACGAAGAGGAAAGCCTTCCCAAACCCAAAGAACCCGTTCCTGAGGAAGAACATGCGACGCTGATTCACGATGAAATAGGCTTACCTGTGCTTCCTGAAATGGAGGAGGAATCGCTCTCTGAGTTTGAAGAGGAGGATGAACCTGAGCTGCAAACCGAACCCATCGCCGTTCCCGTCACGCCACAAGCAAACCTCGATGCTCACGGGTTGTTGGAGGCCTTGTTGTCGATGGTGACCGAACAGGGTCAATCGTCAAGTGCTCATGAGGGCCTCTTGGCGTTTTTTGAACGCCGTTCCTCGACCCGCTTCGGACCAAAGGAAACCTACCCGTTGGACAAGCATGTCCTGAGCAGTCTCAACACGAGAGACGCTTACGTGGTCGCCGTTGCACACGGCCGGGCCTATTCGCCGTCTGATCGAGAAATCCTTGGCCATCTGGGCATCAAACGCTCACGATTATCACAAATAAGCAACCGCTTACTCAAGCACGGTATCCTCCAAGTGCGGCAGGCCGGACGTGCACGAGAGTACATGTTGACCCAAACGGCTCGTGCTCAACTCATCGCCTGGGGCGGCCTGAAAGGAGGTGAGGCCTGATGTCGTGGAACATTGCGTGGTCTTGGCAAGCCGATTCACGAATCGCCATGTTGGCCGCTGCCGAAGGCGGTGTCTTGGTCAGCGCCGGACTTGAAATGACCATGCTTGAGGCTGACGGGGACGTTCGCTGGCACGTTGAAGTTCCGTTCAAGGTCCATGCAGCCCAAGCCGTTCAAGGGACCATCGGCCTTCTCGCAGCCCACGGGTTCTACCTCATGAGCACCTCCAACGGTGCGATGATGAACGAAGGGCGCAGCACGCCCGGTGGATTCAGCGACCTTGCCGCTCGCCCCGGCGGGGGATGGGCTCTGGCTGGAAGAAAAGGCCAGATCCACTTGTTTTCTGAGAACGGTCGTGGCATTCGCCGAGTCGAAAGCGGACCCGTGCGTCGCCTCATCGGCTGGTTGGACCGAGAACATCTCCTGTGGCAGGACCCCGAAGGCATGCTTTGGTGCGGACGTTTGACCGGGGATGACAAGAAGCGGAAGCTGGAGGACCGGTCGTGGAGTTGGTGTTCGACCTTGAAAGACGGGCGTTTACTGCTCCAGTCCGGCGACGGGGGGTTGTGGGAGGGTGTCCCTCATCCGTTTGGCTGGGACGCCCTCGAACGCATTGAAGCCGATTCAATGGAGCCCATGGACGCAGTGCGAGCCGGTGACGGATGGTGGGTCTTGGGCATCGAAGGCCACCTCGTATCGCTTTCAGCACCAAGAGTCGAAGAGGACGATGAGGCACCGCTCACCCAACGAATGCATCTTGGCGATTTGTTGGTCTTGTGCACACCCGACGCCATGGCGACCGCAAGCCGAGAGGGGCTCGTGCGTCGATGGACAGCGCCACATCTTTCCGAGGCTGAACGTGAAGGCCGGTACCGGGCGGTCGCTGAAGCAGCCATGGCGCGCAATTGGGAAGAACGCCGCAACATGTTCCTTCGAGCACAGGAAGCGGAAGACTTGGGCAAACTCTCCTTGGCCATCGAACTCTACGAAGCGCTTGGCAGGAGCGAGGACGCACGCCGTCTGCTGAGGCGACAGAAGGAGGGAGGCGAATGACCGACGAACAGGAAACGGTGACGGTCGAGCGCGTGAAGGCGTACCTGGACATCACACGCCGGGCCCGTGAAAAGGCAACTGAACTGGTTGAGCCAACTTCGGGCGAAGGCCAGAAGTTGGCTGTCATGATGCGAATGGCCGACGACTACGCCTCCGACGCTGAGCACTTTCTGAACACAGGCGATCTTGTTCGAGCGTTTGGGGCCATCAACTACGCCCATGCTTGGATTGATGCAGGCGTCAAAATCGGGTGGCTTGACGGCCATGGAGACGACGTGCTTTTCACACTGCCTTGATGTTTCTATAGAGCATCAAGAAGGTAAAGATGGTTCCCTTGGCGAACCTCAACCACCGTGAGGTTGGCCTCAAACAATCGGTGTTTCAGGTCCACGTCAACGGTCAAGGTAGCGCACCCGTGTTCGTGGGCGTGCGCCACCAACGCATCGTCGGTGTGGCCGTTGTCGTCACCCTTCACAAGGGTGGCTTTCCCCAGCAGAAGCGGCAGCAACAAAGACTTGGAACGAGGACGCTGTTGCTCAAGCCTTTCCAACTCACGAGCGACCGAAGCCAAGACAATCCATTCACAAGGCCCCATGAGGGCTTCAAGTTCACGTTCAACGTTGAGTTGGGCATCCACACAGGCCACCCAACCGCAGGCGTCAATGAGCACCTGCTGCATACGTCCACCTCACTCGATGGTGCCGTAGCCAATCAATCGCCAGCGGGAGCCAATGCGCCGGGAGAGCGAGATTCGTTGGCCTTTGTCGGCACAAATTGGAAGGCGCAAATCAAGATCTGTACGTGACTTTTCGGCATTTCGTGTCACACCGACGGACGTCGCCGTGGCAACGTTGAGCATCAACATCTCGTTGTTTCGCAGCGGTTGAATCTTTTCAGGCGACTCACCGTCTCCAGCCACCATGTGGCTCATCAGGTTCACGCTGATGGAAACCGATGTATGGACTTCAGGCAGGTCACCCTTTCGGGCCACGACCTGGCCCGAGAGGTTGTCCGAGGTCGTGATGGATGGGTCGAGGAACGTGGCCATGCCGCAAAGACCGCCGGCGTGCATGGTGTCCAACGTCAGTCCGCCGCCCTGCATGCTGCTGACCACGGCTTCAATCGGTTCCCATACGGACTTGCTCCCCTTCTCCATCTTTCTGCCCGGGCCGATGACGATTTCGTCGCCTTCAGCGAACTCACCTTCAACGATGCTACCGCCAATCACACCGCCCTTCAACTTTGAAGGGCGTGTTCCTGGTCGGTTGATGTCAAACGAGCGAGCGACGTGCATGATGGAGCGCTTGTCCTTGGACCGGTCGGGCGTGGGGATGGTGGCCTCAATGGCTTGAATCAGGACGTCAAGGTTGACATCGTGGTGCGCCGAAACAGGGATGACGGGTGCGTTTTCTGCAATCGTACCCTTGAGGAAGGCTTTGATCTCTTGATGAGATTCCAGCGCTCGTTCTTTTGAGACCAAGTCAATCTTGTTCTGAACGATGACGATGTTTTCGATGCCGGCAATTTCCAAAGCCATGAGGTGTTCTCGGGTTTGGGGTTGAGGGCAAGTTTCGTTGGCTGCGACCATCAACATGGCGCCGTCCATGATGGAAGCACCGGTGATCATGATGGCCATCAAGGTCTCGTGACCGGGGGCATCGACAAACGAGACGACGCGCTGGAGTTCTTCCGCCACATCCTCACCACCATCAGGACGCTTTCCGGTGGCGTAGAATTGACCGTCTCCGTCTTGGTAAAAGGCGGTGTCAGCGTAGCCGAGTTTGATAGAAATTCCACGCTTTCGCTCTTCAGAGTGTGTGTCGGTCCAAACTCCTGAAAGGGCTTGCGTGAGGGTGGTTTTTCCGTGGTCAACATGGCCAACCAGGCCAATGTTCACTTCGGGTTGTGCGGGAAGCTTTCGTGCCATGCTTCCCACCTCTCAAGTCCTACGAACGCCCTCTCGGGTTCACTCCGATGCTTCCTCAGCCTCTGCTGCGAGGATGGTTTCAAGGGATTTCTTGCCGGCCTCAACCACTCGGAGGTTGATTTGGCGGGTGTCTTGCGTCACGGTGTTGCCGCGGAAGTTTCGTCGCTTGCGCAGACCGTCTGGCTTGTAGCGGAATCGCTTTTTGTCACCGCCCTTTTTCTTGTGAACAACGACTTCACCTTTGTAACCGGTGGATTGCGTCACCAAAATCGATTGGCGGTTGCCGCCTTCGAGGTCTCGGCGCATGGGGGTTCCGGTCTTGTCCGAGCCTCCCGTGATTTCGAGCTTGTATCCGGAGAGCGTCTTGTCGCCCTCGCCCACGAACAAACCGTCCACAACGTCGCCGATGCGCTTGCCCAACATTTGAGCGTGGTTGTTGCCGGTGATTTTCAGGGCGTACGATTTACCACCGTTCTTTGGGTCTGTGTCGTTCACCACAGCGATGAATTCAGCATCATTACCTGCCATAGGAGCACCTCTCGGGATTTGTCCGACTCAAGACCCGTATTTAGCCCCATCGTCTGCAACGATGAGCCATTTAGCGCCGCAAGCGCTTGGGGAGAAGCAATTCCAACCGGTTGGCGAGGTCAGCGGGCAGGAAGTGAGGCATGCTGAGGTGGGTGGTTCGACCCCGTCCACCGGGGACGGTCGCCACGCGCGTGGTGATGATGCCTCCCTGTTCGATGTCCTTGACGTATTTCCACAACGTGGTGTGGCTTTTCGGCTTCTGCTCGTACTCTTCACACACCACGGCGTAGAGTTGTTCAACATCGCCCATGGTCATGGTGTCCTCGTTTCGCAGGCGCCGACACATGGCCAGCAGCACCAGCATGCCTTGGGCGGGAAGGTCGTCAACGATTTCCACTCGGTGGCTGGTATCGGTGGCCAAGATATCGTTGACCGCATGGAGGTCGTCCACCGTGATGGCTTGTTCGCTGTGGCCGTCCTGACGGAATTCCGCTCGTTCCGCAGCGCTGCTCAGGTATTCGATCACTCGTCGAGCATCACCGCTGTCACCAGCACGTTCTGCCAGCAACCTCATGATGCCATCGTCCCATGTCCCGTGCACCAATGCCAACGAGGCTCGATGACGGGCGATGGCTTCCAGTCCATCAACCGTGTAAGGGGGAACCCGGACATGGTTGGACTGTCCAAATTTCGATAACACCGCCGTTTCGAGGACGTCCAGCACCTGCTCTTGACTGATGAGGATGAGCGAGAGCGTTCCCGTTCCATCTTGGTCCTCGTCAATTCGGAGCAACTGGTAGAGCAATTCGTCCCCTGAACGACGCAGCATATGGTCCACCTCGTCGAGCACCACGATGAGATGAGTCGAGGTTCTGCGCAGCATTTTCCGCAAACTGAGCAGCAGTTCTCCCAACGAGAGTCCACGGTCGGGGTGACCGGGGTCAAACTGGTGGAGGATGCGCTGGGCAACACGCATGCTGGTGGAAGCGTTTCGGCAGTTCACATGAGCCACCTTGATTTCGCGTTTACCCGAGAGGTGGCGTTGTAAATCCCGACAGAAGGTTTTGGCGAGCACCGTCTTTCCGCTTCCCACAGGGCCGGTGATCACGGCTCGAGCCGCCCCTTCCGGCGTTCCTACGGTGGTAAACTTGGAGGCCAATTCGGTTTGGATATCCTCTCGGCCAACGAGTTCCTCAGGAACATAATCGAAATCCAACATCTCTGGATGGGCGATGATGAGCCCAGCGCCGATGCGGTCCAAGTACCACGTCATATCAAGGGAATGCTGTTGTCAACCGTTCTAAAAGATGTGGTTGTCAATTTCGCTTCCAGCGGCCCTTTTGGCAGGCAAGAGCGCACGAATCAAGGGATTTCGTCGAACTGATATCCGGTCTCCCACTGCTTTTCACCCAGCGCCACTTCGAGTTCGAAGGGGGTGATGAGCGGTTTGCGGTATTTGACGGCGTCATCGATGGCGATGCGAGGGCAAGCCGTGTTCACGAAGGCGTCCACGGGATAGAAGTCGATGAGTTCAGGACCAACGTGCTCGAGAGCGAGCAAGTAGCCTTTCTTGCCGTGCTTGGCCAACATGCGCTTCATGCGCAAAGCGAGTGTACGCCGCATTTGGCCGGGTTTCTCGCCGATCAAGATCCCAAACGAGTTGGCATCTTGGACGCTCATGATGAGGCCAAAACGCTGGCGGAGGATGCGCTCAATGCGTTCAAGGGACATTTCTTCAGCGTCGCCTGTGTACGGGTCAAGCATCGCCAGCGGTTTGCCCGTGTGAAGGACCAGACCGATGGGATGGAAATCGCCGCTTCCAAGGAAGAGGTAGTGGCCGATGGAAGGGTCGTCTCCGGAGTAGTTGCAGCCCAACACTTGCCCGGGGAACGAGAGGCGTGCGCCGCCGATGGGGATGGTGACGTCGAAGCCCGCCTTCTCCAAACGGTCATGGAAGTCGGGTAGGAGATGGAGGTGTTGAATGGAGCCCACCAAGCCGAGTTTGGTATCGGTGAGCGGTGCCATGCGCCCGACAGCATCCATGAACCGCTCTTGGGCCTCTTCCTCGGTCAATTCGGTGGTGTTGCCTTGGTCAGCAAGGCGCGCTTGGGCCATGGCCCGATGTTGTTCCAGCCACGGAAGGACGGGACTGAGTTCGGGGTCACCGTCGTAGGTGACGTTGATGAATTGCGTCGGCATTCCTGAATCGATGTTCATTTGGGAATGGCCCATGTGGGCGACCAACTCGACACCCATGAGTTGCATCTTGTCGTGCACCAGGTCGCATGCCCCGTAGCAGGGGTCAGCGGCGAGCACAACTTGGGCACTGGTTTCGGTTTCAATGGTGTCCATCATTTCAAGCGCTTGCATCTTGAGCCCTTCGGGCACTTGTAGAGCAATGAGTCGGTTGTCGTTGGCGCGAATGCGCTCCATCAACTCGTCCAGTTCGAAGTCATGGCGGTCGAGATCCATGTTCTCCCTCAACCCTGCGGCGTGGCCGCTCCCTCATGAAGGCACCCATTGACATTCAGTCGAGGAGAACCACCGTGGCACCGTCCATTTCGAGTCGGACCAGCGATTGAATGTTGATGTCCGGGTACAAGCCCTGGAGGCGCTTGAGCCCGCCGCCTTTTTCCACGACAGCGATGATTTCGGTGACGTGGGCACCGGCTCGACGAACACCTTCAATGACGGCCTCAAGGGTGCCTCCGGTGGAGAGCACGTCGTCGAGGATGGCAATGCGTTCACCTTCCTTGAGGTTGTTGAGGTACATCGCCCCCTTTGAGTAGCCCGTTGATTGGTCGATTTCGACCTCCCCTTCAAGGCCGTAGGAGCGTTTTCGTGCAATGACCAGCGGGATGCCGGTGGCCATGCTCAGCGGTGCCGTGAGCGGAAGGCCCATGGCTTCGATGCCTAGCAAGAGATCCACGTTGTTCCAATCCACCCGCTCAACGACCAGTTCAGTGATGGCGGTCAACACATCGGGGTGCATACGAGGCACGCCGTCGGTGATGGGATGGATGAAGTATGGATATTCGCCTTTCCAAATAACGGGGGCTGCTTTGAGACTCTCACGGAGTTGGGCCATGGCGTCGCTCATGGGTCTTGGAAAGGGTGTGAGTTCATCATCCTTCGGGATGATGCGGTCCCGCTCAGTTGGCGGGGTCAAAGCTCTGCGAGGTACTCGACGTATTCGTCGTGCTCCATGAGGTTCTCGAGGAGTTGCTTGTCCTCAGGGTTGACCTGCAACTCATGGGGTTCCAACAGAATGATCCAACCGTCGTTGTAGGCGGAATCGTTGACCAAATCTGGATTGATTTCCACTTCACCGTTCACGTCGGAGATGACGCCGGAAAAGGGAGAGGAAAGAGAGACCTTCTCGTCAGCACTCCACAGCGAGAAGAGGCTGCCGCCTTCGTCCACCTCGGTTTCGGCTTGAGGCAGAATCACGCGGAGAATGTCGCCGATTTCAATGCGGAGGAACTCACTCACGCCGATCATGAGTTTCTGTTCTTTTTGTTGGAACCACAAGTGGTCCATCGAATATTTGCGGTCTTGAGCGATTACGAACTCGACGATTTCATCATCCATTCTGTTTCCTCCTAAACGCGCCTTCCACAGGTGGTATATGAATACTGAGGAAGAAACTGTTTTTTTGAACGAACAAACGGGTTAAGAAACTCCACACACTCGGCAGGCTGGGGAGCGTATGATTTTCGGAGAAACCGACGAACAGCAAATGATTCGAGAACTGGTTAGGGACTTTGCTGAAACCGTTCTCGCTCCGACGGTCGAACATCGGGACCAAAACCAAATTCCACCCGCTGAGGAATGGCAAGCCTTCCTTGAATACGGTCTGCACGGCATCACGATTCCGGAAGCCTACGGTGGCTCACCCATCGACGATGTATCCGAAGCCATCATCATCGAAGAACTGGCTCGTGTCGATCCTTCGTTCGCCGTGATGTTCTGTGTCCATGTCGGTTTGTGTTCCATGACCATCGCCCTCCACGGCGATGAACATCAGAAGAGCACCTACCTCCCTCGTCTCGCAGCCGGCGAAGTAGGTGCCTACTCACTTTCTGAAGCAGGTGCTGGAACCGATGCCGCTGCCATGTCGTGCAAGGCGAAATTGTCCGACGACGGCACCCATTACATCTTGAACGGAGAGAAGATGTGGGTGACCAACGGTGCCCAAGCGAAAATTCTGGTGCTGTTTGCCAAGGATGTCGACCATCCCGATTACGGTTCAAAGAAGCACGGTGGCACCACCGCGTTCATCGTCGATGCAGACTTTGAAGGCTATTCGGTTGGAAAGAAAGAGGACAAACTCGGCATTCGTTCCTCTGACACTTGCACCCTCGTTCTCAACGACTGCAAAGTCCCTGTTGAGAACGTCATCAAAGGCGTGGGCAACGGGTTCCCCATCGCCATGAACGCCCTCGACAACAGCCGAATCGGCATCGCTGCTCAAGCGCTTGGCATCGCCCAAGGTGCATACGAGTCCGCCCTCCAGTACGCTCACGAGCGTGAAGCCTTTGGCAAACCCATCGCTCACCACCAGATGATCATGGCGTATTTGGCCGACATGGCCACCCAAATTGAAGCGGCCCGGTTGCTCGTCTACAAAGCTGCTTGGACCAAAGAACAGCACTACCACGCCGATGGACCACGCCACTCAAAGGAAGCCAGCATGGCCAAGTTGTTCGCCGGTGACACGGCCATGTGGGTTTCCGAGCGAGCCATTCAGGTGCTCGGTGGGTACGGCTACACCAAGGAATTCCCGGTTGAACGGTTCTTCAGAGACGCGAAGATCACGCAAATCTACGAAGGCACCCAAGAAGTGCAGCGAATTGTCATCGCACGAGCGCTGAAGTGATCACTGCTCTCGGCAAACAAGGCGGCGTAAGGCCACCGACCATGCGTGAGGAACCACCACGGCGTGGAGGTGCTGACCTTTGGAAAACACACGCTCGTCGCTTCTCATCATGAGAGCAAATTCAGCGCCGTCATCGGTCGTGCAGGTCAGGGTTGACCCTCCGGTGTAGGCCTCGGTCCCCATCAACGTCCGTTCGATGGTCTTCACGGTGAAGTTCACAGCGTACGCAGAGGTTTGGCCGATGATCTGTTCGGTATCGCTTCGCAGTTTGGCTTCCGCCAGGTGCTCAAGCAAGGCCGAGAAACCCTCCTCTTCGACAGCAACAGCGGGGGTGGCTGGCATCTGGTGTTCATCGTGTACCTGTTCGACAATCTCCACCTCCTCAGGTGCTTCAGGGGCCGCAAAGGCTGTGAATTCGCCCTCGTCGAGACGAACACCGTGGTGGAGAAGTTCAACGCGAAACACGCCTTCTTCGTCGGATTCAAGGACGAATTCGTCGAAGGTCGGCGAGTCCATTTCGTCGCTGCTGGTGACAAAAGCTTCGGTTTGGCCGGTGTTCGTGTTGGTCACCTTGGTTTCGTAGGCGTCAACCGGCTCGTTGAACGAGGCGTGGACCGTGATGGAATCGCCGACGGTGACTTCGTGTTCATGAATCAACAAGGATCCGGTGATGACGACGGGTTGCTCAAACAAATCATTTGGAATTTCAAGGCCGCTTGCTGCCAAAAATGCCATCCAATCAACGATAGGAATGCCTTTGTTGGTATCGGCTTTGACGAAGGAGAAGACGAGTTCAACCACCCAATCAGGGGGGCGTTCTCCTGTCATTGCGCCGAGAAGTCCTGCAAATTCCTCTCCCGAAATCATGCCGTTTTTATCGGCATCAAGGTCCTTGGTCAGTTGGACAGGTGAGACAGAGGAGGTTTGAAGCCAATTTTTGAAATTTGAATGAAGCAGTCGTGCCATGGTGTTTTTTTCACTGATGCTGCTGATTCGGTTTGAGATGGCCTGAACTTCCGGGTAGAAGGCTTCTTTTTCTGGCAAACGAATTTCTGCCATGCACCTCCCAACACCCGCCTCATCATCAAGATGATGCCTGCACATCAGGGGAAGGCCACGCTCGGCCAACCCTCATGATCGCCGTGTTCGAACGGTAGTCGGCTCAACAACGCCTCCATTTCGCTGACCAATGTGAAATCATGCTCGATTTGCAACCGGTGGAGCCATTGTTTGAGTCGGCCAAGGCGTATGCCTTGCGGCACGCCGGTTCGTTGCATAATCCAGTGCCCGTCAACCAGGCAATCGCCGGGAGATTGACGTGGTGGCATGGCTTTCCAAGCCTCAAAAGTCTCGTTTGACCGAGCAGGAGGTTGGTTGACCTCGCCGTGGAAAAAGGGGCCAAGCGGTTCAAGCACCGTTCGGACATGGAGATGGAGGGGGGCGTCTGGACCAAGCACGAGGTCAAACACCCGCAGTTCGCCGATGGTGGTGGCGGGCAGATGTGGCAATCGTTCGTGGAACAGCGCGCTTCCACGTTGAAATTCCTTTGAACTCTTCATCTCCGAGAGATGTTTGAGCAAAGCACTGGTCGGTTGTTCAATCATGAGGACCGCCACCCGATGGTGGGCCTGCAGTCCTCGGAGAAGGGGTTCATCCAGGGCTTCGAGCAGTTCGTGGCGAACGGTGGTTGACGAAGGCCAAACGACGGCGAGAACGCCGTCGCGTTTCATCTGACTCAAAATGGCTCCTGCATGATTCCCGTCCATGATTTTCTTCAGTTCCATCCACCGTCGTTCCACTGCGACCATCGAAAGGCGGTCCTTTCTGCTGATGACGGCGCGTTGAAGTTCGTCTTCCATGGACCACAGTGCTTCTGTCTCCCGGTTGAGAAAACGGTACGCCCTCAAGATTCTCAATGCGTCTTCTTCGCAACGAACCGCTGGGTCGCCCACAGCCCTGACCGTCCTGTCGTGCAGGTCTTGAATGCCATCATACGGGTCGTAGAGCAGGGCTCGCCCAGCGTCCACGGCCATGCTGTTGAACGTGAAATCGCGCCGACTCAAGTCCTCCTTGAGCGAATCTCCCCATTCGACATGCTCCGGTCGGCGACCGTCCCTGTACAGCGATTCCGTGCGGAGCGTGGTGATTTCGTAGTGGTTGCCTTCGCCTTTGACCGTGATGGTTCCAAAGGCTGAACCGGTATCGATCGCATCGGCGCCAAACAACGAGAGGACCTCTTCAGGGGGGTGGGTGGTGGCAACGTCGATGTCGATCTCACCGTCGGACACACCGACCCATGCGTCACGAACGGCCCCTCCAACCAACCAAGCCCCGTGACCGTTGGTGCACAGTTTGTTGAGGATGGCGCAAAGGTCGTCGGGCAAGCCACGCAGCCATGCGCGCATCCGAGCAGGCACCGGTTCACCAACGAGGTCGGCTTCCACACCTGGAACAAACCTCGTATCACTGCCCATCGATCACGCCTCTGCTTTGTAGGCGGGGCAGGATGTGAAAAAGCATTATCGGACAGGTCCCCCTCCAAAGGCCATGGAGTGGACGGAAGAAGACGTGACGCTGGTTCCCCTCCAATGGTTGAAACCCCATGAAGAAATCAAGGTCAAAAACAGAGACAAACTTTTGGAAATGACCAAAAAATGGGGAGGTTACACCAAGCCTCTCATCGTTGACGTAGCCACCGGAGCCATCCTCGACGGACACCACCGACATTCGGTAGGCGTTCTCTTGGGGCTCAAACGCTTGCCCGCTTTGTGCGTGAACTATCTTGAGGACGAAAGCATTCACGTCGATGTTTGGCCACATTGCGGGCGCCAATCTCTCACCAAGGGCGAGGTGGTCGAGATGAGTTTGTCGGGAGGACTCTTTCCACCAAAGACGAGCCGCCACAGCATCGCCAACGACACGCCGCCGATTTTCTACTCACTCGAGACGTTGAAGGTGTTTCCTTCGTTTACTGGCCCTGACGAGTCGTGATCCATCCTTTCCATCGTTCGTTTCCTTTGCCCTGCAGGGTGACGCCGTGTTGGGGGGAAGGTGCGATGGTCACCTCCACCGAAGAAAGGATGCCCTCATGGCTCAATTCGAGCGCAACGCTCTCTCCTGCACGGCCTGCAACCAGTTGCTGGAGGTGCTTGGAGGAGTGAACACGAACACCATCAACGGCCAACACCTCGTCCCCAACCTGACTCAAGGTTCGTAGCGGAGAGCCTGCATGATAGGTTGTGATGGTCACTCTTCCCGTCCCGTCCCGTGTGTTGATGCCCAACCAACCTGGGTTTTCGATGGTGCTGGGTGGAGGCGCCAATTTCAATCGGAAGAACGACATCGCTTTGGTGATGTTCGGTAGGGCACGCTGCTTGACCAACCGGTCGAGGAAGGGGCCCATGCTCGAGCCGCCCGGGCAGGCTTTGAGCGTGGTCCGGATGTCCCTGTAGTCCACGCCGTGTTCAACGGCTTCGTCGGAGGCGATGGAAAACCGACGCACCACTTCAGCCATCAGATCGCAGGCACCAAATTCGTTGTTGTTTCGGCGGCGCAATTCAACGTCCAAACACAGCATAGCCAACTCGCCTTCAAGGTAGTAGGAAATTTGACTCTCTCTCGTATAGGGGCCGCTTCTATAGAGGTGTATCCACGCATCATGACTCGATTCGGCCAACGATTCTCGGTGCATGCCGTTGCCTTGTGTATGGCGCTTCATCTTGCGCTCAAAATCCAACCGCCAATCTTCTTCACTCCACGCTCCTGAACGAACACACATCATGTCGCCAAGCCACGAGGTTCCCCCCTCGAACCACCACAACAAATCGGTGTGGACTTCGGATTGAAGATCGTAGTCGAGGAAGCATTTGGGGCGGAGGCGTTTCACGTTCCACTGGTGAAGGTATTCGTGAGAAAACAAGCTCACGAGGTCACGATATTCTTCAGGATGGTGTGGGAAGAGGCACTGGCGAGGCATCATCGAGGTCTGGGAGTTCATGTGTTCAAGGCCACCACGACCCTTCTCGGTGAGATGAAGCACGGTGGTGTAATCCGGCCAATCGGGAACGCCAAACAGCGCATGGTGTTCTCGGATGATGCGCTCCATGTCCTCAACAAAGGCTTGGAGACGGTCGGCGTTGGGTTGGTGACCTCCGCTGTCCCACCACTTCAGATGATGGGTTCGACCGTCGACCACGTGGGTGATGGCGGGGTTGGCGTTGACTTCGATGATGCTATCCAGCAAGAGGTCCCGTCCTGCGGCAGAAAAGGACCATGTTCTGGCCTCGCCATCGCTTTTTCCGTCATTGGTCGCTTGAAGTTGCGTGGCCGGGGTCCAATCTGAAGGGGCTTTCAGTTCAACACTGTGGACCTCGTCCAAGCGCGAACGCTCCACACCTTTCTCGGGCCAAAACCAGGTAAATGGCGGCATGAGATGAAGATGGGTGGCGTCAAGGTGGTTTGACCGAACCGTCAATTCATTGGCCAGCAAATGATAGCGAAGGTGGACTTTGGCGGTGTTTTGACGCAAACGAACCGTGATGCTGTCCACGCCGACGCGTTTCCATGTCAACGCGTCGTCGTCCTCATCGTACGCCTCAAAGTCAAACATGTGCTGGATGGGTTCGCGAAGAAAATACGATCCCGGCACCCATCGGGGAAACCGCAACACCAACGACCGACCGGTGAAGGGTCCCTCGATGGTGAGCCCGGTCACCAAGCGATGTTCTGCTCCGTTGGTTGCATCGGCGTGAAAGGTGATGCCTGAAGAAGGCGTGCTCATGGTCAAACTTCGGTTGCGGCGGTTGATAGGTTCTCGCACGCCACCCTCAGCAACTCCTCAGAGGTCTGTTCCAAGAATTCAGCCGTTCGTCGCTGGACGTCTGCTTCACCAGCACGCCCGATCAAACGCTCCAGGAGTTTGCTCCGCTCGATGATGGGCAGGTGGGTGTTGGCGATGAGCGACCATCGCAACTCGTCTTCCTCCTTGCCTTGTTTGAGCACCCACCTCGCCACGGGTTCCAAACATCGGGCCTGAAGCAGGGCCTGAATGAGGGCATCGTTGCTCGAGGTGATGTGCGCGCGCAAATGGTCGGTCACGTCCTTGATGTGGAGTTCCGTTAGGTTGCCCACCGCATCAGCGAGTTCTTCAGGAGCGTGGTTTGCGAACCAAATCAAGAGCGGGACGGTGTGGAGGTGGCCGGCAAGAGAGGGCTTGATGTCCTCAATGTTGAGGTCCAAATCGCGTACCAAGGCCGCTTCAAGTGCAGCGTTGCGAACGGTTTCAACATCATCGTTCAGGAGATGAACCACCTGCTCAGGGGAGACATTGGTTGCTTGAACCGCAAGTTTTCGCACAGTGGGCGATGGGTGAGCAACAAGCACATCGTTGACCTCGTCGTCATTGAGCAACGACAGGGCCCGAGCAGCCTGTTTTTGGACAACGGAATCCGTGTCGTCAAGGGTGCGGATGCCCAACGCTTTCCCCTCTTGACCCAACCCTTCCAGCAGGTTGGCACCTGCTCGCCTCACGTCAAGACTTGGGTGGGAAAGCAAGGTACTCACTGCGGAAGGCCCTGCGGAGGAACTCCACATTCGGTAGGCGTCCAAGGCCTTGGAGACGAACCAAGGGTCCTCGTCGTCCAGCAGAAGTTCAAACGCTTCAAGAACGGTTTCATCGCCGTGTTCAAACAGGGTTCTTACCGCACGCCGTCGGGTTCGTACATCGCGATGTTTCAAGGACGCCATCGCCCGTCGAACATCGTTGGCCATGGGCTGGCGAAACCGCCGACCCTCATAGCCCTGTTGCGTTTCACTTAACGCATTTCCAACCACGCAAAAAACAGGATGATGGGCAGCAGATAGAACAGTCGTCGATGCATTCGATGAGTGGCTTCCATGTGTTGAATGATGGAGGCTGGCATCACTTCCACCGAAGAAGAGGTGCGCCTGCGGCGGTTGAGGTCAATGTGCTGTTCAATGTAGCCAAGGACCTGCTGGCGCAACAAGGGTTCTCTGCTTCGTGCTTCGCCTCGTCCGACGATGTAGCGGACCGGAAAGCGGTCGCTGAACGGCAAGGTTGCGGCAACGATTCCCAGAGGTTGGGTCGAATTGTGCAAGTCGATGCGGACGGTTCGACCATCGCTGCGTACATGGCTCAACGTGCGCCATTTTCCTTGACCCTCGTTGTATGGATTCAGGACGCCTCTCACCTCATCCACTGGATCTTCGGTTGCCAGAACGGGCGCTCGACGCAACCCGAGAAACGGTCCAAGCACAAGGGCACACGCCAAGGGCGTGATGCACATCAGTTGCACCAATCTCAGCAGAGCATCGGGCTGGGTCAGGGCCGAGACGACGGCGAGTGAGAATCCGAGGAAGAGGCCGATGAAAGCCCCGGCTTGCACACCGGTCCGAAGGCCAATCCTCGGGTGCACCTCCTCGGGCATGGCATGACCTGTTGGCTCTCGGCATTGAAGGCTTGCTCTGCCGTGAAAAGAATGAAGTGCGCTTAGCCGATGGTTCTCTCATGGAGCCCAACGGCCTACTTGACCGGAAACGAGAAGCGAAAGTTGGCCGATGGGTCATGGGAATATGCGGCTTCTTCTTTTTCTCCTTCTTCTTGGCTCCAATGACCATTGAATCGGGAGCCGTACCTGCCCTTTCCGCACGAGCCAATGCCTTTGATTACGCCAGTCAAGACGGTTGGGGGTCCAACGGAAACACCCCGGTTGCTGAACACGAGCACGACGGAGAAATGCACGGCCATGGTGCGTTTGACTGGTCCGAAATCAATCCATATGCTGGCTTCATTTATGCCTTCGGTGACCTCAACTGTCACCAAAAACACGAGCGATCATGGGAAGTTAACAACAACCAACTTCCAGTCTGTACCCGTGACATCGGCATCTTCCTTGGGATGTTTGTCGGCGGTGCGTTGTTCACCCGTCGAGGATGGAACCGATGGACTGTACGGGACACGTGCCTTTCCATGATCCCCGACGACTGGCTCGGTGGCGTTTACCAGCGAAATCAACGAACCATGCTCTGGTTGGCGTGCGGGATGCTGCTCTGTTTGCCCCTGATTGCCGATGGCTTCCTCCAACTCCTCACCTCCTACGAATCAACCAATCTCAAGCGTGTGCTCACCGGCATTCCCTTTGGTCTGGGCCTCGGGATTTTGGTGTGTTCCATGTTCTCTGCTCGCGCAGAAGCCTTCGTAGGTGCGGGAAGCGTTTTGTTGCCCGGAAACGCTTCGTTTGTGCTCGCCAAAACGAACGAGGCTCAAGAGGCTCACGAATCAGAATGATTCGGAGGCCGCATTGACCACCAGACCTCAAGTTCAGCAGCGGTGGTCGGCAGAGGGCATCCATCATGGCCGCTGGTCAAGATGGCCAGCCGGTGGTGAATGTCGTCGACAGCTTTCTTCAGCGAAGCGGCGAGTTCTTTGCCATCTTCAACGGCGAAAATATCGTGAAGAGCACGCTGCCACGGCTCGGAAGGATGGGCGCGTCGCCACGACGCCAAGTGAGTGCGAAGGGGCCACATCGCCAACGTCAATCGCGAAAAACCAAGCCGCTCATCACGCAGTTTGAACAACTGCGCATCGGTAAAGGGGGTGTGGTGTTGCTGCTTGTGGACCCAGTTTTCCGCCAGGAGCCACTTGATGAGTCGCTGCGTGTGGCGCTGTGTGACCATGCGCACGGGGCCCAGAGAGGCGTGGAGGCGCGGCACTTCGCTTGAGCCGACCATCAACGAAAGGGTGCCGAGGATGGACCAACACGAATGGGCCAGCGGTGAGGCAGGGACGTCGTTTTCTTGGGCCGAATCGATAGGCCAATTGTCTTCGGCGTCTTGCATCCATTCCGCCGGCGATTTTCCTCCGAGCCATCCGATATGGATGGCGGATTGTTCTTGCGGTGCGCCCGGCAAACGTCGCTGTTTCTTCACATCGTGCACCAACGCGTTCAGCAGGTTTCGGTCCACTTCGTCTCGGTCAACGTTCAGCGGAAGTGGTTTTTTGTTGAAAAATCGACGAAGTTCTGAGCGGAGTTTTGTTTTCAATTCGTCCAATCCACCTTCGTTCATGATTGGACCAACCACAAAGCAGCTGTTGAACGGGGCTGGAACCGGGTCTTCACTTCCGAACATTTCATGGAAACCTTGGCGAATCGATGTTTGAATTTCTTCGGTTTCGAAGTATTCTTGCTTCTGACTGGTCATGCGAAGAGTGCCTGATCGAATGCGCTTCATGGCTTTTTCAGGGTCGCAATCGATCCAAAACACGAGGTCGGGAACCATGGCAGCAGCGTTCATGCTGGCCACCTTTTCAAGTCCCAAGTCTCCGACCACGCCCTGGTAAATCAGGGAGGAGTGAATGTTTCGATCGGAAACGACAATCGCCCCCCTGGCAAGGTGCGGGCGGATAAAGGTGTGCGAATGGTCAAGGCGGTCGGCAGCGAACAGGCCAGCTTCTTCCAACGGTGTTTTGTTGCCGAGTTTGACCGACGAGAGGGCCAACTTGCCCAGTTCACTGTGGCGACGAGGTTCGTGCGTCATCACAACATCCGGAAACGGAAAATCCCGTAGAAGTTCGCCAAGGATGCGAGCAGCTTCCCCTTTCCCTGAACCGTCGCCGCCTTCAACGGATATCAGGTACATGGTCAATCCTCTCGCCGGTCTTCAAAATCGTCCCTTGCAAAGACATTGACGACCATTCCAAACAGGATCAAGGCCGGTCCGATGATGATGAGACCGCGACTGAAGAGGGCGACGCCTGCAAAGTATTGACTGCGTCGGTAGTGTTTGCCGCGTCGGATTTCAACCCCCGCTTGGATACCTGCGAGTGCGGTTAGGATGGTCAGCAACCCGATGGCACTTGAGAGCCCGACGGCGTTGTCCAAGGTCCAACCGGAGGTTGTTTGTTCGTCGTTTTCTTGCCGCACACCGTCGCCGGGCTTCATGGTTACAGGGTCCAAACCGACGTTATCGGGCATGAAGGTTCGCTCCACGGTTTCGTACCCCTCTTTCGAGAACACGATGATGTGGACTTCTTGCTGAACATTTTCCATGGCATAATACCCGAAGCCGTCGGTGGTTGTGCTTTGGAGGAGCGCACGGGATGTGGCATCGAGCAACTCCACGGAGACGTTGGCTACACCGCTTCCATCGATGTCCTCAAGGGCCGTCCCAGAAATGTCAACGGACTCTTGTTCAGCAAACAACGAGGTGTTGAGGAGTTCACTGGGGTTTCCTTGGAGAATGAGGGCGCCGCTGACAATCCCGAGGATGCTGCCGATAAAAATCAGGGTTGCAGCGAGGTTTCGCCATCTGTCTGCGTCCCTGTCCAGCATCTCAAACCATTCATCGCGTTCTGTGGGTTCAGCGGCGACCTCGGTCAACTCCACGTCGGTGGAAGACACCACGAGTTCCTCGGGTTCGTGAGGCAGTGCGCCGGCCGCTTTCTTCGCTTGGACCCGCTCCCTGAGGGCCTTCATGCGTTGCTCACGGTCAGCGTCCAAGGTCTCCCCTCCAAACCGACGATACCGTGCGCGGATAATACCTCTTTGGCGAACCACCGCGCATGTGCATCAGGACCTCACCTCGCGTTCTGCAAGCGCAAGAAGCACACCGAGCACGCCCAGGCCAACCATGGCGAAGACCAACTGGGACGTCCGTTGTTCGTCTTCAGTCGAGGGTTCGGTGGTGGTTGGCAGGTTCGCCTCTTCTTCGAAATCCGACGAAACATCAACAAATGCATCGGTCCGAAGTCCCAATTCCACCAAGCGACCCACATGGCCCAGCGACTCAGCGCTGACCTTGTCAGGGGTGTCTTGCATGGTGTGCCAGTAGGAGCCAAAGGTTCTGAACTTCGGCTCTCCATAGACAGGGTCCATTACGTCGATGCTGGGTATGTTGAGGTTGTGGGCATGGACGTGGTCGTCGATGACAGCCACTTCGACATCGTACTGGATGATGTCTAGCCCGTTGTTTCCGTGACAGTCGGGTTCGTCGGCGACCAAGCCAAGGGCGGTGCCCAAAACCACGATGCGCTCCTTGAGGGTGTTGTTGCCTGGATTGATGTTTTGCAGCTGCAAATCGGCATCGCCCACCATGTCCAACAGCACGAAGGCGTGGGTGGCGTTGATCTCTTCCTGCGTGAGGTTTTCAGCCCATGCTTCAGCTCCAACCGTGTAGTTGTCGTTTTGGTCCTCTGCATCGTTCCAAAAGAGCACCACGTCGTAGGGCAAGTTCATCCCAGGGATGTGATTTGCAAGTTCGATGAGGACGGCGACGCCGCTTGCTCCGTCGTTGGCCCCCGGCACCGGTAAGGATTGATTGGTTTTGTTTTCATCGTGGTCGGCGATGTTGCGGGAATCGTAATGGGCGGAAAGGACGACTTGACCTGCATCGGGATCTGAACCACTCCACCGTGCTTCGAGGTTGGTGAGGTTCATGCCGTGTCGATGGTGAACGGTTTGCGTGACCGCCCACCCCTCGTTGTTCAGGGTGGTGGTGAGGTGATGACGGAATTCTGCGGAAGCGTTGGAGCCCGGTAGGCGAGGGCCAAGGTCAACCTGCCACTGCACGGATTGGTTCGCCTTTGTGCCGTTGAACGCGAGATGTTCGCTTGCAGCACAGATGGAATTCGAGGTGCTGGGCCATGAATCTTCGTTGGAGCTGCCGTTGACAAACGGTGCTGTAAGGCTCAATATCACCAGCAAACCGAGCACGAATGGAACGCCACGCGTGCGAGGTATCGCTTGATGCATGGTGATGCCTTCACCACGGACTCTTAAATACCTCCTTTTACTTCGGTAAAATAGGAATCCGTGCTGCGATTCCCCACGGTGATTCATTTGTCGGAACGGCGTTCTAGTCCAGCGATTTTGTTCATGCTCCTCATGGTGTTTGCCAGCGGTGGGCCTTTGTTCCTGCATGCCGGTGCTGAAGGCAACGCATCAACCACCGAAGCAACGACCTATCAGGCCGGTGGCATCATCATTGGTGATCTTGAAGAATTCGACCCCAGCACAGGAAGTGAGTATTTGTTTATTCACGAAGAAGAGCCCGTTGTTTCGGCCACATCCTTCATGCGTCAAGCCTGGATTGATGCCGGTCGCCCTGGTGTTGATTCGATGGTGGTTGAGCCTTCGATGGGCCGCTCGGCCGGGCGCGCATGCACCCCACACTCGGTCGGCGACACCCTCACCGTCAACACGGCGGGGGGCCAAATTTCAGCCTACGTTGCCAAAACGACCACCAGCGTGGCCTTCATCGTACAAAGCGGGCGCACGCTGACCTCAACCGTCCTCAACAATTTGGCCAGCACGTGGGATTCCACCATCTACCCGACCATGACCACCTACTACGGGAAGGACTACCAAGACGGCCGTGGGCTTGCTCCTCCCGATGTTGACAACAACTGCCAGGTGCAGATCATCATTTACGACATCGATGGTGCTTACAACACTGGCGGCTACTTTGCCCCCTCCTTCGCCAGCTCAAGGGAAGCCGTGTTCGTTGATTTCGCCGACATCACCTTGAGTTGGGGCAAATCCATTCTCGCCCACGAACTCGAGCACCTGCTGCACAATGCCCTGGACCCTTACGAAAACCTGTGGATTGACGAAGGCAACGCCGACGTCGCCATCTACCTGTGTTTCGGCGCTGACTCAACCCTGCGGGGGCACGTCAATGCATGGACCGGCTCACCCGAGCAATCCGTGCGATGGTGGAATCAGCGCATTGCCGATTACGGAGCAGGCTACCTGTTCACCATGTACCTCGCCGAGCACCTTGGCGGTGGACCAGCCGTTCGGCAACTCGTTCAAGACTCAGCGACCGGTGGACGAGGCGTTGAAAACCTGCTTCTTTCACCTCAAGCAGGCCAAGTGGGCCTTCTTGGTCGCACGATGAACGAGGCCTTTGCCAACTTCAGTGTGGCCGTCACCTTGGATTCAGATCAGGGCATTTACGGCTATCCAAATTTGGATCTCAATCCTGTGTGCACAGGCGGTGCCTTCTGTCGCGCCCAGCCCACGGAAACCAACAGCGACTGGTCCGGACCTTGGTCGTCCACAGGTAACACGCTGGAAGGTTGGGGCATTCGTTCGTTCAAATTCACCCCGGGCGCAGCCTCTCCTGCACCTTTGACGCTCCGTATGACGGCCGATAAGAGCCAATTCGACGGCGTTATTGTGACCAAAGCCACCACAGACGGCCTGTGGAGCGTCACCGACCTCAACTTCGTGAACAACGTGGCGACCGGCCTTGTGCCTGGATTTGGCAACCTGACCGATGAAGTCTGGGTCATCACGTGGTACGCCAGCACCGTGGCGGATTGTGACTACACCTCTTGCGGCCCTTCCTACCCGACCGGCGTGATCGATATCGAGGCTGCTCGAATCACTTCGCCCGCCACCCTCTCGCTCAACAACACCGTCCTCTCCGACCGGGATGGAGACGGTTCAGACGACACGGTGAACATCAATTACGGTGTTCTCTCAAACGCCTTTTTCGAGGACTTGGACGTTGAAATCAGCGTCAAAGACAGCTCGGGTCAACTCGTTGACACCATCACCGACCGCATCGCAGCCGGCGGTGGTGTCGATGTTCCTGGCGAGGTTCACTTCACGGCACCGTTGACCGACCAGTATGCCTTCGACCTCGTCATGAAGGACATGCTGGGTGATGTTGTGGACACGCTGCAAACCTCCCCACAACTGCTCAACAACATGAAGCCCGTAGCCAACGGCACGGTCTCGATGAACGACGTTCAAACCTGGGAAAACATCCAATTCTTGGGCGGAGGGTTTGACGCATGGGGTCTTTCTCTTGACAACAACACGTTGCCCTACCTCGATTTGCCAACCGCCTACGCGTGGGTGTTTGGAGACAACGGCTCTTCGAATCTGAAATCTCCGCTTCGTGCCTACACCGATGTGGGTTCCTACAACGCCACCTTGCGCGTTCAAGATCGTGGAGGTTCATGGTCGGAAACCCAACTGCATGCCATCAACGTCTCCGACGATTCCGAACCGATTCCAATCATATCGGTCAACAACGTGGTCATTGACCAAGACATTTCCTTGTTGACCGGCCAACGCATCTTGTTTTCAGCAGGTCGAACCGCTGACAATGTGCCCCTTGAGTACCTTGACTTCCAATGGGATTGGGGTGATGGAACCACCTCGGGCGGCATGGGGGTCTACTCCCAACAGCATGAATGGAACGACATCGACGGCGAAAACGCCACCTTCAACTTGACATTGACCGTTTCTGACGGCATCAACAACGCGATCCGCAACATGGCCGGACTGCTGGCTCGTGCGTTTAACGAAGCGGACCCAACCACGACGATCACGGCGATCAAGGCCGCCAACTACATCGTGGCTGCGGACAGCGACAAAATCACGGTCGGGACCACGAACCCCACGATCATCCAGCATAACAACACCACCAGCACCACGACCATCACCCCTGACGCGTCGGGCAGCCTGACCGTGGCGGGGACGCTGAACGCAACGAACTACACCGGCGACGGCAGCGGCCTGACCGGCGTTACAACCGTGGGCAAGGCTGCGGCCATGGCCCTGATTTTCGGAGGCTAGCGAAATGGCAGCACCTAACATCGTCGGGGTCGCCACGATCACCGGCAAAACCGCAGTAGCGGCAAACATCGCAACCAGCGCGTCGGCGGCAACGCTCGAAAACGCAGCAGCGTCGGATGACGTATACAAGGTCAACGCGATCCTGATCAGCAACATCGCAAGCCCGGCGGCTGACACGACCGTGTCGGTGTTCCTGCGCCGCAGCAGTGCGGACTACTACATCGTCAACAGCATCGACGTGCCGCAGAAGTCCACGCTCGACGTGCTGAACAAGCCGCTGTACTTGGAGGAAGGCGACGCGCTGTGGCTGGAAGCGGGCGCTGCAAACGCGCTGGACGCGGTGATCAGCTACGAGGTCATTACGGACTGATGGCGCAGGGCTGGCACTACGGCGGGTTAATTGGGCAAGACCCACGCGGCGGCACTGGCGGCCTGCGGACGTCTGGCGTGCGTGCCGTGGCCGATGCTGGGCGCGAAACTGGCGGAATGGCAGAGGCGACGCTGAGCGGCACGTCTCCAGAAACGTCAACTCGCGGTTTCAACGTCTCATGGGCAGGCGCGAGTAACGGCAACACGCTCGACGGCTCGCAAGTTATGATTCGCTTGAACGGCAATGACTTATATGTTGCGTCGCTTTCTACCCCGTTTGATATGTCCAGCACCGGCACTTGGTCAACCATTAGCAAACCTAGCAGCCTGCCGTCCTCGGGCTATGACCGGGTGTGCCTAAGTGGCGACGGTAACTGGGTGTACTATCCGCAAGAAAACGCCGCTGTAATTCATCAATTCGCGCTATCACAGCCGTGGAATTTTTCTCAACTAGCATCGTCCGCCACTTACACGACCGGGCCTCACACCGCAGGCACAAATTGGGTCGCATCTAACGACTTAGGCGACGTCACCTTCAGTCAAGACGGGACAATGCTTTACGTCAGCGACGACGGCAGGTCCGAAACGTATCAATGGCAACTCAGCACGCCATGGCTGATAAACAATATGACGTTTGTGCGAAAATATCAGCGCGGCCAAATATCGGCGACCAACTGGTTCCCGTATGATGCATTCAGCGGCAGCACCACATTCTACAGAACGCCAAGATCAGCCGATTCAAGTGGTAAAAAGTGGTTTTTATCCGTCTCGTCTAATTTGAACACCGTGACGCACCTTTTAGAAGGGACAGCTTCAACGGCCTATGACTGGTCAACAATTGCGTGGAATTCTGCGTCTAAGTTGGATGTGACCAGCGCGCTAGGCTTCACCGCTAGAGACTTTGACGTCGGCCCCGCTCAACAAGTCGTCACTGTCAGCGAAAATGGCTCGGCGTATCCCAAAAACTCGTTTTCCGTCCCCGCAACCAACAAACCCACGCAGCGCTGGGGCCGCCAGCTTGGCCGTAGCCCGTTCGACGGCACGGCGCTCCGCAACACCGGCATCATAACCACCACTGAAGCGTACCAAACCCAACTCTAAGGACCGGCAGCAATGGCAAAGACCACGCAAAACTACAGCGCCAACGCAGCCAGCAACACGGCCCTGATTGCGCCAGACGGCACGCAAATCCCGCTGGGCGAGGGCCAGACGCTGCCGAAGCACGTAAACGACGCGTTCCGGGCGCTGATGGCAGACACGGCAATCGCGGCGAAGTTCAGCGGGCTGCCTGCTGGGCGGTCCACGGCTGTCGCGGTCAAGCTGGTCGCCAACACGGACACCCTTGGGTCGTTCCCGGCGGTCGGTGGGCAGAAGCTCGAACTTGACGGCGCAGTAAACCCGGCGCTGGTGCTGGCAGGCACGACCGCTGCGCCGCATACCTACACCTTTGACACGTCTGACAGCAGCATGACCGGCGCGTTGCGGTTCTACGAGGACGCGAGCCAGACCACGGAATACACGACCGGCGTGACGGTCAGCAGCGGCCAAACCACTATCGCGGTCACGGACACTGCGCCGAAAGTGCTGTACTACCAGTTGGCGGGGTCGGCGGGCCTGGGCGGGATTGCGTATGTCCTGGGCGTGACCGGGCAGCAGCAGACCGCTGCGGAAATCAAAACAGCCTATGAGTCCAACGCTGACACAAACGCGTTCACGGACGCGGAACAGACGAAGCTCGCTGGCATCGAGCCAAACGCAGACGTAACGGACGAAGCGAACGTAACGGCTGCTGGCGCTTTAAT
>JALRLQ010000049.1 GCA_023254365.1 Candidatus Poseidonia sp. | reverse complement strand
GACGACCTCCAGCGAAACAACAGCGGCTGGGTCATGGCCTCCGGTGCCATTCTCGGTTCTCTTGGCCTCTACGCCCAATACGTCTACAGGGCCGCCCCGTATGTGGATGCATCAATGGCAGCTACCGCAGCCATGATTCTCAAGGAAGCTTCCTCCGAGCGCATGGGCGAAGAAGAGATTCTTGCCAAGGCCGAAGAAGCCGCTGTGGCTGCAGCCGCTGAAGTGGCCAAAGAAACCGCCGAGGACACGGTGATCGAAATGCTCGACCCCGACGCAGATCGCGACGAAGAGGAAGACGAGGATGACGCTGAAGACGAAGCCGAAGAAGAGGCTGAGGAAGAGGCTGAGGAAGAGGCTGTGGAAGAGGCCGAAGAAGAGGCTGAGGACGAAGGCGAAGATGATGCTGAAGACGAGGCCGAAGAAGCGGCTGAGGAAGAGGCCGAAGACGATTCTGAAGAGGAGGAAGAGACCCCTCCAGAAGAAAAGAAGAAATTTTGAGGTGAAATAAATGTGGGAACATCGTAGTGTATCGGACAAAGCATTCAAAGAAACGGGGCGAATTTTGCCCAACGAGACATATGTCAAATTGATGGACGAAGTTGAAGCCGTGGTGACGCGAGCTCAAGTGGACAAATTTGACGCAGAGACCTTCATGACGTACATCCCGCGACGAGGCCCCTGGGAAGAGATCCCAGAATCCGACCACTCTCGCTCGGATGCTCGCACCCGTTACATCGGACCTGCAGAGGCCAAGTTGTTGAACACGAACCTCGTGTTGGGCTCATCGTGGATTGATTCCGACCGGTTCAAGTTTGAGCGCCGCATCGAGAACATCTCGGACTACCTCAAGCAGAAAACCATCATCAACGCCAACATGTGGACGCCCAAGCAGTTGTTCACGACCCAGACGTTCTTCTTTTGTTCCACCGGTGACGAAGAACGCATGGGCGGTGCCATTCTTGAGGGCGACACGTCCAACGACGACCACCTGTTCCTCGGCACAGAAGGCAAGGAATTCGCTGAATGGGAAGTTATCCTTTGGGGGCTTGGACACCGCGGTGTGGTTCCTGATTCCGACCCGCTCGACCGCGTCTACTACCCTTCGTTGATGCACCGAAACGTGTCGTTCAACAACCGATTGGGTTGGATTCGCTACTCCCCCGCAGGGTTTGGTAAGGATGCCTCGGGTTACTTGATGACCCGCCCCAACACGTGGATTTGGCCTGCTGTGAACGGTAACCGCGAAACGGCAACGGCGTTCAACCTCTTGGTCAACCTCCCCGACCGCCGTTCTTCGTTCGGTGAAGAGGGCATTTCCGATGTCTTCCTGACCACAGGCAAGACCTCGCTTTACACCATGATGGGTATGATGCAGTCCTCGACCGTTCGCCAAGCCTTTGGTGCCGGTTCCGAGATGGTGCCTTTGGAATTCCACTGCATCGAACCCGGATTGGACGAGTGGATTGGTAACTCCAGCGACGAAGACAAATACAGCCGTCTGTTCGAAGTTTGTGCAACCATCGGCTACTTGCTCACCGACCCACAAATCGGTACCCTCGGTGGTGCAGCCAAGCGCCGCCGCCTCATCATGTACCCGTCCGACCAAGGCAACCTGCTGACCTGCGCCAACGCCAGCCAAGTTGCCGACCACGCCCTCAAGTCGAACTACGACTCGACCGTGTTCACCAAACTCGACCAAGCCGACTTCATGAACCGCGTGACCCGCCGGTTCAAGGCGTACGCTGATTTGGTGGCGGCTTCTGATGTGGCTCGTGGCTCTCGCTGGATCAGCCAAGCCGATGTCGATGGCGAGAAGATGATTGGACCCAACGTTCACTCGATTCTTTCCGTTCGTGGATACGACATTCTGAACATGCAGGAGTACCTCGACACCTTCAACGACGTTTCAGCAGCTCCTGAGCGCCTGATGCGCCGAATCGTTCAGTCTGTGGCGACCAACGCCCTGAAGACGGTGTATCCGGTTGACCTCCTTGGTGAATCACCCGGACCGGCTCCATTTGAGCACATCTTCAATTCCGCTGATGACAATCCGCTGGTGTACTACACCGACGTTCGCTTCCTCGTACCCACATCCATCGACAAGTTGCGCTTCCAGACCGCTGCTCGTGGCGCTGACCGTGGCCGAATGCGAGAAGCCTACGCTGCCTTGACCAACGCCGACCCGATGACCAGTCTTTCGATTCAGGATCTGTGTCTTCCGTTCCTCGCCGACCTTGGTGACGACACCTGGCAAACGGGCACGGGCATCAACGAGAATGAAATTGTGGTCGAAGTGACGATGGCCGTCAACCCTGCCCGTGTTTGGCGCTCCTACCTCGAGCCCACGACGAGGGAAGTCTTTGACATGCCCAAGGGCGACAAGGGAACCGCAGCACAACTGTGGGGTGATGTGTTTATGTCCAACGAAGTTCTTCACGACAAGATGAAGAAGGACGGCAACGAGCACTACCTCAACTTGCTGAAACTCGCTTATCACTGGTCAAACAACGAGGCGCAGAAAGCCCACAAGTTGGGGCCGCACGCCAAGTCTGCGAGCAAATCCACGGCCAAGAAGAAGTGAGTTCTTGTTCCCGATAGAGGGTTCAAAAACAAGCGACCCCCGCCGTGAACCATGGCTGGTCAAAACGATGGCAGCGGGCGAGCACCCGTAGTGATCGTTCGCCCGACGACCACCGTGACCAGCGGTGTCGAAGTAACGCAGAAACTGGTGACCGCCGCTGTTACCTTTGGCGACTTGATGCAGGGCACCTTCGGTCCACAAGGCCTTGACAAAATGCTCTACAAGACCAACGGCGAGACCGCTGTTACCAACGACGGCGCGAAGATCGTCGCCGAACTTCTGGTCAAACATCCCGCCGCCAAAGCCTTCGTCCAACTTGCCGAGTCACAGGAACAAGCCTGCGGAGATGGCGTGACAGGCTGCATCCTGTTTGCCGGGGAACTGATGCGGGAAGCTGGCCGATTGCTGGAACGAGGTTTGCACCCACTGGTTCTGATTCAGGGCTTCCAGGAAGCATTGGACGTAACCCTCACCGTTCTTGACCAGCACAGCCGTCCTTGCGATGGTGAACCATCCATCCTTCTCAAGGTGGCCCGAACGGCGATGAACGGCACATCGTCCGATACCGGTGAAGACACCCTTGCCGGGTTGGTGGTGGACGCCCTCTCCATGGTTTCCGGCGAAGACGGTGTCGATTACGAGGATGTCCGGATGGCCAAGCGAACCCTGGGGAATGTGTTTGATACCCGACTGGTTGACGGTTTGGTTCTTGACACCGCCTTGATGCTCGACCGTCTTCCCCGTCGATTGGAAAACGGAACGGTGTTGGCCCTCACGTGCCCGCTCGACCAGGAAGAATCCAGCCGGGATTCGGAAATTGAGGTCGATGACGCACAGCAGTGGCTTCGGTTTATCGAAGCCAAAGAACAACTCCTGCAAGCCAAAGCAGAACGTGTCCTCGCCTCGGGTGCAACAGCGGTGTTTAGCGCCGGAACCATTGAGCCGAGTATTTTCCATCAACTCACCGACGCAGGATGTTTTGTTCTTGGCGGGCTTGAACGCTCGGGAATTGAAGACATCGCCAAAGCGACGGGTGCGAGCATGTGCGACCACCTCGAAGACGTGAGTGAAACAACGCTGGGCTCGTTCACCACCCTCGAAATTGAGACCGGGGAAAGCCTGGACGGCCGGCGGGAACGCCTTTGTCTCCGGGTGGGCGAACACGCAGGGTTGGTGACATTGGATGTTGGTGGAGGCGACGGCGCAGCGGTCGAGGAAGCCATTCGAGGGCTGTTTGATGCCCTTCGTTCAACCTCGCTCGCCATGGCCACCAACCGGGTCGTGCCCGGGGGCGGCTCTACCCACATGCGGGCTTCGTTGGCGGTCAAAGAGGCCGCCGAACAACACGCAGGTCGAGAACGTCTGGCCATGGAAGCCTTCGCACGAGCGCTCGAAAGCATCCCTTCAACGCTGGCCCGAAATGCGGGCGTTGATCGATTGGACACGCTCTTGGCCCTGCGAGCGCAACATCGGGCAGGCATGCCAACGGCCGGCATCGACGAACACGGGAAGGTGGACGAAATCGTTCGTGCGTGGCTTCCAGCGGAAACCCTTCGCCATGCTCTCGAGGCTGCTACCGAAACAGCCTGCGGCCTGCTTCGCGTCGACCAAGTCATCTCTGCTCGAGGCGACTGAAGAAGCCTCGAACACCCTTGTCGCTATGTTCAAGTGCATCGGACGGGGCAACTACGATAACGGGTCCACCGCATGAGCACCATCCAACAGCCGCCGCCCAGAGCCTTGCTCAGCGTTTGGGACAAAACCGGCATCGTCGAATTTGCCAAGGCGCTGGCCGACCTGGGCTTCGAACTGGTCTCAACGGGAGGCACGGCCCGCGTGCTTTCGCAAGCCGGACTCGCTGTCTCCAAGGTCGCCGACATCACACAGCACCCCGAGATTTTCGACGGGCGCGTGAAATCGCTTCATCCGGCCATTCACGGACCACTCCTCGCTCGTTTGCACCAAGAAGACGACGCAGAGGAACTTGAGCGATTGGGGTATGCTCCCATTCGCGTGGTGGCGTGCAATCTGTATCCATTTGGCGATGCCGCCGCCCAAGACCCTCCCATGGACGACGAAGCCTTGCTCGAAATGATTGACATCGGAGGTCCAACCATGGTCAGGGCCTCGGCGAAAAACCATCAACACGTCCTGATCGCCACCAATCCACAACGCTACAACGACATTCTGGCCGCCTTGCAGAACGCCAACAACGTGGTTGATGTTGGGATGGAACTTCGTCGCTCACTGGCGTTGGAAGCGTTTGAGCACACCGCATCGTACGATGTGGCCATCGCTCAGGAATTGCATCGCCGTGTCGTGGGTGACCCAGCTGCTGAACCATCAATGGAGGCGCAACGGGACAAACTTCCCAACAGCATCCTTTCGGCCAGTCACTTGGACTCCACCTTGCGTTACGGTGAGAACGGCCATCAAGCGGCCGCCCTCTACGCGGACCACGATACCTCGGCGAACGGTGACACGCTGGTGACCGCTCACGTCGAGGGTGGAAAGGCCATGTCGTACAACAATTACAGCGATGCCGATGCCACCCTCCGTCTGTGCAGGTCGCTGTCAACCGACGAGTGGCCAAACACCCCCCACGCATGTGTGATTGTCAAACACAACAATCCATGCGGCGCAGCCCTTGGTGCAACACAATTGGAAGCGTTTGAAATGGCGCTGGCCAGCGACCCCGAGTCGGCCTTCGGCTCCATCATTTGCTTCAATGAACTCGTTGAGCTTGCCACGGCTGAAGCCGTTGGCGACTTGTTCGTTGAAGTGATGATGGCACCGGGTTATACAGCGGAAGCCAAGGCCGCACTCATGGCGAAGAAGAATCGACGCCTTCTGACCATCCAATCACCCAACGACCGCTTGGCGCCACTCGTTCGCCAAGTGGTTCGCAAGCCCATTGAAGGCGGTGTGTTGGTGCAAACCGAAGAGCCCCCCATCATCGATTGGTCCAAAGCGACCACGGTCACGAAGGTTGAACCCACACCCGAGCAACTCGAAAGCATGAAGTTCGCTGTCCGTGTTTGTGAGCAAGTCAAATCCAACGCCATCGTGATGGTTCAAGGCACGGCGACGGTGGGCATTGGCCCGGGCCAAACAAGCCGGGTGGAGGCGGTGCGCATTGCCGCACGCCGTGCTGGCGAGCGAGCAGCGAATTGCGTGCTGGCTTCGGACGCCTTTTTCCCTTTCAAGGATGGATTGGAGCAAGCGGCCGACGCAGGGGCCATTGCCATCGTGCAACCCGGAGGTTCCATCCGTGACCAAGAGGTGATCGATGAAGCCAACGCACGAGGCGTGGCCATGCTGTTTACTGGACATCGCTTGTTCAGGCACTGAGGTGAAAAATTGGGACATTTAGACGACATCAACCAAACCTATTGGCAACATTTCAAGACGGCTGTGACCCTTTCTCTTCGTTTCTTCATCGCCGCACCCTTGCTGTTGATTCACGCACTGTTGCCCAACATCTTCGTCAATGCGGGGTCAAATGTCATCGAGGCCTATCACCGGATGATGAACGATCGGCCTTAGTTGGATGTCGGGACACGCCATCCTACCCACCAAACCCCGATGACGGCTACGAGCGCAATGGTCGTTTGACCAAAGCCAGGGTCGCCCAATTTGGTGATGTACCAAATGGAACATGCCGAGACGATTGTGATCAGTCCGCAGATGATGATCTTTGAGTGGAGGGGCAACGCCCGTCCGGAGCGGTAGTAGGCCAACAGTGAGGAGCCGAAAACACGGTTGGTGAGGAGCCACAAAAACAGACGTTGGGAGGACCGCCCGTAACAATACGCTGCAAACACCAGCCACGAGGTGGTTGGCCATCCCGGAAGGAACACACCAATGGCAGCAAACACCACGAAGATGCTTCCAAGAGCAATCCATATCGAGCGAACAACGGGATTTGCACTCGGTTTGTGTTCAGCGAGGACCTCTTCGATGACCTCTTGGTCGGACAGCGATAGGTAGCGTTCTGCTAAGTCAGCAGCGCGTTGTTTACGCAAAGCAGACGAGGACACATTGTGCGTAGTCATGTCCCTCATTCGACTGTGTTCGGGCCGCCCATAAAACCCTTCTTTTCTTTGCAAAAGGTTGAATCTCAACCCATCTTGGCGCAACCATGGTACAGCGGAGCACACCCGGCGGGCGCGTGGCATCGACCTCCGCACCCCTTCGCCTCGGCGTTCTCATCTCTGGTTCGGGAAGCGGCATGGAAGCCTTGGTCCGAGCCCAGCAAACAGGAGACTTACCTCACCAAACGGCGGTGGTCGTTTCCAACCGCGCCGACGCACAAGGGTTGGCCCGAGCTCGGGGCTTGGACGTCCCTACCGAGGTGGTGTTGCACACCGACGACGATGGGAAGAAGCGTTCTCGAGAAGAGCACGAGCAGGCTGTTATGGCGTGTCTGGAGGCCCACGATGTTGAATTTGTGGTGTTGGCAGGATACATGCGACTGATGTCAAGCCATTTTTTGACGCATTGGAACCAGCGCGTGGTGAACATCCACCCCTCTCTTCTTCCCAATTTTCCCGGGGCGCATGCCCACCGTGATGTGTTGGCATCCAAAACGACCGTTTCCGGCTGCACGGTCCATTTGGTTGACGAGGGCATGGACACCGGGCCCGTGTTGGCCCAAGCGTGCGTGCCGGTTTTTCCCCACGACACCGAGGCCACCCTCAGCGAGCGCGTGAAGGTCGAGGAACACCGGCTCTATCCGGACGTGTTGACGTGGATTGCAGAAGGACGCGTCTGCGTTACAGACCAAGAAGTGACCGTTGATGGGCATCCACCTCGTCTTGTGTGTTGAAATTTGAATAAGCGAATGCATGTTCACCGACATCGATGGATGGCAGGTGTTGGAGCAGTTCCCTGACCGATGTCGCAGCGTCAAGGGCAGGACATTCACTTGGAAGAAAGGCAAACAACGGCTGCCGTTGGCCCGTCGAATCCATTGGTACACCACCAGCAGGCGCGGATTGAAGCAAGACCCTCACCGCCTCTTTGTTGAGTAAAAATGCGTCACACGGAATCAAGAGGAGGTCTCCCTGAACGGTTGATCGAATCCAAGGAATCAACTCGTGCAAGCCCTCCACCCCCTCCGGGTCGGCGAGCACCTCCCCGTCAAACATGGACGTCCGTTCCTGTGAGCCACAGAGCACCACCGTGCGTTCGATACCAGCATCATGGAGCACGCCTTGGAGGCGGGCCACACCACCAAACATTGCCGATTTATCTTGGCCCATTCGTTGGCTGAGGCCTCCGGCTAAAACACACGCAACGATTCCCATCGGCCACCCTCAATGCATGCTGTCAAGCTGGTCAAGAGCAGCCTCAAGTTCGCTGAGTAAGCCCCGAACCCGATGAAGCAGGGCCTTTCGCTCGCGACTGCTTCGGGCTTCAGGCAACCACTCAAGCAAGCGACGAACATCCTTTGCGTCGCGTTCAACGGTCCACTTCAGCACGTTTTCCAGCACGGGGTCCTCGGCAGGAAGCAAGCGCTCAGCCATGGGACCGACTTGGCCCCACTGTCCATCAACCCTCCGCTTCCAGCAGTTTTGACCGAATACGTTCGAACATTTCGCCCCCCTTTGGGGCCGTTTCAACGAGATGGGAACAGGAGAGCGGTTCTTTACGAAGCGAGACAAACAACACACAATACTGGTGCCACTGAGGGCTTTGGCTCGCTGCGGCTTCAAGCCAGGTATCGTCGGGGACAGCATGACCGCCTCTGACCAACTCTTCAGCAACCTCAAGAACGACCATCAACGATTCTTTGCGCTGCAAGAGGTGGATGAACGCCATCCATGCCGGCTGGCCAAGGGCTTGTTCGTCAAGATTGGCCAACAACAAGCCTGCGACGCTGAGGTCTTCACGGCCGTGGCGCTTCCACAAGGCAGGGATGAGTTTGGCTAAACGCCGTTGCTTGGGGGCATTGGTCAACATCCATGAGGTGATTTGCCGAAGGTCGGGTAGCGGTGTACCGATATGGAACCTAAACCCTGCATCGGTGGACGTGAGATCGGTTCGGGGTTTGTTGATGAGGTCACCGACGCACGCCACATAGGCCGCTTTGAGCAACCGCAACGCCCTCCTCTTTGAGGTTAAATGGCGTGGAGATTGGGCTTCCAGCCAATCGTCGAGAAATGGATTCAACGCCGGTCACCTTCGTTGGTTTTCTTCCGGAAGGTATCAAACAAATCCCCAACCAGTCCAACGGAATCCCGCAACGTGTCCATCAAGGTGTCGATCACGGCCTTGTCATCGTACTTCTCCTTCACCATTTCTCTCAATTCATGCTCGATGCTTTCGTGCATGGCGTCGTCAATATTGAATTGGCTACGCAGGTGAGCGAGCACCCGAAATTCATCCTTTGACAGGGAGGCGTTCACGATAGCAACCTCGAACACCTTGGTGTAGATGGTTCGACACTCGTCCTCAGAAATGTCCTCACCTGGGCGTGATGCGGTGTTGCTTTGAATGGCCTCATAAACATAGGCGGGCTCATCAGCGCCAAGGCCCAAGGCACTGGCGAGTTTGATGATCAGGCGCTTTTCTTCCCGTGTCAAGACGCCATCTGCTAACATGACCTCAACGGTGGAACGGAAAACGTCCAACGTTCCGAGGGTTGGCGACGACACGGTTCATGCCACAAACTCCGACTTCTTGAAGAAACCGTTTGTCCACAAAACTCGACATCTCTCCAAATTTTAAGCATAGGATTCAAAAAGACCTGGGCGGTGGGAGGTTTGTTCACATTCACCTCACTCGCTCGGCGAGTGGTTGCATCGGACGTTGTCACCGACCGTGACAACCCTTCGCAACAGGCGTTCGTGAACCACAAAGGAGAGAATCCCATGGGACGAAACAACAACAACAATTCGAACCGCTCAGGCGGAACCAAAGGCAAGGCCATGAAGTACGAAATTCGGGCCGATATCAAAGTGAACGGAACGGTCCAGCGCAAGGACATCATCGGGGCCATCATGGGTCAAACCGAGGGGTTGCTCGGCGATGAACTTGAACTCAGAAAGTTGCAACGCACCGCACGTGTTGGACACGTCGACGTTGAAATGGACACGAAGAACGGAAAAGTGCACGGGACCATCATCATTCCCAGCAGCATGGACAACGTCGAGACGGCCATCATCGCCAGCTCGCTTGAGACCATTGACCGAATTGGGCCGTGCAACGCCATCATCAAAGTCTTGCAGATCAGCGATATTCGAGCCACCAAGCGAACAGCTGTTGTGGATCGCGCCAAGGAACTTCTGTTGACCATGGTCAACTCCGGCGAGGCTGCTTCAAAAACGGTCATCGAAGAAGTTCGCTCGGTACTTACCGTTGGAACCGCAACGTCGTTTCACGGATTGACCTGCGGGCCGAACGTGGAATCTTCCTCCTCACTCATCATCGTCGAGGGACGCAACGATGTTCGAAACCTGTTGAACTGCGGCGTGAAGAACGCCATCAGCGCAGACGGCTCGGGCAACATCAAGCAGGAACTTATTGACCTGGCCAACGGCAAGGAAAGCGTCACGGTGGCCATTGACGGCGACCGCGGAGGCGAGATGCTGTTTATGCAACTCTACGACATGATGAAGGTGGACCACGTGGCTCAGGCCCCGGTTGGCCAAGAATGGGAATTGCTTCCCCAAAAGACCGTCACCATGTGCCTGCAAAAGAAGGTTGAAGCGGCGAAATTCAAACACCAACTCGACAAGAAAATCGCCGAAGACGATTCAAAGTTCGGCGGCGACAAGGACTGGGACCAGGACATGGACGACGAATACATGCCGGACGAGGTCGAATCTGCACCTGCAGACGTGCAAGAACTGTTTGACATGGTTGACGAAATGGGCAAGAACAAGGCCATTATTCGCTTTGCTGATGGCTCGTATTCCGATGAAATTGGCCCTTCAAAACTTGAGGCTGCCATGAGTGAATCGGAAGGCGTTGAAGCGCTCATTCTCAACGGTGCCGTTACGGAAAAAGTCCTGACGTATGTCAACCAATCCGAAGCGACCACGGTGGTCGGCACCAAAGAGGGCAAAGGATACGAAGCCCCTGAAGGCGTTGATGTGTGGTTTGCTGAAGTTCATCGCTGAACTCCCGGTTGATTAATGGTCTCAGGAAGTCACCGAAGACCATGAACGACGACCTCGATGTGGACTGGCCAGCCGAAGAGGAGGCTTCTCCAGAAGACGAGGAAGACCACGAGAGCCCTGCTGTTGACACGACGCAGGAAGACGAAATTGAGGACGTTCAACCTCTTGACACTTCGTGGACCCTCCCGATTCGTGCAGCACCCATTCTGGCACTTCAGGGTGAATCGGTCACGGAATTCCCCCTCAGCCAACATGTCAGCGGACACGAATCAACATCGGTGATCATGGACGATGCGTTGATGCGCATCGTCGAGGCACGCTACGATGCCGATGGTGTACGACGGCTGAATGTCAGAATGACCTTGGTGAAGAAACACATTTCCGGATATTCGCACACCCATCTGGACCTTTTTTACAAACTCCGCATGTTGTGGTGGGCTTCTCTGGCGTTTGGGCTGGTCTTCGCAACGCCGTTGGCACAAGGCGCTTTGGCCTTGGGAGGGAGTCTCTTCGTCCTCACCGGTCTGTTTGGTGTGTTGATGACCAAACTTGACCTGCATCGAATTTCTTTTTCCGACCACGGTGGACGACATGATTTCTATCTCTCGGGTTGGCGTCAAGAACCCTACCTCATTCACAACAGCACGGCCTT
>JALRLQ010000048.1 GCA_023254365.1 Candidatus Poseidonia sp. | reverse complement strand
CTTGTTGAGGACACGTCAGGCCGCTGCACCGCCAAAAACTTCGACGAGAATCAGCATGATGGACAGGAAGACGCCAAAGCCACCGAACAAGTAGGCAACATAGGAACCTGTCGTTCTCAACCAGTGTGCAAATTCGGAACGGACCCGGACATTGATTTGGCGACCGAGAAGCAGTTCCCCGTTCGTTTCCTCAAGTCGAACGGAAACCGTGGCGTCTCCCTTGGTTGATGGAATGAGCGTTTGCCAGGAAACAGTGCTGTCCTTGAGCAATCCCGACATCTTCCCGAGGACATCCTCGTCACCTTCTGCGGCGAGGGGAAGGGCCTCCTTGGACCACCAAAATTGCTCTCCAGGTTCCAAACGATAGGTCAAAGCAAGGTCTTTGGGTTCAAAATTCGGCGTTTGGACACGAAACACAACGGTTCGTGTTTTGTTGGAGAGGTTGTGAAACAACGTGAACAGGTTGGCCTTGTTGGTGACGACATTTTCCATGTCCACCTCAAAGATCAGGTCGTTCATGGCCGGTGGCCTCCCGCTTTCCAAGTCCTGCTTCAACCGATCGACCATGCGGAAAAACGCAGGGCAGCGTTGGTTGATGAGGCCAAGCAACACCAACCAAGATTCGAGGGTGAAGACCTCGTGTGCGAAGACAAAATCCATGCCTTTCTTTGTCAAAATCTCTGACATTTCGGACTCGAGGGTCTTTCTGTCCAGTCCTGTTGCGTGCCTGTAAAGGGTCATCAAGAACTTCTCATGGGCAAAATGTCGGTTGATGCCCCGCTTGAAGCCGCTCTCCAACTCCTTGGTGTACTCATCGTATTGAGACCGGAGAAGCGGGTCCATGTGGGTCTTGATGAGGTCGTTAAACACCATGTTCAACGTGGACGGATGAACCGGCGGAATATAGGCAGGCAACAAGCCGGTTTGTTCCACCATGTTGAACGGTGTCGACCGGGTAGGCAGGTGTTGACCCACGGACAGCAAGACCAACGATGCGGAGGTGAGGAGGAAGAGGTTGCCGTAAACGGTACCGGTTCCGTACCAGAGCACAGCCACCAGCATGACCACAGCCAGCATGGCGAAGCCAAGCGATTTCGTGTGATGGGCCATGGATGTTTGAAGTTGATACAGAAGGCCATCATAACCCTGAAGCGATTGAACAGAACGGTGTTCGTTGTTTGACTTTTCCACCCGGTCATGGAACGCCTTGAGAGAGATACTCACGCGGTAGCGGTGAAAGCCCACGGCCAAAATGTAACCCAAAACCACCACGAAGGAGAGGCCTGCCATAAACGTGGAAAAGCCCATTCCGAGGTTTGGTTCAATGTTGTTGAGCCAAAATGTAGGAGACGATTGTGAAAAGGCCCAACTTGCAAAGTACGTGAGGCCTGCAAATGCCGGCAAGAACATGATCAAACGCAAGCCAGAGCTGATGATCTGCCGGTCAATTGCATGGATAATGGATTCAGAAAGACGGAAACCAAAACCGCCTCCAGGGGGTGTCGGGGAAGCCTCCGCCACCTCATCGGTTGAGTCTGGCATGGAATGGGATGAAAACCTCACTTCTAAAGGGTTCACGCTGAATTCTTGTGAACGTCCACAAAAACACATCGCATCCAATCGTCCGAAAGTTGGAGGACTTTTCCATCAGCCATCAGAAGGCCTTCTTCAATCCGGGTGATGCGTACGCCGGTGCTGAACCCGTTTGATGCAAGTTGTTCGAGCGTCTGTGTAGGCAAAATCGAGCCGGCCACAACGCCTTGTTCGCCTATCGTGAGTTGTTCAACGGTTTTTGGTTGAAGGTCATCGAGCAATCGCTTGGCGATGTCACTGGTCGGGGCGGGGATAGGTCGACCGCTGGGGTCCGTTGTCGTCGGACTGATGAGGCGTGACAGAGCGACCTCCATGTCATCGTCAATGGCGTGCTCCAATCGGCAGGCCGTTTCGTGTGCATCACCATCGTAGGGCAGAAGGTCAAGAAGGACTTCAGCAAGCCGGTGCCGACGCTTCATTTTTTGACCGTGAACCAAGCCTTCAGACGTCAGACGTGCCCCCTTGTAGGGGACGTATTCCAACAACCCTCGGGATGCAAGACGCTGGACCATTTCGGTGGCTGAAGCTGGGCTCACACCCAGTCGACTCGCCAACTCTCCTGTTCGGACCAAACCGAGGGGTTCATGCTCGTGAAACTCATACATGGTCTCGAGGTATTCATCTTCAAATTCTTGAAAATGACCAACCATCTTGCCACCTACTCAAGGATGGTTACGCCTTCGTTTGCTTTGAATATTTTTGTGCAAGCAGGGCAACGAACCGAGCCGTTGTAGGATGCAGGAATACGCAAGGATTGAGCGCAATCGGGACAGGCGATCTCGAGTTTGCCGTCCTGAGCAACCGGGGCTTTGGAGACCATCGGTTCAGGATCGAGATCATCCACCACTTCCTCCTTTTGACCGTCGGTTTCTTGTTGCTCGGCTTCGACATGGAACTTCGTGGCGCAATCGGGACATCCTACTGAACCGGTGTAGGTCACAGGAACACGGAGGCGACGGTCGCATTCAGGACATGAAATCTCACGCTTTTCGGCGGCGGTGTCCGCTTTGGACGATGGTGGAGTTGGTGTTTTCTTGGTTGGCTGAGGACTTGATGGCTCGCTCGTTGTTCGATTCTTTAACCGTACGCCAAGGATAAGGGCAGCCCCCAGAACCATGCCCCATGCGATGGCACCCAGCGGCCATTCAAACGAGTTGTCAACAACGACTTCACCAGAGACATAACTGGTCTCTTCTGACACAACCAACCCGTCAACGTGCCACAGCGCCCTTAACGCCACCGTCGAACCCTTCGGCCAGGTCACGTCAACTTCCATCTGAGCCGAACGTTCTCCGCCCCAGTCGGGAGAAGTTGCCTTCCCAAGTATCGCGCCGTAAGCATCCATGACCCAAACCTCTCCAACCGATGTACTGACTGGCCCGGATTGTTGAAACACCAACGAAACAGAAACCGAATCATCTTGAAGCGGTCGAAGAGGTGAGGTCGTTGCTCCAAAGTCCATCCAGAACACGGTGGCTTCGTTGGGAATACTTGACGTGATGCTCAATGGACCCGGGCCGATGACCCAGTTCTCAGCAGCGATTTGAACAACGACGCGTTCCCCGTCAAGTTCACCCAAGTCAACTTCTTCCTCATACACTCCCGCTTGGAGGGAAAGGAGTTGCTCACGAAGGAAGATGGTCGAATCACCGGTATCGTATCCAATCTGGAGTTGAATGTCCCGCCCTCGCCCTTCATCGAGGTCCAGCGACACGGTGAAGGTCACATGGCCCACTTCGTTTCGAGTCACCTCCTGAATTCCAAGTGCAACCGATTGTTGAGCGAGGACGGTGAAACTCGTCGAACCCGAGATGACCCCCTCGACCAGACCGTTATCGCTTTCAAGCGTCCAAGAAACATCCACGTCTCCTTCGGTAAACAACTGAAGTGTTGTGGCAACCTCGCCCGCTGAACCCCCTTTCAATTCGGTCCATTCGCCGGAAGAGACCGTACCACCTGATTCGAGCACCAAGCGAACACGACCGTCGAGGTCACCGGTGTTTCGCAGGAGCATGTTGGCGTGAAGCGTGTCCCCCTTGTGCCAGGGGCCACCGGAGTAGGTTGGTGATGGTGTTCCGGCCGCTTCAAACACGGCGGATGCCATGTCGATGTTGAGGGATGAAGGAAGCAATGAGGATGCATCCAAGCGACTACCTCCTGCTGTGCACGCAACAGTCGTCGGTTTTGCGGACATGGAGAAGGTAAGGTTGGCAGAGCCCAGAACGGAGAGGGGTGTGGTGGCGTTCAACCGTTCTACACCGTCGGCCTGGCAAACGATGTACCCCGAAAAAGCAGCAGAGCCGTTGTTCCAAACAGTGAGCTGCACGTCGAGTTGTTCTCCTGCATTCACCTCGGCAGCGTTTGACCCAATCTCAATGGCGATCAAGGGCAGGGGTGGGGGCAAGACGCTAAATTCGCCAGAAAGTGAATGAATCCCGGAGGCGGTCGAAAGGTTTCCATCAAGGTGAAGCGACCAAAGAAGAGCACCCTCCGTAAGGCGAATGGATGGTTCAACCGTGAGGGTGAGCGCATTGCTTGCGTTGACGGACACCCCTGAAAGGCTCACTGATTCGTTGTTCTCGCCGTTCTGAAGGGCGAGGGTGATGTTGCCCGACCAGTGAACATCACCTTGGTTGAGCACGGGAAATGCAAATCGTACAAAGTCGCCGTCGTGAAGGGTCATGTTTCCCGTGGTGATTCCTGAACCATCCAAACCTTCAACCGTAACACTTGCTGGTCCACCAAAGGAAATGTTCAGCGGACGAAGGCGTTGTACAGTTCTCGAAACGGACGTCACATATCCGGTGGAATTGGTGCCAACATCACCCTCGAGAACCACCGTGACCTGGCTGAAACCAAACGGTAGGTCATCGATTGAAAACGAAATGTTCCGTTGTTCAAAGATGGAAAGTGGTGCAACGGAAACGCTGGAGTTGTTCAATTCGCTACCTTCGAGGGATTGGACCACCAAACGTGCTGAAACATTGGCTTGTTGCCCCCCTGTTTCGTGAATCTCCAATGAAAAGAAAAGCGTGGAGCCCTCGAAGGTTGACGCATTCTGAAGACTGACCGATTCTTCATCAATCAACACCGACCCACTTTGGGCCTGAACGGTGGAAAGGAGCGAGGTGGCCATTAACAAAGCGAGGAGAACCGAACCAAGGGTGGAGCGACCCCGTTCATCTCCCATGGAACGGCGTAAATCACATGGTTCTTCACCTTCGCGTTCAAAGAGGGGCGGAGGGGTTGTTTCTTTTACATTGAAGGCGACCGCCAAATCGATGCAGCCAAACGAACTCTTGGCCGTCACTCCCGAGGCATTGATTGCCGCTATCTTGAAGCGAAGGGAACAAAGCGGTGCATCACTCCCCAAGGAGCTCGTTCAACGGCGGGAAGAATACGACCGTGCCCATGAACGTGCAAAACAAGACAAGGAAGCACTCGCTGCCCTTGAAGACCAGCCAGAATCAAGTGAGGAGTACATGGAACGCTTGCAAAAAGCAAAGCATGCTTTTGAGGAGAGTGAAACCTTCCGACGCCGGACCGTATCTCGATTGCAACTTGTGGAATACGCCATCAATGATCACGGCGAAGCCACGGCGTTCTGGAAGGAGTTGATCAACGGAACATGGGGCCACCTCTTGGAAGATGCTGAACGCGTCAAAAACGGCGGCCTCTCGAGTTATGCCATCAACAAAGAGCAAGGAGGGGGTGCTTCCTCGTGAACAAAGCCGACCTTTTTGAGGATTTGAGAGGCATTGACCTCAATGCAATTGAAGAGCGCTACGGCGGTATTGTTCTCGAGATTGAAACCTTGGACGCACAACGGCAAGACCTTTTTGTCCAGAAAAAACTTCATTCAGACGTCATCAAATACGCTGTCAACAAGCTGGAAAACCCACCGGCAGAAAACGATGTCAAGTCCGATGAATTGTTGAAAACGGCCATTCTGCAGAAGAAGGAATTCGACCAACTCCTGCAGGAGCGAGATGTTCTCGTCGTTCGACTCGCAGTACCCCGGCACCGTCTTGTGCAAGCGATGGGCGACGCCTATCAGCGATTGACCACCCGCTCCCATCATGCCGATTCTGCTTCACTGGCATCTGAAATGGAATTGTTTTCAAGATTCTTTGAAATGCAAGCCATGCTCGAAGTGTATCAAGAACACAGCACCATGCTCTCCGAGATCAACACCTTGCGAAAGTCGCTGCTTGAGAATGTGAAAACCATCAACCGTGAAGACAGAAAGTATGTTCAGCTCCTCACCAAGAACAGCGAGGTCTCAAGAGCTCGCCGAAGGGAAGCTGGTCGGCTCAAAGCCTACCTTGAATCCAGGAACAGAGCCTCAGGCAAAGACATACCTGAACCGAAGGAAGACTTTGCCCAGCGGCTTGCTGCAGGCGAGGCGTTGACCTTGGAGGAGTTTTCAGCCATGCTTGAGCACGGCGGGTTGACGGAACTTGACCTTGACCAAGACATCAAGCGAGAAAAGAAGCAACGAACATCCAACGGACGGCGCCGAACACAAGCCAAACGAGGTGACGTTAGCACATCGCGTCATCGTCGGAGTTGAGAACATGCCGAGCATGGCATGGGTGCGAGGCCCGACACCCAAAGCGCTGTCATCTGACCAAATGAGGGACGTTATCGAATTGTTCCTTCATGAAACTGGCGAAGTATATGCTGAAGCTTCGCTCATGAGTCTCCCCATTCCTGAATGGGGCGGTAACTTGGTGTATATTGACTTGGAACAACCCGAGCCGAGAACCATTCACGGTGTTTTTTGGGCGACACCGTTTAAGGACGGTATCGTCAGAGTGGCAGCCTTTGCTCTTCGAACGAGCCATCAGGGCCAGGGGCATGGCGGTCAAGCATGGAACATGTTTCATCAAGCAGCCGTTGATGGGGGGTACACCCATGTTCAACTTGAGGTCAAAGCCACCAACGTTGGAGCCCAACGATTTTACGAAAGGCGTGGCCTTCGAATTCAACAACGCTTGGAAGGATACTACCAATCTGGACTCGGTTACATGATGAAAGGATTGCTTCCCAGAACACATGAAGGCTAAGCATTATTCACCCCAAGGCGTAGGTAATCTCGTGCTGGAACGCCTCCTCGCCCCTCTTCACGAACTCCGCGGCGTTCAGCGAGTGGTGGTGTTTGAATCGGACGGGTTTGTACTCTACGAACACGGAGGTCCGTCTGAAATCAACCATGAACCCCTTCATGTGTTCCAAGCCTTGTTACCTGAGGGGGACACCTCCGCAGCGGTGACGATGGTGCAACAGGGCGGGTACGTGCTGCTTCAGCAGGTGAACATCGGCATCTTGCTCGTCGCTGCAGAGCGAACGTGCAACCTCGGAGCGGTTCGCAAAACCCTCAGCGAAGTTCGCAAAGCCTTGGAGTGAACCACCTCCTCGGTTCGCTGAATCGTCCGTGAAGGATTAAATGGGGGTGGTGGGTCGCAAGCCTGCGGGAGGATGGGAATCTTCCCCGGACCAGGTGAGATGAACGATGGCGGAACTCAAAGATCTTCTTGAAGAGCGAAGGAAAATGGTTGACAAAAAAGCAACACAGCACCGAGAAATTCGAGACGATTGGAACGAGAAAACCAAAGAATACACCACCACACGAAACGAGCTCAACAACGAAGTTCGAGAACTCATTGTTCAGGTTCGCGAACAACGAGACTTGCGAGACCAAATGAACGAAATGGTTCGTGAGAAGAAAAAAGAGCGTGAAGATGCCAACAATTTGGTCCGAGAGGCGAAAGATGCCATCCGATCAACGCTCCCCGAACAACCCCAACAATTTGACAGACGTGGCCGACCTGTTCGGCCCGACACCGTCCAGTCCCTGACCCGAACGATGGAACGCCTTGAACGCGAATTCGAGCAGGGAAAACACCAAGGAAAAAACGAGCGCAAGTACTTCAAGAAAATGAAGGAATTGAGCGCCAAGCGCAAAGCGCTCAAAGAGTCCCAATCTGCCGTTGAAGGTGCTGAAGGAAGTACGGAACTACGGACCGCTGTCGCTGCTCAGGAAGCAGCCCACAACGCCGTGAAAGAAGCAGCAGAGGCCGCACAAAGCGCTCATGATTTGATGATTGAATGGAACACCGAAGTCGATCGTCAGCGAGAAAAGGCCGAAGCTGCTCACCGAAAGCTGCGAACCTCGAAAAAGGAGGCCGACAAAGAGCACAGCCTCTACATCGTCTCGCTACGATGTTTGCATTCCATCCAAGACATCCTCCGTGCTATGCGAGGTGCCAGTGCCGGTGAAGGTCAGCGACCTGCAGCCAGCGATGAGACACAGAATTTGATGGCCAAACTGCTCTCGGGAGAGACGTTGTCAACCGACGAATTGATGCAACTGCAGCGATTTGACTGAAGAAAACAACGGCGAACACATCAAAGACCCTCAACACAGGCCAACGGATGGACGTGAGGTTCATGATTGGGAAATCCGACATCGCAGCCATCGTTGAAGAATACGACCGCCTCAAACTTCGCATCGGAATGACGGCCTCCCACTCTGCCTTGGACATCTGTGATGGAGCCATCGAGGAAGGGTTTCCAACCGTGGCTTACTGCAAAGAAGGCCGTCACAAAACCTATGCGAATTATTTCAAAACACAACGCAGTTCATCCGGTCGAGTTGTTCGTGGCATGGTTGACAAGGCCATCGTGCTCAACGATTTCAACGATGTCCTCGCTCCAGAAATGCAGGAAGAAATGCGCAAGCGAAACGTCATTTACATCCCAAACCGCTCGTTTACTTCGTACTCCTCCATCGGCGATATTGAGAACAACTTCCATGTTCCCATGTTCGGGTCTCGAAACATGTTGCGAATGGAAGAGCGAACCGAAGACCAAGACTACTACTGGATCTTGGAAAAGGCCGGTCTGCCCTACCCCGAAAAAATTGACAATCCAGAGGACATTGATTGCCTCGTTATCGTGAAACTTCATCACGCCCAAAAGAAACTCGAGCGCGGCTTCTTCACCTGCGCTTCCTACAAAGAATACCAAGAGAAATCCGCTGCACTTCTCGCAGAAGGGGTCATCGACCAAGCCTCACTTGACGGTGCACGAATTGAGCGCTACGTCATCGGCCCCGTGTTCAACCTCAATTTCTTCTACAGCCCTCTCGCTGAAGAAGGCGAGCGTCTGGAATTGCTTGGCGTTGATTGGCGATTTGAGTCCTCGCTCGACGGGCATGTTCGCCTCCCAGCACCTCAACAAATGACCATGCCGATTCACCAGCAAATCCCAGAGATGACCGTGGTTGGCCACAACACGGCCACCATCCGAGAATCCCTTCTCGAGAAAGCATTTGAACTCGGAGAGAAATTCATCAACGCCAGCAAGGAACACTACGACCCGGGCATCATTGGTCCGTTTTGTCTTCAGACCTGCATTGACAAGGATATGAACTACTACATCTACGATGTCGCTCCTCGTCTCGGGGGCGGCACGAACGTCCACGTCAGTGTTGGCCACCCCTACGGCAACGCGACCTGGCGGAAGCCCATGTCAAGCGGGCGTAGAATCGCCATGGAGTTGCGTATGGCTGCCGAGCAAGATCGCCTGCTCGAAGTCTTGACGTGAACGCCACTGGAACCGACCAACAACCGTGGTTCTTCACGGCTGGTAAGCGACCCAAGCACCCGACTGAGCATCGTAGTAGGAGAGTTGGCCGTTGGCATCTCGGGACCAATGGACGCCGTTTTCTTCCCATTGATGCGGTCCCTCTTGGAGACTTGGAAGGTCTTTGCTTTCCGTTTGGCCCATGTACTGCTCAGTAGCGGCGTCCATCGAAGCAGCCGCTTGTGCAAAGGGACTTGAGGACAATTCCGGTTTGCGAGTGTAGATGTATCCTCCCCCACCAATGAGGGCCAACAAGAGAAGGACGATGACGGCGTACAAGATACCGTTTCCGGACTCCTCAGCTTCTGCCTGGGAACGAGAAGCGTCTTCTGGATAGGCATCCCAACGGTCAGCAACACCATCACCGTCGGTGTCGACGGATTCGTTGGCATCAAACTTGAACGCATCCTCGGCATCATTCACACCATCGCCATCGGAATCCAATTGCGAAAGGGCACAGCCCACCGGATCGATGAGTTCGTCAACCGGGGTGTTGGGACAGTTGTCAAGATGGTTCTTGATGCCGTCTTTGTCGTCATCCTTCTGCTGCTGGGAACATCCATCAACATCGACGTTTTGGGAATTGCCGGTGTCGGGGCAGAGGTCAACATCGTTGGTCACGCCGTCGTTGTCGGTGTCCTTTTGCGAATCCGAACATCCTTGCGCATCCACCTGTTCGCCAGCAGGCGTTGCCTGACAAGCGTCTTCGGCGTCTGAAATCATGTCGCTGTCGGTGTCACGTTGATTGGTTGCACAGCCAAGCAGGTCCACTGGAAGGTCGTTATCGGTTCCAGGGCAATTGTCGACGTCATCGCTGATGCCGTCTCCATCGCTGTCTTTCTGGGATGGCGAGCACCCCTGTGCATCGGCGACTTCACTCAACGGGGTGGCGTCGCACACATCGCTTGCATCAACGACACCGTCAGCGTCCGTGTCACGTTCCGTTGCTGCACAACCAACGCCGTTGACCGGCGTGCCTGCAGTGGTCGTCGGGCATTGGTCTCGGTCGTCGGTGATGGTATCACCGTCGGTGTCCAACTGGCTTTGAGCACATCCTGCAGCATCGACAACCGCACCAAGTGGGGTGTTTGCACATGCATCAAAGGCATCCATGACACCGTCGTTGTCCGCATCCTCTTGACTGCTTGAGCATCCAACATTGTCAACAGGTTCGCCGGCTGGCGTATCGGGGCAGGCATCGAGCGAATCGCTCACACCGTCCATGTCAGCGTCGAGTTGAGAGGCCGAACAGCCGTTTTCATCAACGGCTTCACCGGAAGGTGTGTTTAGACAAAGATCGGGGTTGTTCCCGTTGGCATTGTCGCCGTAACCGTCGCCATCGGCGTCTCGCCATTGCGTCGAGTCGTTCGGGAAGGCATCAGCGTTGAGCCCCGCTGCGTTATCGCCGTATCCGTCACCGTCCGTGTCGTTCCACTGGGTTGAATCAGATGGGAAGGCATCAGGACTGGTTCCTGCTTGATTGTCACCGTAGCCGTCACCGTCCGCATCGCTCCACTGGCTTGGGTCGTTGGGGAAATCGTCCCCGTTGTTGCCGTTGGGATTGTCACCGTAACCGTCACCATCACCGTCGGCCCATTGTGTACCGTCGTTAGGGAACGCATCTGGTGTGGTTCCGTTTGGATTGTCGCCGTAGCCATCGCCGTCTGCATCGGACCACTGCGTGGGGTCGGTGGGGAAGGCGTCCCCGTTGGTTCCGGTTGGGTTATCACCGTAGCCATCGCCGTCGCTGTCAGCCCATTGCGTACTGTCCGAGGGCCATGCATCGGGGTTGTTGCCACTGGCGTTGTCACCGTAGCCGTCGCCGTCAGTGTCCGACCACTGCGTGGGGTCCATGGGGAAGGCATCCGGCATGTTGCCGCTGGCGTTATCACCGTAGCCGTCACCATCGGCATCCGACCACTGGCTTCCGTCGGTTGGGAAGGCATCGGGGTTGTTGCCACTGGCGTTGTCCCCGTAACCATCTCCGTCCATATCGGACCATTGGGTGGCGTCGGTGGGGAAGGCATCAACAGCATCGTTGTAGCCGTCGCCGTCGGTGTCCTTCTGAGCGAGGGCACAACCGTACTGGTCAACGATGGCCCCCGTAGCGGTGTTGGGGCATTGGTCGGCCTCGTTGGCCACACCGTCGTTGTCGTCATCGATGGT
>JALRLQ010000047.1 GCA_023254365.1 Candidatus Poseidonia sp. | reverse complement strand
GTTCTGATCGTCATCAAGGGCAATGACCTCATCACCGGTAATGGACACCGGTATGGTGCCAAAGGCTTCGGTGGTGTTGGATGCTCCGAGCAAGGGTTGGCTCGTTTGGTCCGCGTCAAAGCCGGCGAAGGTCACCTTCAGTTGCATCGGTCCAACGGCGGTGAGAGGACCAAGTTCGGCGAGTTTGTCGTACGCGAAGGTGGCGTGCCCTGTTTCGTCGGTCGTGGCCGACACATCGTACTGATTGGTTCCCTCAACAACGTGCAGCATCACCTCGTGTTGAGCAAGGGCTCGTCCGTCCTGATGAAGGTGAACGTCAACCGTCAAGGCACCTTGACGAGCAAGCAAAACGGTTGAAATGGACGTTTCCTCGGCAAATCCACGGTACATGACCTCAAGGGTCGTCGGCAGCGCTGTGTCGTTGCGCGTGTACACCGGACCGAACGACGTGACGTTGTCCGACGCATTTCCGTATTCGTCAAAGCCAACCACAGCCACGTGGTAGGGCTGACCGTCCACCAGCGGTTGGCCGAGGCTGTCCACACGGACTTCCAATGAACGCACGGTGGCATCCACCACATGCGTCGTGGTCATGTTGGCGATGGATGAAAAGTTGGAGGCCGACACGTACACTCGATGCTTTTCGATGGAAACATCACCTTGCCCCCACGTAATGAGCATCGCTCCTCCCGTGTCGTTGGCAACGTCTTGCGCAGCCACGTCTGGAACGTAGGATTTTGGCGTAGGATAGGGAATCACAACATCCAGCGGGGAAGAAAGGTTGCTGGTTACGCCGAAATCGTGAACGCTTCGCACCCAATAACTCCACCGTTCGCCGGGTTGGACGCTCATGTCAACGGATTGGTTGATCGGAGACGTTGCATAGGCCTGTTGTGTGTTGGGGCTCTGGCCCGTGGGGGCTCGATAGATAGCGAAGTTCATCAAATCGTCACCGAAATCGCTCATGTTTTGCCACGCAAAGGTGACCCGACTGGGTTGGGCCTCGACAAGCGTCAACACCGGCGTGGGCGGGAGCGCAATGTTGGGTGCCCCGTCAACATAGGACACGGTCGGGGCGTGGATGACAAACGAACCGTCTTGCGTGGTGTTGAACGTGAAGGGAACGACGAAGCTTCCGGTACCTCCCGTCATCTGCTGATTGAGGGCGTTGCTCAGATTCCCGGAGAGGTGGGGGTTGGTGTTCACGAGGAAATCGGCGAGATAAACGATGTTCAGGTTGGAGAACGTAAACTCGCCGTCGGTCAGCGAACTCATGCTGAAGTTCACCTCGCTCATGGACACCCCGTAGGCATCGGGGGTGGAGTTGAGGCCGTTGCTCATGAAATTCAGCATGCCCGTCAGGTTGCCTTCGAGATCAACAACCGAAAGCCTGGACAAGCCGTTGCTTCCATTTCCGGCATAGCCCTCTGCACTGAAATCGACCTCCCCGTTTGAATCAACGTCGTATCCGACGCGGTGCCAGGCCGATACAAACACGCCGTGTTGGGTGCCTTCGCCGGCAAGAACCAGGTGTTCCTTGAATCCGTCACCGTCCAAATCACCGAAAAACACGGCGCGAGGTGCGGTCCACGGCTCGAGGATGGCGGAGGCTTGGCTGCGAACGCGGTTATCGGTGTTCCAGCCGTTTTGGAATCCATAGGCCGTGATGTTGCCCTCGAGGGTTGAGGGGTTGCCGTCAGGAGAACCGGTGACGGGGATGAGCACCGTAGCGTTCATGTCAAAGTTGTAATCGAGAATGGTGGCGTTGGTCAAATCCACGAGGTTGTTGTGGTTGTCGCCGTTCCAGCCGTTCACTCCATTCTCGATGGAGCGATGGCCGGTTGAGCGTGAGGACAAGATATCAAGGTCGCCGTCCCCGTCAAAATCGCCAGCGATGGCGTCCGATGAGATACCGGAAATGGTGGACACGCTCGCAACTACGCTATTGCTGGAGTTGGACCAGAACACTTCGGTACCGTCGTTGTTGGAATCAACAGCGATGAGAATGGGAAGGTTGGCGCTGCCGTTGAAATGGTCGAGCAACATGTGGTTGAGTGTGGCTGGTGTCTGCGTTCCTGCGATGTTGATGGTCAGTGAGCTTCGCTGGGTGAACGTGTTGGTTCGGTTGCTAAACACATCAACCGACACGATACCACTGTTTTGAATCGAAACCATTTCTGCTTGGCCGTTGCCGGTGAAATCAATGAATCTGAGACCTTTGATGCTGCTGGAATGGGTGACGTTCACGACCGGTTGGAACGTTGTGCCCGTGGTGCTGTTGGTGAAGTGAATGCACAGTCGGCGACTGCCTGGGACGTAGTTGATCACATCATCGTACCCGTCACCGTTGACATCAGCGCTCATCGTGCGGGTCACGTTGCTGCAAGTTGGCACCCACGAAGAGAGTTGAATGCCCGTGGCGTTGTCGTAGGAGAGCACTCGGAATGCAGGACCGGTGGTGGCCACGGTGGTGTTGGTACCGTTGGTGGTGGAGTAATTCGCGTTTCGAGAGTGCAACACGAAATCGTCTCGGCCGTCAGCGTTGAAGTCCCCCGACACAGCGGTGTGAATGTACCCTGTTGGGAAGAAACCGCCGGTGAGGTTTGGAGCGAAACCGACGCCGATGCTGGAACTGGAAACGGTCGCTCCTTCGGGGAGGTAAAACGAGGGAGAGAGGGGGTTACTGACGGCGCCGGTGTTGGGCATGATTGGAAGGGTGGCCGTGGTGGCACCGTTGGTGAACTCGATTTGTTGGCCGAAATTCCCGTACCCCGTCTGGTTGAAGGTCCATTCGAATTGGCCATCCCCGTTGACGTCCAAATCAATGGACCCTGGCGTTGAGCCGCTGGCATCGGGTTTGATGAAAAACGTGGCTCCGGTAACCGTCGTGTTTCGCTGCAGTTCAAAACCAACAACCCCGTGTTGACCCGATGAAACCGTCACCGTTTCTTCAGCGGTTCCCGATGAAAACGTGGAGATACTTCCTCCTTGAGCCTGCGCGAACATGACCGACCACGCAGGGGCGATGAAGAAAAGCACGAGTAAAAAACACAGTGTTTCGCGACGAAGCATGTCAAGCCCTCAGCCAGATGTGGCTTCCACCCTGTTATGTCGGTTTCGCCTTCGTGAACCTTCGTTTTTGGCTGAAAATGTATCAATTTTCACAACATAATGTTATGAATGATAGGTCGTTCAATATCGGTGAGGGCGTGGAGATTGAGGTTCACCGTACAGGCTGGCGACATAGAGATCGACCTAGAAGGCGCAGCCATCCAAATTGACGAACAGTTGGCGCAAACCAAGACCGAGCACACGTGGACGATGTTGCTCGAGCGCATCCGTGAAGCCCGTGAGCAGGCGCTTGAAGCAGCCGTCACAGCAGCCCGGGAAGCCGGTTTGCCTGAGCGAGGTTCGGCCTTCCGCGCCCTTCTCGAAAATTGTGCGCTCACCCGCAAGCCCGACCAAGTCTTGGGGGCTATTCACTATCTTCGAGATGTTGAAGGCATTGAGGACAGCCCTCCCCGGGTGGTCAACGAACTGTTCAGCGACGCCGGCATTGACCCGCCGGGCAACCTCTCCCTCTACCTCAACCGACTCAAAGAGCGAAGTTTTCTCGTTGTGCCCAACGGGCGAGACGACAAGAACCGATTCGCAATCCTTACACCGGAAGGCCAAGCACACCTCGACAAGCGCTCCCGTGCTTGAGGTGAACACATGGTGATGTCGGGCGGTGGTGCAGGCGACCCTCGTGATGATGAAAGCACGGCTGAGGAAGCTGTGGTCGTCGATTATTCCTTCCAAAACCACGCCAAGACCGTTCTTCGCAAGGGACGATTTACCGGCTCTTCGTTCCGGCGATGCATTCTTGATGAAGCGGATTTAACAGAGGGGGATTTTACCCATTGTGATTTTCGACGAGCTTCAATGGTTGAAGCCGATTTGATGAAATCGGCGTTTGATCACGCCGACTTCCGGGGTGCTGACCTTCGTAAAGCGCGATTGAACCTCTCAAACTTCCGCAACTGCCAGTTTGAAGGAGCGGACCTTCGAGGCATCCGAGGCAAGTACGCCATCTGGCAGGGCAGTGACTGGTGGAACGCCATCATGGACGATGACCTGAGAAAGGCGCTCGCCAAGAAATGGCCGAAGCCCGAAGCGTGATCATTCGTCCTCGGCCAACACCACTCTTGGATGTAAAGCCAGTTTGGCCCGTGCGTTGAGCAGTGGGAGAGCAGCCATGGCCAGACAGAGTCCCATGAGCGTTCCACACAGGTACACCCAGATTTCGTAGGTCAGCATGAGGGCTTCGCCAAGATGGTCGGTGGCGGAGCGATTGATGAGGACACTTCCGAGCACACCGCCCGCAAGGCCGACACTTGCGCCGAAAACACAGAGTTGAGCCCCGCGACGTTGCAGCCTGTACAACATGGGCGCACCCACCAACAAACTCCCGGCCGTGGTGAACAAGGCAACGCTTCGAATCAGGTAACCGTTGGCGTCCCTGACACCTTCTTCGAAGGCCCGATACTGTTCGACCGTGGTGGGCTCGCCCTCCTGTTTGTTCGGCGTTTTGAGGAAGGTCTCGATCTCTTCATCGGTCAACCCGTCGTTGTGAAGTTGCCAGTCCTGCCAGGCCATTCCAAAGACGACCAGTGAACTCAGCAGCAACAACAAGGCAATGGTTCTCGGTCCTTTTTCGTCGGGGCGCACGGGACCAAGAAGGTCTTCATTCATGCTTCGTCCTCCACTTCAATGTGTGGAGCAAGTCCATCTCGCATGTCGTCGGGAATGACCGTTGGTTCCATCGTGTCCATGCTCACGCACACCGTGGTTTGTTTGGACTGCCACACCGGTTGCCCGTCTTGATTGGTGAACCGATAGCGCCACACCAACGAGGTGGTGCCAAGGTGAGCGATGGTGATGGCGGCGTGAATGGTATCCCCGTACTTCAGAGGTTGGAGAAACGACGATTCGACGTGAACCACGGGGAAGCCCAAACGACGTTCGTAGAGCACAGACGGGTAATCTTGGCCGCATATCTCGGGCCACGTGGCTTCGAAGAAGCGATGGGCAAGGTCGAAAATCCGAGGGTAATATGCAATGTTGGCGAGGTCGACCATGGAAAATTCGACGGTCCGCTCAAGTTCCATCACCATGGCTTACGCAAGAGCACGTTGTCCATGAACCCTTGGAAGGCCTTGGGCCTCCAACACCCTCGCGCTTATATTGGGGTGGCGAGTCGCCCGAATCGGCCCTATAGTGTAGCTTGGATATCACAGAGGCTTGCGGAGCCTCGAACCCGTGTTCGAATCGCGGTGGGGCCGCCATTCATCGCTCAGTAAGCGTGAGCGCGCATTCGAATGTGGTCGTCAAGCATGGCCACGGTGTCGGCGTCACCTTCGTCGATGGTGTCATCGTAGTAGGTTTGAATGTGGTACGGATCGTAATCCTCGTCGTTGATGACGTTGGCCACCAGGGCTTTGGCCAGTGGCGGGTAATCGGTGGCGATGCGACGGATGAAAATGGGGTCGGTGTCCCATTCATCAGCGGTCTTCAGGATTTCAGGGCACTGGGAGAGGTGGGACACGGTCTCGAAGAACCCGTTCATGATGTAGTGGCCTGTGGTTTCCTTGACGTGGTCTTCAAACAGCGGATTCCACCAGCTTTGGCGTGGCTTTTGGTATTCAATTTTGAAGCCTCGAGCAAGCGGTTGGCCAAAACTCAACCTCCATTTCCAACCGTTGGTTCCATCAAAGGTGATGGAATCGTTGGCGAAGTCAAAGGCTCCATTCACCGTGTCCTCAACGTGTTGGCTCAGTGTTTGGGTGAGCGGTGAGGGGTGAAGTCCGTAGAGCTCGAAGAGGGTTCGTTGCAGTGGCTGCATGCCCTCTTGGAGCCAGGTGACATGGTCGTTGAGCAGGCCCAGCAGGTAGCCTGCCATCAAATCGTAGGCGGGCATGTCGTCCTGCTGACGAACTTGCACGCAGGCGGTTTTGGGTTTCTTCACCAAACCACGCTTTGGGTGTACTTCAACGACGTCAAAGGAATGGTAGGAAAACGGGTTGGTCATCTTCACCAGGAAGCCTTTCATGTCCACTTTGTAAAGAGCCAACCTGCCAACGACGATGAGGTGGCCCTCGTCGTCAAACTTCATGTGCTTCTCGTTTTTCTCGATGATGTCGGTGACGAGTTCTGCAGCGCGCTCAATTGCTTGAGCCCGCTTGACCATGTTCTCAAACAGGTCAACTCGACGCTCAACTTGGGTTGATGGATAGGTGGGTTCTGAATTCAAGGCTTCACCAAAAATGTCATTGAGAAAGGACATGAAAGACTTCATCCGTAAGGGGATATAAAGTCACGACGGCCAATCGACAATGTCCCATCCATTTGCGTTTGCATGGCGACGTAAGGCGCCTTCGGGGCTCACGGCGATGCGATGTCCACACCGTTCCATGAACCACGAATCGGCCAAGGTGTTACCGTAACCGTAGCACAAGGAGAGGTCGTGGCCGTGATCTCGAGCGTCCGCTTCAACCACCGGCACCTTTCCTTTTCGACGAGGGACGCTCCAACCTCGCTCGGAACCAGACAACCGGCCCGTGCGTTGGGCAGGACCGCATCCATACACCGCGTCCATGCCGAGCACCCGGCCCATGGCTTCGGCCATCGGCGCCACGGTGGCGGTGACGAGGACCAAGCGGTGCCCCTGTTCACGGTGCCATTGCAATCGCTCCCAGGCCTCAGCGGGAATGTGGGATTTCAGATGGTGTTCAGCGAGGTGGTCCGAATACGCCGTCAAAACATCCCAGGACGCAAGGGAGAGGTGGCCGCGATTGCGCGCCGCATCGTAAACAGCCCGCCCGCGTAGAAGATTGGAGAAGAAGCCGGACGTCCATGCAAGCGCGCCCCATGGTATCCTCCAGGGGCGCTTTTTGGCGAGGTGGGCAGTGAGTGTTTTCTCGCTTGAGGCGTTGAGCAGCGTGCCGTCCAAATCAAAGTAGGCAGCGACGCGAGGCTCCTCCATGGTGGTGGTCAAAGCGGAGCCCTACATGAGCCACTCGCTTCCAAAGCGATGTTCCCCTCAATTCTGCGGGGGTTCATCGGGCACCGGGCCGTACACGCGTCGGCCTGCTCGGTGATCTTGCCACCACGTGAGCGATTGGCGGAGATTTCGCGTGATGAAGAAACCAATTTTCCGAGGCGTAAGCCCGTGATTCCTGAGCTTTTGGTCGTGGTTGAGGTTGGCCACGATGGCTTGTGCAGAGCATCCCGGGTTGGCCATCACAAACCGCCGAATTTCAACGCAAAGACGCTCAAATCGTGCCTGTTTTTGCTTGCCTTTCGTTTGATGTTGAGACATAAACGGCAAAATCCAAGTGAACCGTTATGAAAGATTCGTTGGGACTTCACTCGAAGGAAACGGACTGGGTGGTCTTCCAGTTCGCCGTCGCCAACTTCTTCGCCTTTCCGTCGGCGATGATGGGGTGGATGTCGTTGAGGCGGCCGTGCATGCCGTGGACTTGGAATTTGACCCGCAATTCCGCAACGCGGTCTCGCTGAAGGGCTTCGTCTTGTTCGTCGTCCAAAACGACGGACGCCAGAGTCGTGCCCTCGTTGGCACAACGGATGGTGAGGGTGTTGCCAGCGTAGCTCAGGGCTGGACGGAAATCCCAGTCGTCAGGGTGATGCATCCAAACGGAGAGATCGAGGGAGACCGTGTCTCGAAGCGTCACACGTCCGATTTCTACCGTGTCAACCATCGTAACCAACCCAAGCCAAGCAACGCCGCTTCATACCCCTTTCGCTTTCACTCGTTGGAATCTCCAACGGCGACCTCGGTGAGGCTCGGTCGCATGATAATCACTTCCACCTTCAGACTCCAATCGTTTCCTGGGTCGGGGTCAAGTTCGCCGATAAGGGCATCGGGGTCCGACTGTTTGGCGACGACCGACCAAATCCACGTTCCTTGGCCTCGGTTGGCCTCTCGAGAAGACAACAGCCAGCGAAGCAATTCTTCCGCTGAGTCGGAGGTGTACATGCCGTCCTCGCCGGGTACATTCATCGCGTCCTCGTTCATCTCGGCTCGAGCGGGGTCGTTGGTGGAATAATTCCCGGGTTCGGTCTCCACGGATCGGCGATAGTTGTCGTCCACAATCTGAACAGCCAACGTGAAATTGTCATGCGGTGGAGCCACATCTCGATTCAATTCCAGGACAGCGTTGAAGCCCATCACTCGCCCTCGCTCACCAGGTGTGATGTTTCCAGACCAGGTTTCGCCTTGGTCGAGGTATTCATTCCACGACATTTCGACGGTTTCCGTTACCCACGTGACACTGAACGTACGGGTGGTCACGTTCAGGGCGAACGGTTGAACCGCAAACGCTCCGCCAGCATCGTCAACGCGAAGCATCCCCAAAATCAGTCCAGAGGTGGTGGTGTCCACGAGCACCGTTGGTGTGGTCTCGTCGGCATCGTTGGTCGGGTCACCGTCGCCGTCGCTGTCCTCTGCAGCGTTCAAATCCCACGCATAAGTCAATTCATCGCCTTCGGGGTCGAACGATGCTGATGCGTCAAGCAAGGCAGCATCACCGGCGCGGACACTGCTGGGCATGGTGATGTTGATGGTTGGGGCGCCGTTGACGATGATGGACGCAATGGCGTCATCGGTGCCTCCTTGGTCGTTGGTCACCGTCAAACGGACCGTGTACTGGCCGTAGCGAAGATAGGAGTGGGACGTGAAACCCACAACCGTTTCTGCAGTGGTTCCGTCACCAAAATCCCAAACATACCCCGTGATAACGCCCTCAACAGGCGATGACTCGCGGGCATCCAGGGTCACCATTTGACCTTCCTGAATCAACGTCGGGTAGGCTTCGAGCGAAGCACGGGGGTCAACGGTCGTGTCCAAGGCGCCAAGGCACCCGGAAAGGACGGTGAACATCAGCATCACCACCAACCCGATGGCAGAACGCACAGGTCGGGCCGTCGGCAGCACGAGCGGAAGGCTTCCCTCACCCTTTCTAATGGTTCGGGAACCGTGATTAAACAGAAGCGTCGTTTTCTTCATCCTCAAACGAGACGGTGGCAGGGAGGTCGCCTTCAACCCGAGCAGATTCGTACGGGTCATCCAACGCGGAGACATCGGCGATTTCAACCTCGTCCACGTTCGTGAAGGAGGTGCCTTCCTCCTCATCCAGCAGCGCTTCGACTTCGGTTTGTCCGGCATCGTAAGGAGCGTCCACCGCAGCCTTCTCCTCGCCAACGTGCTCTTCTTGCTCAAACAAGTCCTGGGCCTCCATGGCACGAGCGTGTTGCAGCGTTTCGAAGGCTCGGCGATGTTCTTCTTCCTCGTCGGCTTGGGAAACATTCTCCGTCACCGGCTCGGTGGATGTGGAGGTTTTTCGAAACCAATCTCGCAAGCCCATGAAGGGTCGTGAGGGCCATGAGGTTTAGGAGTGATGTTCAAAGAGGGTGTCGTTCGTTCTTTCGTCATGGGACAGGACCTTTTCCAAGGAGAGAAAGTCTTGGCCTTCGACTTGGAAACCACGGGTGTTTCGACCAACAACGACCGAATCGTTCAGTTGGCCCTCATCGGCACCCTCTCCGACGGGACAGCGGTGAACGTGGAACGAACGGTCAAACCCGGCGTACCCATCCCGCTTGATGCCAGCCGAATTCATGGCATCTACAACGAAGATGTGCGAAACCTGCCCCCGTTTGCAGAGGTGGCCGATGAGGTGGCAGAACTCATCGAGGGAGCCATCTTGGTCGGTCACAATGTTCGTTCGTTTGATTACGCCATGCTGAAGAAAGAATTCCTACGCTTGGGCCGTTTAGCACCGCAACCAAAGGCGATCATGGACACCTTGGAACTGGTCCGCAGGTTGCGCCTTCCTCGCCCGCACAACCTGGGTGCGTTGTGCCAGCGTCATGGTATTCGCCTCGAAGCGGCTCACACGGCCGCGGCTGATGCGGCGGCGACGATGTTGCTTTTTTGGCGGCTCTCCGTGGAACACGCCCCTGCCTTCCGACGCTCACTGGTGGAACTTGAGCGATGGATCGTCCACGGTGATGGAACCAAGGACGCGTCAGAACTCGGACCCGGACTCAACGATTTGGAGCCCTTGGATGCCCTTGGGAAAATCCGCCTGGATGGCGACGAAATGGTCATCTCCTTCGGCCGTCATCGTGGACGGTACCTCTCTGAAATTCAGGCGAGCGACCCGTCGTACATCGCATGGTTGCTCTCGCCAAGTGGCCTTGAGTGCGAAGAGAGCAAGGAACGAATCAGCGAGCACCTTCAATCCGCAGAGCGGTCGTGAGCCACGCCGTCCGGCAACGGCGACCAGGGAAGCACATCGCACCACGAGCCGATACGCCACGTTCCTCTGCTCGCCATGACCGACCCGAGAAACATCGGACCTTGATGGCCCGAGGCTTGCAGGGCTTCCAGCACCTCTTTGCCACGCCCGTCAAACCGTGCTGCCACTTGTTGCCCTGTTGGAATCGCACGGCCTGATTCGTCCAGCGGTTCGCACAACTCGAGGACGGCCGCTCCCGTGGTCTCCTCGTAGCGGTGGAGAAGAACGACGGCATCGCAAAAATCCCCTTGGTGCAGGGTTCCAGATTCCTTGCGCCAACTCCACCAGTGAGGGCACCACGCCTTCCAATCGCAGAATCCACCGCAAGAGTCGGGGCCGGGTGTGGGATCGAGTGGAACGGGGGTTGGTTGGGTGGCTTCCCAAGCAGCGTAGGCATCGGCCAGCACGCTTTCACCTTCAGCCGCCCATTTCGAGGCGGTTTTGGTGTACCACCCTTCGGTTCGCACGGTCGGTGCGGAGGGGTTGTTGGCGAGCAGGATGTCTCGATACATCCGTAGCTGACGATTCACTTCGGGCTTCAACGCCTTGGTTGGTGCGTTGCCTGTCTTCAAATCAGCCACAAGCCATCCCTTCATCTCCCCCGTTTCATCCACGTCGGCAAACAGCAAGTCCAAGCGACCCATCAGGCGGCCATCACCGGTCTTGAGTTCGCCTTCGACCGCGATGGTCAGCGACTGCAAGTGCCTCCATAGAGCCACCGTCACCTGTTCATGACCGAGATGACGAGCCCCGATATGGTCCAGCAACAGAACGATGCCGCCGTGTTGTTGTTGTTTGGCTTCGCTCCATTTGGCATCCTTCCACTCGGGTCGCCGCGGGGTCGCCATGAAGGCTGCTTTCTCTTCCTCCCACCGTGTTTTCAGGAAGCCTTCAGCGGTTAGCGGAAGCCATCCCGCCTCCTCACCGGCACGGCCGCCCACATCCATGTTGAGCAAATCTTCGATGGAGGCGTGCACAGCGGTGCCCAACGAAGCCGCCATCCCCGCTTTTCGAGGAAGACGTTGGCGACTCAGCCAGTACATGCGAGGGCACGTCTCAAACCGGTTCCAAGCCGATGGAGAGAGTTGGTGTTGGCGAGGTGCTTCTTGCCCGTCGCCGTCCATGGCGTTTGGTTTGACCCAAGCATCAAGAAGGTTTGGTGACCCTTGAGGGGAAGTCTTGAAGGGTATCGTGGGCCAGCACAACGCATGGATGCTCCAAGCCTTCGTATCAACACGGACATACAAACCGAGAACGCCATGGTCATCACCTGTTTTCCAAGCGTCGGGATGGTGTCCAGCATCGTTGCTCACTACCTCATTGAGAACTTGGAATTGGAATTTGTCGGTGGTCTGGTTGACGACCGCTTGCCCGCCATTTCCTTGATTCAACAGGGCGTCCCTCTCCCACCCATTCGTGCGTATGCAGGAAAGCCGCAATGCACGATTGAAGGGTGCGACCAAGTGATTTTGCTCATGAGCGAAATGG